>DASYMC010000110.1:0-1832 GCA_036009255.1 Pseudonocardiaceae bacterium
CCACTGGTGAACCGGCCTCGCCGCGTCGCACCACGTGGACCGAGGTCCACGAGAAGGCTCTGCGGGCCGCCGGGACCTTGATCGGAACCGCTGCGCCTGGTGTCCAGCACGGTGACGCGGTCGCGGTGCTCGCCGGTGACCCCGCGCTGATCGCGCCCGCCGTGCAAGCGGTCTGGCTCGCCGGCGGCAGCGTGACCATGCTGCACCAACCCACCCCCCGTGCCGATCTGGCCAGCTGGGCAGCCGACACCGTCCGGGTACTGGGCATGATCGACGCGAAGCTGGTGCTGCTCGGTCCACCCTTCGACCGGCTCGCCCCGGTGCTGGATCAGCGCGGGATCAGCTACTACATGCTCGCCGACCTCGATGATCCGGCCGTCCGGCTACTCGCTGCGCCGGTGCCGGTGGAGGAGGACGACACCGCTCTGCTGCAGCTCACCTCCGGCTCGAGTGCCGAACCCAAGGCCGTCCGGATCACCCACGGCAACCTCTACGCCAACATGACCGCGATGGCGCAGTCGGCGGCCCTGGACCCGGCCACCGACGTGATGGTCTCCTGGCTGCCGCTGTTCCACGACATGGGAATGGTCGGGTTCCTCACCATTCCGATGGCGCTGGGGCTGGAGCTGGTCAAGGTCACTCCGGCGGATTTCATCTCCCACCCGCTGCTGTGGGCTGAGCTGATCAGCAGGCACCGCGGCACCATCACCGCGGCGCCGAACTTCGGCTACGCCCTGCTGGCTCGCCGGCTGGCCAACACCGATGAGCGCTTCGACCTGTCCAGCCTGCGCTTCGCGCTCAACGGTGCCGAGCCCATCGAACCGACCGCTGTGCGGGCATTCACCGCGGCCGGGGCCCGCTTCGGGTTGCCGGAGACCTGCATGGTGTGCGCCTACGGGATGGCCGAGACCACACTCGGGGTCTCCTTCGCGCCGTGGGGTGTCGGCATGCAGGTGGACACCCTGGACGCTGACGCCTTGGAGACTCAGCGCCGGGCTGTCGTGGCCGACCCATCTGCGCCACAGGTGCGAGCCTTCCCGCGGCTAGGACCGCCATTGCCCGGCATACAGGTCCAGGTGGTCGCGGAGGACGGTCACCGGCTGGGTGAGCGAGAAGTCGGCCGGATCCAGCTGCGCGGCGAGTCGGTGACCAGGGAGTACCTGACCACCGCTGGCCCCCTGGCGACCCAGGATGCCGACGGGTGGTTGGACACCGGCGACGAGGGTTATCTCGCCGAGGGTGACGTGGTGGTCTGCGGACGGCGCAAAGACGTCATCATCATGGGCGGGCGCAATATCTACCCCATCGACATCGAGCGCGCCGCGCAGCGGGTGGAGGGCGTCCGGCCGGGCAACGTGGCGGCGGTACGCATCGACGCCGACGGGCGGCGAGAGTCCTTCGCGGTAGCAGTCGAGTCCGCACGAGCCGGAGACGCTGAGGCCGAGCGCATCCTGCGCAAGGATGTCGCCGCTCGAGTGGTCGATGCGATCGGCCTGCGGCCGGGCGCGGTAGTAGTCCTGCCACCGGCCTCCTTGCCCAAGACACCCTCAGGCAAGCTCCGCCGCGCCGCAGTCCGCGACCACATCGCCGACTACCTGCGCTACTCAGCCACACAGTGATCACGTGATCACCCTGGCGAGCTACGCTCCCTCGCATGTCGGATTCGCCGGGTCTGCACCCTGATCTGTTCGACCTGCCCAGTATGCGAGTCGCTCTCGCTGAGCGTGACATCACCAAGCTCTACAAGATCCTCACGCGGCAGGGCGTCCTGCAGCGCTCGATCGCAGCACTCACGGGTCAGTCGCAGAGCGAGGTCTCGGAGATCATCAACG
>DASYMC010000111.1:0-8949 GCA_036009255.1 Pseudonocardiaceae bacterium
CCGAAATCTCGGGCAGCGGGATAATGGACAGGAACAGCTTCTGCCACTCCAGCCAGCGCTCCTGTACCTGGCGGAACATATTGCCGCGGATCGCGCCGTCGGAGGCCCCGTAGACGCGGTGGTCTTTCTCCTCCTGCATGGGGAAATATGACCGCAGAACCTGCTTGAGGGGATCCCTCTTCTGTGCCTTCTGGAAGGTGTAGTCGGTCCCGTACTTCCGGTACGGCGTGTGATACATCGGTTCCCAGGACAGTTCCTGGATTTTCTGGTGAGCCTTTGCCACGCTCTGGCGACTCATGGTCACACTCCTCACCCGGGTACTCGGGTCCGCTGCGGCGTCGGCCGTCAGCGTCGATCGCTTGCTCGGTTCATTGCTTGTCTCGTCGTGTAGGTCTACGCAGGTCACCGTGACGCGTTGTGCCTCAAATCACACCTCACACCGGACTGGCCGGTGGTCTCAACATGAGACAAATAGATCAGTTACCTGCCGCTCCCTCCGACGTCCGTGCTGTTTCAGGCGGTTGACAGCGATCACGGGCGCTCGCCGAGCACGGCCGTTCGCAAATCGGCCAGTTGCTGACTGATGTCGCGCCTCGTGTGCTCGGACCGCTCCGGGCCGGGCTCGATACCGAGCGCTCGCAGCAGCTCCGCTGCCGGCCGCGCCGGATCTCCTGCTTCGCCGAGGACCGGGTGCAAACCCTTCGCAGCCAGATGGTGGAACACCAGGTTGACGACGCTCCACGGGTTGAACGTTTCGACTGTGGAGGGCTCGGACTCACTCATCGAGGCCGCCTCATCGCCGTACCACCTCACGCTTCCGCCTCAACCCGCCGACGGAGCCGGCACATCGGACACCCGCCTGCGCGGCAGGCACGTCGAACACCTGCCGGGTAACCCCGGTGTCTTGGATCACACACCCCCGTGCGCGCACATGCTGTCTCAACATGAGACATTGATCTGTTTGCGCAATACTCACAGGGCTCGTCCGGCGGTACCATCGTGCAAGTTGCCGACGACGGTATGGCGCCGCCACCGCGGATCATTGGGGCTCCGAAGGGGCGACTTGTGGCCGAAGCCGACCCACTAGGTGCCCGACGGGTAGCCGCAACCCGCGACCCGCCGGGCGCTAGCCCGCTCCTGGCTAGTGCACGGGAACATTTCCTGACCGCCGAGCCCGTGAAGCCCGGCGTCGTCCGCGACAGCATTCTGGCGTCCTGGATCCGATCCCGGGACTGGAGAGTGCCCGCAGATCATTTCGACTTGCCTTACGATCCCAACCCCAACCGAGACAGCCCGCTCACCTACAGCGCCAGTAACGTCATCGGTGATCTCGCAGACCAGCTCGCCGGCGAGCCAGTGTGCATCGTCCTGACCGACGCCCACGGTGTCGTGTTAGACAGGCGCACCGGAGACTCCACCCTGCGCGCGCATCTAGACCGGGTCAAGCTCGACATCGGGTTCAGCTACTCCGAGCAGCACGTCGGAACGAACGGCATCGGCACCGCGCTGGAGGGACGCGGCCCGGCCGCGGTCTTCGGGCACGAGCACTACGTCGAGCACCTAGAGGACCTGGCCTGCGCCGGCGCGCCGATCCACCATCCAGTGACCGGCAAGCTGGTCGGCATCATCGACCTGACCTGCTGGCGAGCGGACGCCAACCCCATGATGGTGGCCGCCGCCACGACGGCCGCGAAGCGGATCGAAGAGGCTCTGTTCGAGCACTCTGGCCGCCACGAGCTGGCCTTACTGCACGACTACCTCATGACGTGCCGGCGCGGCCACGGCGCCGTACTCGCGATCAGCAAAGACATGCTGATGATGAACGATCGGGCCCGGGAGATCCTCGACCCTGTAGACCAGGAAGTCCTTCTCGCACAGGCGACCGAGGCGCTGGGTTCCGGCGGCCGGCAGCTTCTGGTACTCGATCTGCCCAGCGGTGCCATTGCGCGGGTGCTGTGCAAACCCAGCTGGGACGACCGCTCGGTCACCGGCGGGATAGTGCAGGTCCAGCTGACCCCGCCAATCGCCACCAGAGGCGGTCACGAGGTCAGGCAGTCAGCGGTGACGCTGCCAGCGGCAGTGGGTTCCGGAACGCTGTGGAGCAAGTGCTGCCGGGATACCGACCGATACTTCCAATCCGGGGAGTGGCTGGTGCTGGAAGGTGAACCGGGCGTTGGCAAGCTGGCGATCGCCCGCGGCACGCACCAGCTCCGCTCGCCGGCCGGACACATGCGAGTGTTCGACGGGATTGAGGTGGCCGAGGGAGGCGACTCCACCCGGTGGGTGGAGGAAGTCGCAGAGGAGATCGGCGGCGGCACTGCGACGATCATACTGGCTCATATCGACCAGCTGCCCGACGAGACCATGCGGGCGCTGTATGACGTGCTCGAGCCGCATCGGGAATCGACCGGCATCGACCGGCCGTGGGTGGTGGCGACCCGCGGCCAACAACTGCCGGACCACGACGGTGACCTCGCCCGCCTGCTTCGCTGCTTCCCGCGCTCGCTGCAGATCCCGCCATTGCGCCATCACATCGAAGATCTGCGCGACCTCGTGCCGTTCATGATCTCCCGGCTGACCAAGGGTGGCTCGCTGTCCTGCTCGGCCGAGGCGATGCGGGTACTGATGCGGAACCGGTGGGCGGGGAACATCGCGCAGCTCTACCAGGCCGTACGCAAGATCGTCGTGAACCGCCGGACGGGTGTGATCACGGTGGTCGATCTGCCGCCGGAGTGCCTGGCGAGCACGCGCCGGGTGCTCACTCCCCTCGAGTCGATCGAGTGCGATGCGATCGTGCAGGCGCTGCTCAACGTCGACGGCAACAAGCTCCGCGCTGCCCAGCAGCTCGGCATGTCCCGCGCCACGATCTACCGCAAAATCCGCGAGTACGGGATCAGGGTGCCGCGTGTACCGGAGCCCCCGGCCCGGACCTGAGGCCCCGAGACGTGCTAGGAAGCGCTGGCCGGCGTCAGCTCGGCCATCTGCCCCCACCCGTCGTCGGGCACCTCAACGTTGATGATCTCCGGCTTCTTCACGATCACTTCGGGAACCCACGCTATGAAGTTCTTGAAATGGTCGGAGTTCACATGCACCTCGCCTGCTGTGCTGTCCGCGAATGCTTCGACCAGGACGAACTGGTTGGGCGCGTCAACGCTCCTTGACCATTCGAAGAAGATGTTGCCCTCTTCTCCCCGAGTGGCCTCGGTGAACTCCTCGATGAGCGAGGGCCACTCATCGGCCTTGTCGGGACGAATCGTGAACTTGACGACGATGAAGATCACCGAGGACTCCTCTGCCTTCGTGCTCCCACTCCAGAGCTTGTCATGTGAACACCTCAGTGTCGTCGATGACCACGCCGTAGAGCATGCGGCACCGGGCAGCATTAAGTTGACGAACTGTGGATGAGGGACCACAGAATTGGGGTACGCCCCTGTTCGAGCGGGTCCTGCACCGGGCAGGAGTCGGTCAGGGAACCTTGCTGCTCGACCTGGGTTGCGGAGCCGGGCTGCTGTGCCGGATGGCCGCGGACCGTGGCGCGCAGGTCACCGGAATCGACCAGGACACGGGTCAGATCGAGCGCGCTGCCGCGCTGGTGCCCGAGGGTGTCTTTGAGGTCGGTGACATCCTGGCGCTGCCCTACCCGGCCGCCAGGTTCGACGCCGTGATCTGCGTGCAATCGATCATGCACGTCACGAACCCGTTGACGGCCCTCCGCGAAGCCGCCCGGGTCGCGCGCCCCGGCGCGCCGGTGGTGATCACAGTCTGGGGCAAGGAAGAGAACTGCGACATCCGCGCCTTCGGGCAGGCCCTTTCCGGGCTGTTGCCTCGTCCCGCCGGCCGCGGTCAAAGCATGCAGACGCCAGCGCTGTCGGCTGATGGCCGGCTCGAGCGGCTGGCTACCTTAGCTGGGCTCACCGTGACGGACGTCGGTGAGGTCGTCTGCCCGTTCCGGTATCCCGACGAGGAAACATTGATGCGCGACCTCTTCGGCTCCAGCCTCGGGCGACGAGCGCTGCGCGTCGCGGACCCCGCCGCCGTGCGCCGAGCCGTCCTCGAGGGGCTGGCCGGCTACCGGACATCGAGAGGTGGTTACCAGCTGGACAACACCTTTCGCTACCTCATCGGGAGCTCATCCCAGGGCACTGATGCGTTCTCGGGTGGTGGGTAGCTGCGTGGTTTCCACGCAGCACGCCGGTCGACACCGACAGCGTCGCGCAGCCACCCACCCAGTCGACCAACGGACACCACCCAGTGGGCGGCACTGTCCAGGAGGCACTCAATGCCTGAGGGCGCCAGTCAGAGAATCGACCGGGCGGCAGCCAGTCGGGGTGCCGTGGCCCTGCAGAAATCGAAGGCGGATGACGCCCGGCGTGGGCGGCTGTCGCGGTGGTTCTCCGATGGCCAGGCCAAGGCGAAGGATCGTGGCGCCACCGGGAGCTGCGGATGGCCAACCGATGACGGCGCCGGAGCCGGGCTGGGTGAAGCTTGAGCGGGGAATCAGGGCCTGCGTCGACGGGTCGTCGCAGGCGAGGCCAACCAGGTCCGTCTTGCTGATCTCATCGAGGAGTTAGCGACTAGCGTTGCCATCCTCACCACCCGAGCAGGCCCGCAAGGGGCCGAGACCCCGCGGCCGTTGGTGTTGCGTTCTGCTCCGGAGCCTTCTCGACGACCTCGCGGTGTGGGCGCCACGCCTCGGGGAATCGAACCCCGGACCTGCTCATTACGAGGAGACCGGACCACGCCTATACGGCGTCCACCAGCAACAACAGTTGCACTTCTCACACCTTTAGGTGCACCAGCGGCACTGTTCGACCTAAGTTCCTACCACTTTTGATTCCACGCCGCGCTCTAGTGCGCGGCCGCTTTGGGGGTCGGGCCGGGCGATCAAGCCATCAACGACTGGGCCAGCTGCACGGACAGCTCGGCTCCAAGCGAGTGGGCCGGTCGCCGAGGGACGAGAGCTGCGGCATCCCGACGGGCGGCTAGTCATCGTGCCGCTGCACCGAACGCTCGCCGCGGCACGCTGGGATCCATTCTGCGTCAAGCGGGCCTGACCGCGGCGCAGCTCGGGGAGCTGTTGGGCTGATCTCACCTCCGACTGCGGTAGGGAACCGACGAATTGCGTGGGGAAACGGAACGCGAAGGGTTGTGGTTCAGCTGGTGGTTCGGGGAACTCACGGAAGCCGCGATGGCTCGGATCCGGGAGGAGGCGAGCGGCCGGGACGGCGCGTAGGAGCCGGCGTGGCGGTTGCTGCACGGGCTGACCTCGATCGGGTCACCGGCGCTACGGTCCATCGCTCGGAGGACGTTGGGTCGCGAAGAAGGAGTTGCGGGGCGACGCAGCGGTGCGGCGGCAGCCGGATTGGCTGCGGCAGCTCGCGCGGATCACAGCTACCGGTGAGGTGTGGGAGATGCGCGACGCGTACTGGGCGCGCATCGCGCTGATCGGTGGCGTTCAATCCGCTCACCGGATGCGAAGGTTCCGAGACCGCAGCCGATCGGGCCGGGTACCTGCTATCCGGTGGGTCACCCAACAATGCCGGGGTCGGTAACCGCTAGTTCTGGGAAGGCGGAGCTGCGCGCATTCTCACCGCACTGCTGCACGCTGCTGCTGCAGCAGCTGCTGAATGCTGGTGTAGGAAACGACGGTCAATGTCTGCTCGCTCATCGGAACCTCCCCGACAGAAATTGGTCTGGGTGATCCCCCACGGGTGAGACGACCACCCAGACAGGCCGACTAGAAAAGGGGGCTCAGAATCGTCGGCGACCATGCCCACATTGACCAGCGTGTCCTTAGCTTGCTCAACGGCGGCACTATCACGGTTGGCCTGACCCTCTGATGACCAGCAGGTTCTTCTCGCGGGGATCGGCCGGGACCTAAAACAGCCGGACCGGGACCGTCAGTCGCGACCCATCCTCCTTGCACCGCAGCTGTGGCTTGGCCAACAGTACGGATTGGTCGCCCTCGTCCCAAAAGTCATGATCGCCCTCTGGGTAGTCCACGAGGTGATTCGCAATAGCCCGCGCCTCGTCGGGCGTGGAATTCCGCCTGTTACCGCCAACCCGGATAGTAGCCATACCCAGCTGTCGCGGCAACCGGGCTATTAGTTACAGCGCAGACTTCGCGTGTCCGAATCACGGCGATTAGTACCGCTTTTTATGGTCGATGGACCCCTGTGTCAGCCAACCCGAGATAGAGAACCGGTAGATAAGGGAAGCGATGAAACGGGTTCCCACGACATCACTGTTAGCGATGGTCCAGGCCGTGATGTTTGCGCAGAACACCGCGCCTACCAACGCCTGGGCGGAGGGCACGCCATGAGCAAGGGCCGGGTCTACCGCCGCTGTTACTGCCGCGATGAGAACGGGCGCGATCTTGGCCAGGGCTGTCCGGTACCGGCCAGCGACCGGAAGCACGGCAGCTGGACATTCGCAGTGGACGTGCCCAACGTGGAGAACCGCCGCAAGACCACGTCAGGGATCACCGCGGAGCTCTACGGACACCTGACGAAGGAAGCAGCGCTGACCACCGCGGACTCCCTCGGGGCCGTCCTAGACGCGGCTGCAGCGGAGATGGCCAACGAGCATGCGGCTGGACAGAGGTGGAGCCGCCTCGGGGAATCGGACCCCGGACCTGCTCATTACGAGGAGACCGGACCACGCCCACTACGGCATCTACCAGCGACAACAGTTGCAGTTCTCACATCTTTGAGTGCACCAGCAGCACCGTTAGACCTGAGTTCGCAACACGTTTGATTCCCACGCTGCGGACCACCGCCCGTCCACTTGTCGCCGAGCCACGCGCCGGACGGGCGTGAATACAGCTTGCGGAGGTCCATCGGTTATGTGTCAAGTGGGCACACGGGGCGTCGTCCTGTCAGCGCGTTTCGAGGTACTCCCTGGACGGTCTGCTTGGTTCCCGGAAGATCTGATCTTGACGTTCTCGTGACACGGCGGAGTCATGAAGCAGCTTCGACGATCAATGCGCTGTACGCCGCCGACTGGACCGACTCAGCGCCCCTCCTGGCTGCGGCCTTGGTCTCGTATGCCTCGCTAGTCGCAACCACCTGACCGGTGCTCGCCCTGAGTCGAAAGCGGAACTTGCCGGTACGGTCCTCGTAGACCTCGAACGTGGCACCACCGTGGCGGGAGTGGGCGTCGAATTCTTCGCGCGACCTGACGACCTGCGCGGGCGTGCCACGGTCCTCGGCCGCTCGGAACTCCGCCGCGGTCATATCGGTATCGTCCACCTCGTCTCGCACAGGGACATCGTGCTCCCGTGAGCGCCGTCTGTCAGCCCCGAGACGGTTACCCATCGTCGTCCATCGCTGTTCCAAGCCGCCACATTCCCTCTGCCTCGTCGACCGGGTACAGGACGACGAGCAGCCTACGTCCGACGTAGGTCTTGGCGGTGACAAGCAGTCGCCAGCCTCGCGCCGGATCCGAGTGCCAGTCCCAGACGGAAGACTCCACGTCAGTGAGGATCACGGCCTCGCGAATCTCGTCCAGGGTTACGTCGTGCTTACGATGGATCTTGTCGATCAACTCTGCACTCGGTGGCAGCAGCTCCGCGATGTAGGCGACCGGCCGTGGCACGCGGCAACGCTACAGGCACCCATCAAGAAGGCCGCCGCCCCAAGTGGAGGCGAACTGAGGGACTCTCAACGGCTCCCCGCACGCAATAAGGCGGAGCACTCACCGTGGGCTAGTAAGCGGAGACCTACCCGCCTCCATGAGCTGTACCGCCAAGATCCGTTCCTCGTCAATCCGCCGATCATCCCAGCCACCAGGCAGACCTCACCAAGTTGATGATGCCGATGAGCAACCCGTCGGTCGCGCCGGTGATCATCATCGACAGGCGCTTGGTGATGCCGGAAAGTCCGAGTTCGATCCACGTGTCGGCGACGGCGTCTCCGCAGACGGGACCAGCGGGCGCTGCCCACGGCGCCAGCCTTACCAATCCTGCGCATGTCGCCGGTATCTCGTGGTCGCAAGATCAAGAAGACTAAGACCGCCTCCGGTCTGCGGGGTACTGCACACCGTCGAACCTACGGGGTACAGGCAGGTCAACGGCGCTCGGCGTTTACGGCAATGAAGTCACTGCTGGGTCCGCCGCAGCGGCCAGCGTGGTTCGATTCCTCGAATAGGGCTGTTCTCGATCGGGCTGGCGTCGTCATGGCGGCGCGGGGGCCTCGGGAGCTTGAACAGGCGACGGCGGAGCTGTTGGGCGCTGAGCTGCACCGCGTTTTGCGTGAGGAACGTGAAGGGATGTGGTTCAGCTGGTGGTTTGAGGAACTCACGGAGGCCGCGACGGCTCGGATCCGGGAGGAGGTGGGCAGCCGGGACAATGGGTGGGAGCCCCCGTGGCGATTGCTGCACGGGCTGGCCTCGATCGGGTCACCGGCGCTGCAGTCCATCACTCGGAGGGCGTTGGATCGCGCGAAGAAGGAGTTGCGGGATGATGCGGCAATGCGGCGGCGGCCGGATTGGCTGCGGCAGCTCGGGCGGATCACGGCTACTGGTGAGGTGTGGGAGATGCGCGACGCGTACGGCGCGCGCATCGCGCTGATCGCTGGCTTTTCCTATCCCGAGGGGGTGGACCGCTCGGTGTTCCTGTTCGATATCGACGCGTGCGGGTTCGTCGAGCTCGTCCAGGCGGGTGTCTTCGACGACGTGCAGCAGGCGGCCACCGCGTGGCGAGCACTTGTAGGTGACACGGCGCAGAGCGCACGGCCGGAGCGGGTCGAGACGGCCGAGCGCCTGCTCTGCCTCGTTCATTGCGAGTCCGGAGAAGATATTCTCCGGGGCAGCGAATCGCGGGCGGTGCTGGATAACTGGTTCCGGGCGCGCCGCCGAATCTGCGATCTCGCGGACGCGCTGCGGAAGCGGGAATGTCACTACCGGCGGCGCGATCGTTGTACCACGACCTCGACACGGATCCGATGGCAG
>DASYMC010000112.1:0-14392 GCA_036009255.1 Pseudonocardiaceae bacterium
GCCGTCTCCGCCGCGAAGCAGGTCCGCGCCCTGATGCCCCCAGAGCTCGTCCTGGCCGCCACCGCCGAGCAGCGAGTCGTCCCCGCCGCCGCCCAGCAGGACGTCGCCCCTCGGCCCCCCGAAGAGGCGGTCGTCGCCACCGCCGCCGTCGTGGTGCTGCTGTACATCTTGTTCTGGCTGATCGCCCGGCTGGAGCATCGCCGCTGGATGGAGTTCCTGCGCAGCAGGCTGTTCAACGCCGTGTCCGTCGGGTCCACTACGGCGTTGGTGCTGGTGGGCTTCACGGCGATGTACCGGGAGGGCCTGGAAACGGCCCTGCTCTACCAGGCGCTCGTCGAGTTCGGCCAGGGGCTCGGCTGGTGGATCGTGGCCGGACTCGCCGCCGGTGTGGTCGCCCTGGCTGTGGTCTCCTACCTGATCTTCAAATTGGGCAGGCGACTGCCGGTGAAGACATTCCTGGTGGCTGCCGTGCTGCTGCTGATGGCGACATCGGTCGCATTCCTCGGTAACGCGGTGCGCAGCCTCCAGACTGCTGACCTGGTCGGACTCACCCCCATCGACGGGCTGCCGCGCTCGCCGATCTTCCTGTCCCAGGCGTTGGGTTACTGGCCCAGCGTGCAGACCCTGGCCAGCCAGGCGGTCCTGGTCACCGTGTATGCGCTCGGCGCGACGTGGTTGCTGATGGTGCGGCCTCGAGTGCGGGCGGGAGGCTGAATGGGTGTCCGGGTAGGCGCTGACGTAGGTGGCACGTTCACCAAGGCGGTCGCGATCGATTCTGTGACCGGTGAGCTCGCCGGACGTGCCGTAGTCCCCACCACCCACGGCCACCGCGACGGGGTGTCCGCCGGCGTGGTCGACGTGGTCGCGAAGTTAGTGGCGGAGGTCGGCGCCGAGACCATTGAACTGGTCACCCACTCCACCACGCAGGCGGTGAACGCACTGCTGGAAGGCGACACCGTGCCGGTCGGTGTGCTCGGCCTGGCCCGCGCCCCCTACCTGCGCAAAGCCCGCAACCGAACCATGATCAGCAGAGCAGCGGCGCATGAGTTCATTGACCTTTCGGCGGGTTTCGACGCCGGCACAGCCCGGCGGGCATTGGAGATGCTGGTCTCCGCCGGTGCCCAGGCGGTGTGTGTGGCGGAAGCCTTCGCTCCGGACGACTCGGCATGCGAGGACGCGGTCGCCGCACTCGCCGCCGAAATGGGGCTGCCGGTCACTACCTCATCAGGACTGACCGGTCTGTACGGCCTCGAGTTACGCACGGTCACCGCCGCACTCAATGCCTCGATCCTGCCGATTGCGCTGCGCACCGCGGAGGTGGTGGAGGCCGGAGTAGCCGCCGCGGGGGTCACCTGCCCGGTCATGGTGATGCGCGGGGACGGCGGTGCCACCGATCTCAGTGGGTTCCGCGCCGCGCCGGCTCGCACGTTGTACTCGGGCCCCGCGGCCTCGGTCGCCGGTGCGCTGCGCACGCTACGGATCGGCGACGGAGTGATCGTCGAGGTCGGCGGAACCTCCACCAACGTCGCGGCGATCACCGCGGGCCGTCCCGCGCTGTCCTACGTGCGAGTCGCCGGGCAGGCCACCGCGGTGCGAGCACTGGATGTGCAGGTCGCCGGGGTCGCCGGAGGATCCATGCTGCGGATCCGGCGGCGGCGGATCTACGGCGTCGGGCCGCGCAGCGCGCACATCGCGGGCCTGACCTACTCATGTTTTCTCACCCCGGAGCGGCTGGTAGGTGCGCGCCCGGAGACACTCGCGCCGCGCCCCGGAGATCCCGCCGACTACCTGGTGCTACGGCTGGCCGACGGTACGACGGCCGCGCTGACCAACACGTGCGCGGCTAACGCGCTGGGGCTGGTGCCGGCGGGTGACTACGCAGCTGGTCACCCGCGCTCGGCCACCACGGCGCTGGACATCGCCGGCCAGCTGCTCAAGCTGTCCGGCACCGAACTCGCCCGGCGGATGATGCAGGCCTCCACTGAGGCGCTGGCCGACCTCGTCACTGCGGTGGCCGCCCAACACCACCTCACCCAGCCGGCCCTGATCGCGGTCGGTGGCGGGGCCAGTGTGCTCGGCCGGCCGCTGGCCGGCACCCTCGGGCTGGACTGCCAGATACCCCCGGGAGCTGAGGTGATCTCCTCGATGGGTGACGCGCTGTCGTTGGTTCGCGCCGAGCGCGAACGCACCGTGTCACGGTCTACTTCTGCCGACATCGACGCCCTGATCGCCGAGGTGGAAGCCGAAGCACTCGCCGCAGGCGCGTCACCGACCTCGCTGCAGGTCCAGGTCAGCCAGATCGGTGACCGTGGCGCGATTCGTGCGGTGGCTGTGGGCGCCCTCGTGCTCGGTTCCGGTGTGGTGCCCGGGCGGCCGCCGTTGAGCCGCGCGGCGATCATCGACGTGGTGCGTGCCGCTGGCGGTTCGGAGCGAGTGGATGAGGTCGGGCGGTTCTGGTTGAGTTCGCAGGATGGCCGGGTGCTGCTACTCGACCGGTTCGGCGACCCAGCTCTTGACGTGCGTGGAGAGGCCATCCTGATGAACGAGGCAGCCGGCGAGCCGTGGCAGGCGGCCATCGGGTCGGTGATCTCCCGCCATGTCCGGCATGTCGGGCCGGTCACCGTGCAACCCACTATCTGGGTCGTCCAGGATGGTCGGATCCTGGAGCTGGCCGATCCGGATGCGATCGTGGAGAGCCACGGCGCCAGCGCCGGCGCAGTGATCGTCGGGCGCGGCTGATCATGGCGATCTACACCCCGCAGGCCCAGCGGCGCCGGCAGTTGTTGATCCTGACCGTGGTGGCGTTCCTGCTCGGCGGCCTGCTGGGCGGGATCGTTGGCCGGTTCACCGCACCGACCCCGGCAGACCGGGTGGCAGCGGTGCGAGAGCAAGCTCGCCAGACGTCCTCGCAGCTACGCGTGCTGTCTCTGCACGTCGAGGCAGGTGCCGCGTCGTTGGGAGCCGGCGGCGACGCGGGCGCCCGTCTCGCGCTGCAGCGGGCTGACGAGGACCTCACCAGGGCTCTTGACTTGGCCCCATGGGTAACCGAGGACAGCCGTAAGGGACTCTTCGCTCGCCTGCACAATCTGGAACGCGCAGCGAGCGGCACCGCAGCGACGGCTCCCTTCGCTGCTGACGTCGAGCGCCTCGCCAACGACATCGATACCACCTTCGGCCTCACATCCGCCGCCCCCTGATCCCCGTCACATCAACGCCTCCTGGCTCGGGAGGGGGATGGATCCGTTGCAGAGCTGCCGCAGACGGCAACTCTGAACCAGAAATTCCCCACATTTTTCCCGTCACATAGTGTGGCCGGCTATGGTGAGTGGCATATCGCTGGTACCAAAGCTTCGCGGAATAATTGTCGGCTGACGCTTGATGATCCGCTCCTTAACGGCATCGAAAATGAGATACCGCCCAGCGAGCCGACATGACCGGTCGGCGCTGGACGTGATCAAGACCTTTCATTTTCGTGATCTAGGTGAGGGAATAATCATGCAGATCACGCGGTAAAGGAGAGTCATCTATGACCAATCAGTTAGCGCCGTCTCAGGCGCCCGGCTCTCACGCGGCTGCGGATAGCAGCCTCGGGATTAGGTCCGTCGCTGAGCTCGTCGTCACAACGATGTGCGGTCTACACAGGCTCCACGGCCAGTTCGTGCGCGTGAACGCCGCCCTCGGTGAGGATGGATACATCGATGTGGAGGTCACTCGCATATTTTTTGATCGTGAGGACGCCACCATGCGGGTGCTGCTTTATCCCACCGCGCCCGAGCCCGTCGCACCCTCGTCCGCCTCCGGGCCGAGGAACGTGGCATAAGCACTGATCGCCAGGAATGTCCCGGTACACGCCACCGGTTGAGCACAGTGGTGCCCTGAGCATCGCGATCGACAAGGTGGTAACCGGTGGACGAAGCGTTGGGTCCGGGATCGTCTTCGGCGTTGCGATCCGTGCCGCGGCTGCCTCGCGAGGTCTGGGTGCTCGTCGCGGTCAGTTTCGTGATCGCTCTCGGTTTCGGGATTGTCGCGCCCGCATTGCCGAGTTTTGCCCGTAGCTTCGATGTCAGCGTCACCGCCGCCTCGATAGTGATCAGCGCTTTCGCGTTCATGCGGCTGGCGTTCGCCCCGATGAGCGGCAGGCTGGTCTCGGCGCTGGGCGAACGCCCGGTCTTCATCTGGGGCATCACCGTGGTCGGCCTGTCAACCGGTGCCTGTGCCTTTGCCGGTGACTACTGGCAGCTACTGGTGTTGCGGTCGCTGGGCGGTGTCGGATCGACCATGTTCACCGTCTCGGCGGTCGCGCTGTTGATCCGGCTCACCCCACCGCCGCTGCGCGGACGTGCCACCAGCCTGTGGTCCAGCGGTTTCCTGCTCGGCAGCGTGAGCGGTCCATTGTTCGGTGGCGGTCTGATCGCGATCTCACTGCGCGCTCCCTTCGTGGTTTACGCGGTGGCGCTGTTCGCCGCGGCTACGGTGGCCTGGTTTTTCCTGCGGCGATCCACCATGTTCGGGGTTGTACCGGCTGCTGAGCTGCCCGCGTTGACACTGCGCCAGGCATGGGGCCACCCGGCCTACCGTGCGGCACTGGCCTCAAGCTTCGCCACCGGGTGGGCGGTCTATGGCGTGCGGGTAGCGCTGGTGCCGCTGTTCGTCGTCGAGGTGCTACACCGGGCGCAGTCACTGGCCGGCGTGGCGCTCTCGGTGTTCGCCGCGGGCACCATCGCCGTGCTGACGTTTTCTGGGCGGCTGGTGGATGCGCTCGGGCGTCGCCTGCCGATGGTGGTGGGTCTGGCCCTCACCGGTGGGGCAACGATCTGGTTGGGACTCACCAGCGGGGTGCCGGAGTTCCTGGCGGCCGCCCTTCTCGCCGGTGCCGGCGCTGGGCTGATCACGCCGGCCCAGGGTGCCACCGTGGCTGATGTGATCGGCTCGCAGGCCAAGGGTGGTCCGGTGCTGGCCGTTGCCCAGATGACCTCCGACGTCGGTGCGATTCTCGGCCCGATCGCGACCGGCCTGCTCGTCGATCAGCTGTCTTACCCTGCGGCGTTCGCCCTCACCGGGGGCATCGCCTTGCTCGCAGCGGTGATCTGGTTGCGAACGCCCGAGACGCTGCCGCGCCAGGATCCTCAGCCTGCGCCGGCCCCGATCAGCACGCCGATGAGGTAGGTCGCGACCGCGGCGATCGCGCCGAAACCGATCTGGCGTAGCCCGCCTAGCCACCACGAACGGGTAGTAAACCGCGACGTGAGCGCTCCCGCGAGGAACAACCCCACCGCACCGGCCGCGAGTCCCACGAACAGCAAGGGAAGGCCGAGCAGGTAGGGGATCAGCGGGACGAGAGCCCCTATCCCGAAGCACAGAAACGACGATCCGGCGGCCACCCATGGGGAGGGCTGATCCTCCGGATTGACGCCGAGCTCTTGGTTGATGTGCACTCGGATCGCCAGCGCCGGATTGGCGTGCACCTCCTCGGCCACCTGCTTCGCCGTCCCGCGGGTCAAACCCATCTGCATCAAGGACGTGACCAGCTCGGCCTGCTCGGCCCTCGGATGACGGCGTAGCTCCTCTTTCTCTACCGCGACCTCGGCTTGCACCTGATCGTTCTGCGTCTGCACTGACGCGTATTCCCCGAGCGCCATCGAGCAGGCGCCCGCCACCAGGCCCGCCACCCCGGCCAGCACGATCACTCGGGCACCGGCCCCGCTGCCGCCCACTCCTGCGATCAACGCGATGTTCGTCACGAGACCGTCCATCGCGCCGAACACAGCCGGCCGGAGCCATCCGCCCGACACGTCCCGGTGCACATGCCCAATCTCACTGCCCGGCTCGCCGGTCATCACTCATCACCGCGCCTCAGCGACTCCCCTCACCGGCACGATACGGAGCGAACCGGGTCGCGTCGGTACTCAGGCCCGCCTCGCCATGGCCAGGCTCACCTCAGCCCGGGAGGACTGGCTAGTCTGCGCATGTGCTCCGCCTCTCCCGCCCCCTCGTCGACGGGCTGGGCACTGCAGTGCGGCTGGGACTCGCCGCGGTTTTTCTGGTCTCTGGAGCGATCAAGGCCATCGACCCGGAGCAGACCCGGGTCGCAGTAGGGGCCTATGAGGTACTGGCGCCGGAGCTGGTCGGCCCGGTCGCCTCCGCGTTGCCCCTGGTCGAGCTGGCAGTGGGAACGCTGCTGCTGCTGGGCGTGATCACCCGGTGGGTCGCGGTGGCTTCGGCAGTGTTGCTGGTGGGTCTGATGGCTGCAGTGGCGCAGGCTTGGGCGCGCGGATTGTCCATCGATTGCGGGTGCTTCGGTGGTGGTGGGCCGGTTGCCGAGGGCAACACGCAGTACCCGCTGGAGCTGGCTCGTGACGCCGGTATCTTGCTCCTGGCGTTATGGCTGGTGCTGCGGCCCCGGACGGCGCTGAGCGTCGACGGCTGGCTGCGCGCTGATCAGCCCGCCACCGTGGGGTCGAGCCGGTCACCCGGCCAGATAAGCAGGAGGGACGTGTAGTGGTCGCTGAGGACAAGCGTAAGCAGCAAGCCGCGCAGGCGGTCACGGCAGCTCGTGGCGGCGGAGGCAGCCGTGGGGTGATCGTGGCGATCGCGATCGTCGTAGTGCTCGCCGTGGTCGTCGGGGTGGGGCTCTGGCTGCAGAGCCGCAACAAGACGGAGCTCCCGAACGCGATCCCGGTGGCCGCCGCTGGGCCGGAGTACCCGGTCGCCGTGCAGGGCGACACCATCGTGACCGGTAAGCCCGAGGCTCCCGTCACCATCAATGTCTACGAGGACTTCCTGTGCCCGATCTGCGGCCAGTTCGAGAAGCTCTACCACCAGCAATTCGAGCAAGCCGCTGCGGCGGGCACCGCGAAGGTGGTGTATCACCCGGTAGCCATTCTGGATGACCGCTCCGCCCCTGCCGGATACTCGACTCTGGCGGCCGGAGCGAGCTTCTGCGCTGCCAAGGCCGGCATTTTTCCCCGCTTCCACGACAGCCTTTACGCCACTCAGCCCCCCGAGGGCGGTCGCGGGTGGACCAGCGCCGAACTCCAGCAGCTCGGCCGCGCGTTGGGAGCCGGCGATAGCTTCGCGCGTTGCGTGCAGACCGATGCCGGGACGCGCATCACCGCAGCCACCGAGGCGGCCAGTCGATACGTCGGTGGGCTCCGATCCGATCACCGCTTCGGCACTCCGAGTGTTGTCGTGAACGGTGCGATCGTCGACATCAGTAACCCAGCCTGGTTGGACCAAGCCCTCAGCGGTACTCGCCGCTGAGCCCATCCTGTGTCAGGATCACCCCGGACCTCGTGTACGGTGGCCTACGCACCGCGGCAGGTTCGGGGTGATCTTTTGGGGGCTGTAGCGCAGCTGGTAGCGCACCGCACTGGCAGTGCGGGGGTCACGGGTTCGAGTCCCGTCAGCTCCACCGATGAATGCCTAGGTCTCTGACTAGGGCATTCATCTTTCTTCGGTGTGCGAGTGCTTCTCTTCACTGGGGAAGAGTCGAGACCCGGTCCCGCTCGCGGCCGCATGAGCCGACGACGTCCGACCATGTCGAATAGGGGATGGTCGGCGGAAGTCGGAGGTCTGCGACTGTCGACCCGCCGCGCTTGCGGCTGCCACAGCGTCGAAACACTCATTGCTATGCCACCTCATCGAAACGGGTTCTACCCATCCCTATTCGGACGCTCATGAAGAATGACTCACGGGAACAGCACCCAAAGTCGGCCGGTTGAGCTATGACAACGATGTTTCGATGCAGTGCTCGACTCGTCCGCTCTCGTAGCACGTGTGCGACGCCTATTGCCGTCACGCTCCGCTGTCTGCGCTGTGGATCAGCCGGTCTGGTTCTAACTTGGCCACGTCGACGAGATTGTCCGAGTACACCCCGGCGTTCCCGAGTGTGCAGTGCAGATCCAGCGTGATTGAGTTGACTGAGCTGAGACCGGGACTGGAGCTGGCCCAGTGCCCGACGTTGGCCATGACCAGGCCGGGCATCAGCGCGTCGTCCAGCTGTGCGGGGCCTTGGAACATGCCGCGGTCGTTGAACACCTGGACTAGGTCGCCGGTGACGATGCCGCGCTCGGCTGCGTCGTGGGGGTGCAGGAAGATCCGCTGCTCGCCCTGGACGCGCTGCTTGTCCTGCGCGTTGCCGTACTGGCTGTTGAGGAAGGCGTGTGGCTTGGGCGAGACGATGTTGAGTGGGTAGCGCTTGGCCAGTTCCGGGTTCGAGTCGGGCGACTCGAACGGCGGCACGTAGCTCGGTAGCGGGTCTATGGGCTCGCCGGGCTGCATTGCGTCGTACATCGACCGCCACACCGGGACCACGAAGTTGCCGCCCTCGGCGAGGCTGGATTTGAACTCACACTTGCCTGATGGGGTCGGGAAGTTGCCTTCGGCGTGCGGGGCCCGGACGTCGGGAGAGCCGACATTGATCCGTAGGTAGCCGTGCTCTTTGAGTTTGTCCCACGTGATGCCTTCCATGGCTGGGGAGTCCCAGTCGTGGAAGTCGATCAGCATTTCCTCATCGGTGCGGTCCCAATAGTCGTCGTCGAAACCCATGGTCTTCGCCAGCCGGCGGAATAGCTCCACGTTCGGCACGCACTCGCTCGGCGCGGGGATCGCGGGCTGGTTGAGCGAGATGTACAGATGTCCCCAGGTGACCATGACGTCGAGCTGCTCGGCTTGCATGGTCGCGGGCAGGACGATGTCCGCGTATCGGGCAGTGTCGGTGATGAAGTGCTCGCTGACCACGGTGAATAGGTCGTCGCGCAGCAGGCCGCGGACCAGTTTAGCCTGTGCCGGGCCCTGCGAGACTGGATTGGAGTTGTAGACGAACAGCGACTTCAGTGGCGGGTCGAGCCTCATCTCGCCGGTAAGGGCCGAACCCAGTTCCAGTTCGTTGATCACCCGGGTGCCCTCGGGAATCCATTCAGGCTTACAGATCTTGTCGAAACGGGTGGGGAATTCCCAGATCGGCATCTCGACCGTGCCTCCGCCGACATACCGCCAGGCGCCCACCAGTGCCGGCAGGCAGGTGATGGCGCGAATCGCCTGGCCGCCGCCCTTGCTGCGCTCGATCGCCACGCCTTGCCGGATCGCGGCCGGCTGGGTGGTGGCGTACTCACGAGCCAGCGTGCGGATGTCCTCGGCCGGGACGCCGGTGATCTCGGCGACGCGCTCAGGCGGGTACTGCGCTGCCCGCTCAGCCAGCTCGTCGTAGCCGAGGGTGTAGTTGTCGACGTAGTCGGAGTCCACTAGATCCTGGGCGATGATCTCGTGGATGAGACCCATGGCCAGCGCACCGTCGGTACCCGGCCGGATCGGGATGTGCCAGTCGGCTTGCCGGGCGGTGCGGGTGCGCACCGGGTCGATGACGACGACCTTCGCGCCCTTTTTCCGGGCTTCCAGGACGAACGGCCATGCGTGCAGGTTCGTGCTGGTCATGTTCATGCCCCACACGATGATGTACTTCGAGTAGGCCATGCTCTCCACGTCAAGCCCGCCGGTGGGGCCGACCGTCATGATCCAAGCGGTTGATGAGCCGGATTCACAGTAGGTCTTTTCCGCGACGCTGGAACCGAGACGGTTGAAGAAGGCATCCCCCGAGGTCAGTCCGTTCAGCACGCCCTGATGGCCGAGGTAGGCATGCGGCATGATCGCCTGTGCGCCGTACTCCTCGATGATCTGCGTCCACCGAGCCTTGATCTCCGCGAGCGCGTCATTCCAGGAAATGCGCTCGAACTGTCCCGACCCTTTCGGCCCGGTGCGACGCATCGGGTACAGCAGCCGGTCGGCCTGGTAGTGGTGCTCTGGGAAATTCTTGAGCTTGACACACAGGCCGCCGCGGGTCATCGGGTGGTTCGGATCCCCCGTGACGTCGACGAGCTTGCCGTCGAGGACGTGATAAAGCATCGCGCAGGTGTCCGGGCAGTCGTGCGGACACGCGCCGCGGACGATCTTCAGCTCATTCGAACCGAGTTCTGGTGCGAGTGTCATCGCCGAAGCCCCTTCCCGGGTGGGATGATAGATTTGATGGTCCGCGTGGCCTAAACGACGCCCCAAGTTAGGCAAGCGCCGGTTACGGATGCGTGACGCGCAGGTGAAGGAGTGTAAAGCTCCAGAAATTCGTCAGATTTCGAATGCCCAGCATCCCTGCAAATGCAGGTGCGTCATGAAAATCCTCCGTGTCGAACCTGTTTCACCAAGGTGAACCCGCAGCTCAGCGGTGTAAGTTGAGCCGCTCAAGGGCAAGCGAACCCGCAAATGTAGGTGTTCTTCAAGTTCGTTCGACGCACATGCTGTAGTGTCGGTTGAGCAAGCTTTTCTGTCCGATTAGTAACATTTCGGAAGTCATTCAAAACCCATCGAGAAAGAGTTGAAGTGACGACCAAGAGCGCCGAGTACGCCCTTTCTGCAACGTCCGCTGACGACTACGAGCCATTCGTGGTCGGTGGAGAGGCAATCGGGGAGGTCCACTGGATCCGGACCGAAGGATCCGAGGGTGCGACGCTGGCCGTCGGACTGTGGCGCTCGGAGCCACAAAGCTTCCCGTACCCGTTCAACGCTGACGAGACCATTCATGTCCTGGCGGGAGAGCTCGTCGTTGAGCTCGAGAGCGGCGACAAGGTCACCCTCCGGTCTGGCGATATCGTGTCGTTCACCAAGGGCACGAAGTCCATGTGGACCGTCACGCAGCCGTTCAAGAAGTTGTTCGTCATCAGCGGCTGACGTGCTCGCCGCGATCGCAGCGGGCATCTGCCGCGGGCGTCGTGGCACGTGGAGGTACACCGAGTGGCAATGATGCGGCCGCGAGCCGACACCCCGACCGGCGACATTCGGGCGGCTCAGGACGACGCGGTCGCTGCGGACCCGGTAGCCGAGGCGTTCCGGGCGTGGATGCGGACATGCACGCGGTCCCAGGGGGTAACGGAGATCGATGCCGAGTTTATTGGCGTTGCCGCGGCCAGCGGGCGGGTCACCGCCGAGCCGGTGCGGGCGCTGTGGTCGGTGCCCGCCTACCGGGCCGCCGCCATGGACGGCATCGCGGTGCACGCCTCCTCAACGACTACGGCGACACCACAGCAGCCCGCCCGGCTACTGCCCATGGAGTTCGACCTTCTCGACACCGGCGACCTGATACCGCCCGGGCGCGACGCTGTGATCATGCGTGAGCACGTCCGGCTGACCGATGATGGCAGCGCCGAGATCGACACCTCCGTCGCCGCAGGCCGTCACGTGCGACCTGTCGGCGAGGACATCCAGGCGGGGCAACTCGTGCTACCTGCCGGCCACCGCATCCGGCCTGTTGATGCGGCCGCGCTGGCCGCCGCAGGCCACCACACCATCCGCGTCCGGCGCCGGCCGGTCGTGGCGGTCCTGCCAACCGGGGACGAAGTACGTCCGGTCGGCACGATCCTTGCGCCGGGAGAGGTGCTCGACACGAACTCGCTGATGCTGGCCGGGATGGTCGAGGAGGCGGGCGGCGAGGCACTGCGGCTGCCGATCGCGCCGGACCGTCCGGACCTGCTCACCGCCGCAGTGGCGCAGGCGGCAGATCGTGCAGATGTCGTGTTGGTGATTGCCGGCTCGAGCGCCGGCCGTGGTGATCACACCGCCACAGTCGTGCGGCGCCTCGGCCGGATCGCCGTGCACGGCGTCGCGATGCGGCCCGGGCATCCGGTGCTGCTCGGAGTGCTGACCGGCCACCGCCCAGTTCCGGTGGTCGGTGTACCGGGCTACCCGGCCTCTGCTGAGCGTGCGTTCATCTGCTTCGTCGGGCCCCTGCTCCGGAGGATGCTGTCGATGGGTCGGTCGGCCGGAGAGGACGGAGTGGCCGCCCGGCTGAACTGCACGGTGAGCTCGGCCGCGCACCTGGACGAGTATGTGCGCCTGCGCCTGGCCCGCATCGTCGATCCGCGCACCGGCCAGGAGGCTCTGGTGGCCACCCCGCTGCAGCGCGGTGCTGGCGCGCTGAACACGATCGTCCAGACCGAAGCGGTGCTGCGCATCCCCGTCGGGGTGAACGGTTTCGCTGCTGGCGCTGAGGTGCGCCCCGTCCCAGTCGCGGGAGCCGCGTTCGGCACGGCGACCACGATCATCAGCGGCCTGCGGTCGCCGGCGACGGATGCCCTGCTGGAGTTGTGCTACGACGAGGTGCCCCGTGGGTCGGTGCAATGGAACGAGTTCGGGGTCCAGGACGCGAGCGAGGCACTAGCAACCGGCCTGTGCCATGCGGCCGCGTTGACGCAGGACCACGGCGCCAGCGGCGGTGCGGCAGATCCGATCGCTGCGCTCGTCGCACGCATCGGTGAGGTAACGGTCATCGAGATTGCCCGAACCGGCTCGACCAGCGAGGTGCTCGTCGTGCCGGCCCCGGCTTTCGACAGCCAGTCGATCGCGGCACTGCGGGCGGTGCTGCGATCGAAAGCCTTCCAGAGCCGGCTATTCAGGCACGGCGGCTACTCCGGCCGCAGCGCCGGCCGGGAGACGTGGCATGGCCCCGACGTAGGGCAAACGGAGCCTCAATGTGCTACACGGTGAAATCCATCGACGATGTCCGCAACCTCGTCGTCGCGACCCGCGGCCTTTACGGCCTAGCCGACCTGCACGGCCTGGTCAGCAAGGCCTGCCGGCGGATGCACCGGCTGATCGGCGCTGACCTTGCCGCGATCGCGATCTATGACGGCAAGGATTCTTTGATCGTCAGCGCCGCGGAAGGAACCACCACGGACCTGGTCGGTATTACGTTGCCGCGGGGCAGTGGCCTCGGCTGGCGAGCACTTGACCGCAGCATGCCCGCCACCACCGGCAACTGCGCCGCTGAGGCCGATCACGTTGACGATTTGGTTGAGATGGTCGTGGGCGAGGGCATCCGGGGACTCGCGGCTGTTCCGATTGAGTTTGGTGGCAACTGGCTTGGCGTGATGTACGCGGGGATGAGGGGGCGCCGAGTCTCGCCCCGGACCACTCTGCTGATGAGCGAGTTCGGCGCCTGCCTTGCGCCGCTCATCGTCACTGCGGCGAGGGTCGAGCGTGCGGGCCAGCTCGCGGTGCTGGAGGAGCGCCAGCGCATCGCCCAGCAGCTCCACGACACTGCGGGCCAAATCTTATTCAAGATCACAATGTCCGCGCAGGAGCTCCAGGATGTCCCGACCGCCACCGACCCCGAGCTGGTGTGCAAGTCCGCGCGGGAAATCGAGGCCGATGCCGCCGAGGCATCGGCCTACCTTCGCGAGGCGATGCACAACCTGATGCCGACCGCGGAGGCGCTGCCGGTGACCATCAGGCGCGACACTGCGACGTTCTCGGCCCGCACCGGCATCGCCACAGAGGTCGTCACGTTGGGGATTCCAGTGCCCGCGAAGCCGGAGATCGAAACCGTGCTGCTGTCCGTGGTCCGGGAAGCCCTGCACAACATCGAAAAGCACGCTGGAGCCAATGCGGTCGTCGTCTCCGTCGCTTATCAGGCTCAGGAGGTTGTCCTGGCAGTCGAGGACGACGGCAAAGGTCTGCCGGCGGACTTCGAGCCCAATCCGGTGCCCGGGCGCCGCGCAGGATTGGGCATCCCGACCCTGATACAGAAGGTCGACGGAGTCGCCGGGAACCTGCGCTTCGGAAACAACGACGACGGTGGTGCCAGTGTCCGCGTTGCTGTCCCTATTATGCGGTGCCGTCCTTGAGTACCGTTCTCATCGCCGATGACCATCCGATCGTTGCGCACGGCATCGAGCGGTTGTTGTCCCATGCGGATGACTTGGAGGTCATCGCCGCGTGCTACTCCGGCCGTGAGACCGTCACTATGGCCAGCCGGACACGGCCCGATCTTGTGCTACTCGACGTCCGGCTCGGCGACCTCAACGGATCCGACGTCTGCCGGCAGCTGGCGACGGTCGCACCGAGTGCGCGCGTCGTCATGCTGACCGCCTATGACGACGCCGAGAACCTGCGCCGATGTCTTGAAGCGGGCGCGGCCGGCGTACTACTCAAGGGGACGCTGGACCTCGATCTCGTGCAGGCGCTGCGGGACGTCCGCGACGGCCGCATGGTCATCGACGGCAGCGTCGCACGCAGCCTGGAGACCGCCCAGGACCTGCTGGACGAGGCGGACACGACGTATGCCCAGCTGCGTCCGCGGGAGATCGACGTCCTGCGGCTGATGGTGGCAGGGCTGACCACGAAGGACATCGCCGCCGAGCTGGAGCTGACCATCAACACCATCCGCAGCTACACCCAAGCCCTCATGGAAAAGCTCGGAGCTCACACGAGAGTGCAGGCCATCGTCTTCGCCCAGAAGCGGCACCTGATCTGATGTAGGCACCTCAGGCAGCAACGGGTTGGTGGGTTGCGGTGTGGCAAAGCCGCAAGTCAGCAGCTTGCGCCGAGTGCGAGTAAGTGGCAAGTACCT
>DASYMC010000113.1:0-14255 GCA_036009255.1 Pseudonocardiaceae bacterium
CAGGCGAACCGGCGATGTAGCTCATCATCGAGGTCATAACGGAGCAGCCGCGACCCGTGACCCGGAGGCGTGGTCTTGATCATCACGGCTGATGAGGCGATGCGCGGGTTATCTGCTCGCAGGTGATCCTTCAGCCAGTCCAGATCCGATCCAAGCGCCGGGATCGCCGCCAGGGCACGATCATCGAGCCCCAGGGCCTGGCCAAGATGCTGGTTGATGTCAGCATCAATGGCGATGACCGGAAAGCCCTGATCGGCCAGGTACCGCGTTAACAATGCGGACAGGGTCGTCTTGCCACTGCCTCCCTTGCCGACGAATGCGATACGCACGCAACGCTCTTCAGACGGCTATCGGACTTAACGGAAGTGATAATCGTTACCGTGTGAACTTCGGAGGCAGCTTACGCAGTCCCCGTCTGCCCGTTGCCTCGGCCCGTCGTTAAGAGCCTGTCCACCGGTGCGCAGGGATGCGGCGTGAAGCCGTGATCGAGCAGCAGGACCATCATCTCCGCCGCTGAGCCGGGCGGCGTGCCCGTGTGGATCTCCGATCGAGACTCTGACGGCGCAGCGGCGCAGTCCTTCCAGGCTGGCTAGCGACCCACACAGGCGCTGGCGCTCTACCGCGCGCCGCCTGCGTACTCCAAGATCATGCCGTCTCCACGCCGTGAGACGTCGGCGAAGGGTGACGATCGCTGACAAACGCCGAGCACTGTCCGCACAGGTCGTCGGCGGTGCGTTCGGTTCACGCCGAGGCCAGCGACGTTCGGGGACCAGAAAACTGTTATCAGTGTCATTCAGGGGTCAGAAGTGTAGCGATCACCGGAACCCAGGCTGTACGACATCGCCAGCCATGACATGTCACCCTCCACGTCGGTTCTGGTGTCGCCGAGTTCGACACCAGGGCGGTGTCGGCCGTCTCCAACAGCTCAGATGTCGAACTCGGCGACAGGAAGGCGTCTGCCGATCGTGACTGGGCTCGGGAACCCTTCGCAGGTGCGTGCAACCGCAAGCCTGGCAGCCAGAGCCTTCGCCAGACTTGACGACGCCCAGTGGCAATGGCGTTGAGCAGAGCTCAACTCTGACCTGTATCGGCGGATGGCCGCGCTCAACTCCGCGGTGGAGCACTGCGGCTTGGAACCTCAGCTGCTCGAACTGATCAAGATGCGTGCTTCCCAGATCAATGGCTGCGCCTACTGCCTCGATATGCACAGCAAGGATGCCCGCGCGATGGGCGAGACTGAGCAGCGGCTCTACGCACTGAACGCCTGGCGGGAAACCCCGTTCTACACCGAGCGCGAGCGAGCCGCGCTCGCGCTGACCGAGGAGATCACGCTGATCACCGACGGGCACGTGCCCGACGCGGTCTACGAGGAAGCTCGTCGCGTGTTCGACGAGAAGGAGGTAGGTCAGATCGTATGGGCTGCCGCCGTCATCAACACCTGGAACCGGTTGGCCATCTCAGCACGCTCAGTACCGGGCCCCTACCAGCCGGGCCAGCACCAGTGATCTTCAGCCCTTGCGAGCCATCGCTCGTAAGACGTACTGCAGGATGCCCCCGTTGCGGTAGTACTCGGCCTCGCCCGGGGTGTCGATGCGTAGTACGGCGTCGAACTGCACCGGATCGATCCCTTCACGGGTGGCGGTGACGTGCACCGTCGCCGGGCTGGAGCCGTCGTTGAGCGCTGTGACGCCGGCGATGTCGAATGTCTCGGTGCCGTCCAGACCCAGTGACGCCGCCGACTCGCCAGCGGGGAATTGCAGGGGGAGTACCCCCATCCCGATGAGGTTGGAGCGGTGGATGCGCTCGAACGACTCGGCGAGCACCGCACGCACCCCGAGCAGCCGGGTGCCCTTGGCCGCCCAGTCCCTCGACGAACCCGAGCCGTATTCCTTGCCGCCCAACACCAGCAGCGGGATGCCGGCCTCGGCATAGCGCTGCGCGGCGTCGTAAATAGGGATTGCGTCCATTGATGCCGTGCCAGCACCGGCAGTGAAGTCGCGGGTAAAGCCGCCGCTGATGTCCTCGAGTAGGAGATTGCGAAGCCGTATGTTGGCGAACGTGCCGCGAATCATGACCTCGTGATTGCCCCGGCGAGATCCATACGAATTGAAGTCCTTACGCTCGACGCCCCGCTCGGCGAGGTAGCGACCGGCGGGGGAGTCGGCCTTGATCGCCCCGGCAGGAGAGATGTGGTCGGTGGTCACCGAGTCTCCGAGCATCGCCAGCACGCGGGCACCGGCGATGTCGGTCACCAGCGGCGGTTGAGCCGTCATCCCGTCGAAATACGGAGGCTTGCGCACGTAGGTCGACTCCGGGTCCCAGGTGAAGGTCTCGCCTTCCGGGGTCGGCAACGACTGCCAGCGAGCGTCGCCGGCGAAGACATCGGCGTAGTCCTTGGCGAACATCTCCTGGTTGATCGCGGACTCGATCACCTTCTGCACCTCTTCTGGCGAGGGCCAGATATCGGCGAGATGGACCGGGTTCCCTTTACGATCAAATCCCAGGGGGTCGCGCTCGAAGTCGACGTCCATCGTTCCGGCCAGCGCGTAGGCGACCACCAACGGCGGTGACGCGAGGTAGTTCATCGCAACGTCCGGGTTGATCCGGCCCTCGAAGTTGCGGTTGCCGGACAGCACGCTCGCCACGGCAAGGTCGGCATCGTGGATCGCTTGCGAGATCTCCTCGGGCAGCGGACCGGAGTTGCCGATGCAGGTGGTGCAGCCGTAGCCGACCAAGTGGTAGCCGAGCTTCTCCAGATAAGGCCACAGCCCGGCTTTCTCGTAGTAGTCCGTGACAATCTGGGAGCCAGGCGCCATTGACGTCTTCACCCATGGTTTGACGGCCAGGCCAGCCTCGACCGCATTGCGGGCCAACAGCGCCGCACCGATCATCACCGACGGGTTGGACGTGTTGGTGCACGAGGTGATCGAGGCGATCACCACGGCACCGTGGTCGATCTCGTAGCCGGCAGTTCCAGCAGGTCGCACGGGCGCCGGAGAGCTGGCGCGGCCGTGCGCACCGGCGCTCGCGGAGATCGCCGTGCACGATTCCTCGGCGCCGTCTTCGCTGGTTACTGCGGGTGCGTCGCTGGCGGGGAAGGATTCGAGGCCGGCTTCGTCGACTGGAGACTGCGCGGGGCGGGCGTAGCCGAGCAGTGCCTGGCGAAACGCTGCTTTGGCTCCGGATAGCGCGATCCGGTCCTGCGGGCGTTTGGGTCCGGCGATGGAGGGCACCACGGTGGACAGGTCCAGCTCGAGGTACTCGGAGTAGGCGGGCTCCCGGCTCGGATCGTGCCAGAGCTCCTGGTCTTTGGCGTAGGCCTCGATGAGCGCGACCTGCTCAGCGGGGCGACCAGTAAGTTCCAGGTAGCGGATCGTTTCCTCATCGATCGGGAAGATCGCGCAGGTGGAACCGAACTCGGGGCTCATGTTGCCGATGGTGGCGCGGTTGGCCAGCGGCACCGCCGCCACACCTTCGCCGTAGAACTCGACGAATTTCCCCACCACGCCGTGCCGGCGGAGCATCTCGGTCAGGGTGAGCACCACATCAGTGGCGGTCGCCCCAGCGGGGATGGATCCGATGAGCTTGCAACCGACCACCCGTGGGATCAGCATTGACACCGGCTGGCCGAGCATGGCGGCCTCAGCCTCGATGCCGCCCACGCCCCACCCGAGCACGCCAAGCCCGTTGACCATGGTGGTGTGGCTGTCGGTGCCGACCACGGTGTCCGGATATGCCACACCGTGGCGGGTCGTGACGACCCGGGCCAGGTATTCGAGGTTGACCTGGTGCACGATCCCGGTACCCGGCGGAACCACTCGGAACTCGTCGAAAGCGCCCTGCCCCCAGCGCAGGAACTGGTAACGCTCCCGGTTTCGCTGGTACTCCAGTTCCACATTGCGCTCGAAGGCATCCGGGCGCCCGGCCACGTCAGCGATCACGGAGTGGTCGATGACCAGCTCAGCGGGAGCCAGTGGGTTCACCGACTGCGGATCGCCGCCGAGAGCCGTGACCGCCTCGCGCATCGTGGCGAGATCGACCAGGCAGGGCACCCCGGTGAAGTCCTGCATGATCACCCGGGCCGGGGTGAACTGGATCTCCGTGGATGACTGCGCCTGCGCGTCCCAACCGGCGAGCGCCTCGATGTGCTCAGCGCGGACATGTGCGCCGGCAGCCCGTGACTCACGGCGCAGCAGGTTTTCCAGTAGCACCTTCAGGCTGTACGGCAGACTGTGCCACTGGGTGCCCAGGCGCCGGTCCAGTTCGGCCAATCGAAATACCTGGTAGCGGGCCGTTCCAACGGAGAGCATGCCGCGGGCGCCGAAGCTGTCGGCGCTGGTTGCTGCGTGGGTCACTGGCTCCTCCGCTGGTGAGAAACTGGTGTGGTGCCGTTAGCCGTGACTCTACGTCCGACCCCTTGCTGGTGGGATTAGCGGGCGAAGCGTTAACACCCAGGTAAAGCACCGGGGCGATCGTTGTAACGGCTGTTCCCTCTTCCGAGGATGACCACCGTGCGTACGGCGGTGGTCGGCGTGCCTGATCTCGGGCACGCGACATTGTTGAGGCGGAGCCACGGTGCGGGGTCCTACCCTGGGAGCCTCATCTGAACAAGACCATGCCGGAGGTGGCGACCGATGCGGGTGCCGTTGATCGTCGCCGACTTTCTCGCTCGCGGTGAGACGGCGTTCGCGCAGTCCGTCGCGGTCGTGGACGAGCCCATCCAGCCAGCGCCATCCGTAGGGACATCGACCTACGAACAGCTGGGCCGCCGGGTCCGCGCTTGGCAAGCCGGCCTGGACGCGCTCGGGGTGGGCGAGGGCGAGCGGGTGGCGGTGGTCAGCCACAACGCGACCCGGGTGCTCGAGCTGCTGCATGCGGTGCCGGCCAGCGGCCGGATCTGCGTGCCGGTGAATTTCCGGCTTCGCGCCGACGAGGTGAACTACATCGTCTCGCACAGCGGCTCGTCGGTGCTGCTCGTCGACCCTGAACTCGACGAGCAGCTCAAGGCGGTGGCTGCCCCGCATCGTTTCGTGCTCGGTGGCGAGACCGAGGAGCAGGTGATGCGCTTCGAGGTCGAGCCGCGCCCGTGGGCCGAGCCCGACGAGGACGCCACGGCGACAATCAACTACACCTCGGGCACCACTGCTCGACCCAAGGGCGTGCAGCTGACCCACCGCAACATCTGGATCAACGCGGTCACCTTCGCCATGCATACCCGCGCCTGGGAACGCGATGTCTACCTGCACACCTTGCCCATGTTCCACTGCAACGGCTGGGGCATGCCCTTCGGGCTCGCCGGGTTGGGAGCCCGGCAGATCGTGCTGCGCAAGGTGGACGGTGCCGAGATCCTGCGGCGGGTCGAGAAACACGGCGTGACGTTGATGTGTGGCGCCCCCACGGTGTGGCACGCGGTGTTGGAGGCTGCCGCGAGCTGGGACGGTGAGATCCCGGGTCGCGGGCGGGTGCGGCTGGTGTGCGCGGGTGCGCCTCCGCCGACCAGGGTGATCAAACGGGTCGGCGAGGAACTCGGGTGGGAGTTCATGCAGCTCTACGGGCTCACTGAGACCGCACCGCTGCTGACCTTCAACCGTGGCTCGGCGGCCGAAGATGACCTACCCGGCGAAGATCGGGCCCGGAAGCTGTCCCGGGCCGGTGCCCCAGCCTTGGGGGTGCAGCTGCGCACGTCCGAGGTCGGTGAGGTGCTGGCCCGATCGAATGTCGTGATGGCCGGCTATTGGGACAGTCCAGAGGCAAACAGCGAAGTGCTGGTGGATGGTTGGTTTCACACCGGTGACGGCGGCTCGATCGACGACCAGGGCTATCTCTGCATCACTGACCGGAAGAAAGACGTGATCATCACCGGCGGCGAGAACGTCTCGTCCATCGAGGTGGAGGATTGCCTGTTCAGCCACCCGGCGGTGGCGGAAGTAGCGGTCATCGGAGTGCCGTCCGACCGCTGGGGGGAGACGGTTAAGGCGCTGGTCGTGGTGGCCGCGGGGCAGCACGTCACCGAGCAAGAGATCATCACCTACTGCAAGGAACGGCTGGCCGGTTACAAGGCGCCGAAATCAGTGGAGTTCCGAGACGAAATTCCCCGTACGGCCACCGGCAAGATCCAAAAGTTCAAGCTGCGCCAGGAGTATTGGGAGGGCCGGGAACACCAGGTGAACTGACCACCACCTCTTCCTTGTCGTCCTTCTTGCATCCTTGTCCTGGCCGCGCTTCCCCCAGCACCTCAACACCTCGACGGTTTTGCTGAGCCCTCTTCAGCGAGTGGATCACCCTACGTGACAACGCCTACCTGCGTGTAACACAAGTGGTGGATGTTGCGAAAGTTATGCGAGGGAACGTTGGTGTGGATGAGGGGTACATGACACAGTGCACCCGCGTGCCAGCTCAAGGTTTGCCGGATCTCGGGGAGGCCGGCGCCTGCAGACAGGAGCCAAGGAGTGGGTGTGAGCGTCCGGTGTCGCCTGCCGTGCCGTGCGTTGGTCGCAGGTTTGCTCACGGTGGTGGCGCTGGTGGGGCAGCCCGGCATCGGGCAAGCCGTGCCGCCGCCCCCGCCCAACCCCAGCGACGACGACCTCAAGTCCAGCCAATCTCATGTCAACGCCACCGCGACCCGGGTCGGGCAACTCGCCAATCAGGTCGCCCAAGCTGACGCCGCACTGCTGGCCTTACAGTCGCAGGTCGAGCTCAAGCACGAACTTGCTAACAAGGCGCTGATCGACCAGCAGGCTGCGGACGCGTCAGCGGCTGCCGCGACCCGCGCAGCCGACAGCAGCCGTGCGGAGGCGGACGCGGCTGCTGCGCAGATCGCGGTCGCGCATCGGGACCTCGACCAATTTGCTGCCGCCAGCTTCCGGCAGGGAACGACGGTCGGATCACTCTCGGCATTCCTCGGCTCGAAGAGTCCAAAGGATCTGCTCGCTCGGGCCGAGCTGCTCGAAGCTGTAGGGGGAGCGCAGCTGCACGCGGTGGAGAACATGCGCCGAACTCGCGTCGATGCAGCGAATAAGGATTCCCAGACGCGGGCGGCACTGGCCGCGGCTCAGGTGGCCCAGCGGGCTGCCGCCGACGCCAAAACAGCACTGGACAGCGCATACCGAATCGCCATCGACACCGAAGCGTCGCAGTCGGCACAGTCCAAATCCTTGCAGGATAGGAAGGCCGACCTGGAGCGGCAGCTCTACGAGGCGCAGAACGCTGCCGCGGGGCTGCGAGGGCAGCGGCAGCGCTACGAGGAGTGGCGCACAGAACGGGATCGCGAGCAGGCGGCGGCAGCCGCCGTAGCTGCGGCGGCAGCCGCCGCTGCCGAGCGCAGCGCAGCTAGTAGTAGTAGTGCTGGTGGCGCTCGGGCCGTTGCCGTCGATGTGGGTTCGGTGATCAATCGAGCGATGGCGCAGCTCGGTGTCCGCTACTCGTGGGGTGGCGGTAACGGCGCCGGACCTACGATCGGCGTTCGGGACGGTGGAGTTGCTGATGCCTACGGCGACTTTCGCAAGGTCGGCTTCGACTGCTCGGGCTTGATGATCTATGCTTTCTCCCGGGCCCTTGGTTATTCCTTACCGCACTACAGCGGTTTTCAGTACAACTCCGGTCGCAAGATTCCGCTGGCGCAGAAGCGTCCCGGCGACATGCTGTTCTGGGGCACGGCCGGAGACATCCATCATGTGGCCCTGTATATCGGCGGGGAACAGATGATCGAGGCGCCCTACTCAGGCGCTGCGGTGCGCGTGACGTCGGTTCGCTACACCGAGATCATGCCCTACGCCGTGCGAGTGCTGTAGACCTTCACAGCCGCCACACCGGCGCAGCGGTTGGGTCTGGCTGGATCCCGCAACCGTGGTGTCCTAGTTGTTGTTGCTGTCGCGGTGCGCCACGCCGTGTGCGCCCGAGCCGGACCCTGTGCGAGGAGGACCCGTGAGCGACGTCGACGGCGGGGCGACCCCACCAGCGTCCAACCCATCGCCCCGGTCAGTCACCCCAGCCCGGGACGCCCAGCTGATCGAGCGGACGGTCTTCGAGATCCAGCGGGTCATCGTGGGACAGGATCGGTTGGTCGAGCGGATGCTCGTCGGTCTGCTGGCCCGCGGTCATCTCCTGCTCGAAGGCGTGCCAGGGGTAGCCAAGACCCTCGCGGTGGAGACCATCGCCCGAGTGGTGGGTGGCACATTCTCCCGCATCCAGTTCACCCCTGATCTGGTTCCCGCCGACATCCTGGGCACCCGCATCTACCGGCAGGGCCGCGAGCAGTTCGACATCGAGCTCGGACCGGTGATGGCGAACTTCGTGCTCGCCGACGAGATCAACCGCGCGCCGGCCAAGGTGCAGTCGGCGTTGCTGGAAGTGATGGCCGAACGTCACGTGTCGATCGGCGGCACCACGTATCCGATGCCCGCGCCGTTTCTCGTACTTGCTACCCAGAACCCGATTGAGAACGAAGGCGTCTATCCGCTTCCCGAAGCACAACGGGACCGCTTCCTATTCAAAATTCTGGTTCAATACCCCACGGTAGAGGAAGAGCGGGAAATCATTTACCGGATGGGTGTCCATCCTCCCGAGCCACACCGGGTACTCGACCCCACCGAGCTGATCCGGCTGCAAGAAGTCGCCGCACGGGTATTTGTGCACCACGCCCTCGTCGACTACGTGGTGCGGCTGGTGCTTGCCACTCGTACGCCCGCCGAGCATGGTCTATCTGATGTCGCTGGGTGGGTGGCATACGGCGCCTCGCCGCGAGCCAGCCTGGGCATCGTCGCGGCGGCCCGCGCGATGGCGTTGGTCCGCGGGCGTGATTACGTACTGCCGCAGGATGTCATCGACGTCTCTGCCGACGTGCTACGGCACCGGCTGGTGCTGTCCTACGACGCATTGGCCGACGGAGTACCGGTGGAACACATCGTCACCCGGGTCCTGCAGACCGTGCCCCTACCACAAGTCTCAGCCCGTCCCCAGAACGCCGCCCCGGCTGCGAGTGGTCCGGAAACGCCGGCCGAGGTAGCCGGGCAGAGCTGATGTGAACCGAAGCTGATGCCAACCGAACTGATGAATCAGCGGCCTGGCGGAGGGATGACCTGAGCACATGACGGCGCGCAGCCAGCGGGACGAGCGGCACCGGTGGGCGCCGCCGGCGTTGCGCGATGGACACATGGAGGCTGGGTTACGGGCGTTGGAGCTCACCGTGCGCCGCCGGCTGGACGGGCTGCTGCAAGGCAATCACCTCGGTCTGGTGCCAGGTCCGGGCACCGAGCCGGGTGAAGCCCGGCGTTACCAGCCCGGAGACGACGTCCGGCGGATGGATTGGGCGGTCACCGCGCGCACCACCGAACCACACATCCGGGACACGGTCGCGGACCGGGAGCTGGAGACCTGGCTCGCCGTCGATCTGTCGGCCAGTCTCGACTTCGGTACTGCGGAATGCGACAAGCGGGAGCTTGCGGTAGCCGCGTGCGCGGCCGTGACGCATCTGACCAGAGGCGGCGGGAACCGGGTCGGCGCCGTGGCGAGCACCGGGGCGGATGTCCTGCGAATCCCGGCTCGAGGCGGTCTGCCGCATGCCCGCGGGCTGATCCGCCGGATCGCCGAAGTACCGCGAGCCCCAGACGGTGTCCGTGGCGACTTGGCGGCGACACTTGAAATGCTGCGCCGGCCGCCGCGCCGCCGCGGGTTGGTCGCAGTGATCTCGGATTTCCTCGGTCCACGGTCGGGTGATGTTTTCGACTGGGAACGGCCTCTGCGCGGGTTGTCCGCCCGGCACGATCTGATCGCCATTGAGGTGCTCGACCCCCGCGATCTCGAGCTGCCCGACATGGGCACGGTGGTCCTAGCGGATCCAGAGACCGGCCGGCAGAAGGAGGTAGTAACCACGCCGTTGCTACGCCGGGAGTTCGCCGCTGCGGCGGCCGCGCATCGGGACGAGGTGGCCGCAGCGCTGCGGCGCTGCGGTGCTGCACAGCTGACCCTGCGCACCGACTCCGACTGGGTGTCCGACATGGTGCGTTTCGCGGTCACCCGCAAGCGCCTGTGGTCGGGGGGTGCCGCATGAGCCTCGGTGGGTTCACCGCTCCGCTGTGGTTCCTGCTGCTGGTAGTGGTCGCCGCGCTGGCGGTCGGCTATGTCTGGATGCAGCGGCGGCGACGACGGCAGGTGTTGCGCTTTGCCAACCTCGCCATGCTGGAGCGGGTTGCCCCCAAGCGGCAGGGCTGGCAGCGTCACGTGCCGGTGGCGCTGCTGCTCGCGGCCCTGGTGCTGTTCACCGTGGCGCTGGCCGGTCCCACCGCGGAGCAGAAAGTGCCACGCAATCGGGCCACCGTGATGTTGGTGATCGACGTGTCTCTGTCCATGCGCGCCACCGATATCGAGCCGAGCCGGATCGCAGCTGCCCAGCGGGAAGCGAAGAGGTTCGCCCACGAGCTGACCCCAGGGGTGAACCTGGGTCTGGTGTCCTTCGCCGGTTCGGCCACCGTCCTGGTCTCGCCCACCACCGAGCGGGTCTCGGTGATCCGGGCCATCGACAATCTCAAGTTGGCCGAAGCCACCGGCACCGGTGAGGCGATCTTCGCCGCGCTGTCCTCCATCGAAGCATTCGGCGCCGTCGTCTCGGACGCGCAAGGACCGCCGCCGGCCCGCATCGTGTTGCTCACCGACGGCAAGCAAACGGTCCCGACGCCCGACGGCGATGATCCGCGCGGCGCCTTCACCGCAGCTCGTGCCGCGGCGGCCGCCAAGATCCCGATCTCGGCGATCTCCTTCGGCACCGCATACGGGCAGGTGGAGATCAACGGTGAGCGCCAGCCGGTGCCCGCCGATGACGAGTCGATCCGGCGCATCGCGGACCTCTCCGGTGGCCAGTTCTACGACGCCAGCAGCGCCGGCCAGCTCAGCGAAGTCGTGAACACTCTGGGCGAGCAGATCGGCTATGAGACCAAGCGAGCTGATGCGAGCAAGTCGTGGTTGATCGCGGGTACCCTCGCCGCGATTCTCGCCGCCGCCGGCGCGTTGGCCATCGGGCAGCGGCTACCGTGAGCGGCTCGCAATCGAAGGGGGGCCCATGGCCCGTTCTGTCCTCGTCACCGGCGGCAACCGCGGTATCGGGTTGGCCATCGCCCGCGCCTTCGCCAAGCAGGGCGACCGGGTTGCTGTCACCCATCGGGGTTCTGGCGTACCGGAGGACGTGCTGGGAGTCCGCTGCGATGTCACCGACGGTACGGCCGTGGAGGCGGCATTCGCGATAGCAGAGCAGGAGCACGGGCCAATCGAAATACTCGTCTCCAATGCTGGGATCACGGATGACACGTTGTTGCTGCGGATGACCGAGGAGCAGTTCTCTCGGGTGCTGGACACCAACCTCACCGGCGCTTACCGGGTAGCGAAGCGCGCTGCCAAAAGCATGCTACGGGCCCGCTGGGGCCGGATGGTGTTCATCTCCTCGGTCGTGGCGCTCTCCGGTGCGCCCGGTCAGGTGAACTATGCGGCCAGCAAGGCCGGGCTGATCGGCGTCGCCCGATCCATCGCGCGTGAGCTGGGATCCCGGTCCATCACGGCGAACGTGGTGGCGCCAGGCTACGTCGATACCGAGATGACCGCGGACATCGGCCAGGCACGCCGGGACGAAATCCTGGGTTCGATCCCACTGCGCCGCCAGGCCAGCCCCGAGGAGGTCGCCGCGGTGGTGACCTTCCTTGCTTCAGACGCAGCCGGGTACATCACCGGGGCGGTGCTGCCGGTCGACGGCGGCCTGGGAATGGGTCACTGAGCGGCGGGGGAGGAGGACAGGTGGCGGGTCTGCTTGAGGGCAAGCGGCTACTGATCACCGGGGTGATCACTGACGCGTCGATCGCCTTCCACGTGGCACGCGTGGCGCAAGAGCAGGGCGCTCAGGTGGTGCTCACCGGGTACGGCAGGTTGCGTCTGGTGGAGCGGATCGCGCAGCGACTTCCCCAGCCGGCACCGGTGCTGGAGCTCGACGTGGCCGACCAGGGTCAGCTGGACTCCCTGGCGCAGCGACTCGGCCACCATGTCGACGGGCTGGACGGGGTGCTGCACTCCATTGGCTTCGCCCCGGCATCGTGTCTTGGAGGGGAGTTCCTGAGCGCGCCGTGGGAAGACGTGGCCAAGGCGCTGCAGGTCTCCGCCTACTCGTTCAAGTCACTGGCAATGGCCTGCCTACCCCTGCTCAGCCGGGGCGGCTCGATCGTCGGAATGGATTTCGACAACCGGCAGGCTTGGCCTGCCTACGACTGGATGGGGGTGGCGAAATCGGCGCTGGAGTCGGTCTGCCGCTACCTGGCCCGCGATCTCGGCCCCGACGGCATCCGGGTCAACCTGGTGGCCTCAGGCCCGGTACGCACGATGGCAGCCAAATCCATCCCCGGCTTCGCCGCGTTCGAGAACGCCTGGCATGATCGCGCTCCGCTGGGCTGGAATATCGAGGATCCGACCCCGGTGGCCCGCACAGTCTGTGCGCTACTCTCCGATTGGCTTCCCGCCACGACCGGCTCGATGGTGTGGGCCGACGGCGGCTTCCACGCCGTCGGCGTCTAGCCCCTTGTTGATCGACGCACTGCTGCTGCTGTCTTTCGGGGGGCCCGAGGGGCCGGAAGAGGTGCGGCCGTTCCTGCAGAACGTCACACGCGGGCGGAGTGTGCCGCCGCAGCGGTTGGATGACGTGGCTCAGCACTATTTTCATTTCGGGGGAGTGTCACCGATCAACCGATGTAACCGCGCGCTGATCACCGCGATCGAGCATGCGCTTGCCAACGCCGGACTTGACCTGCCGGTGTACTTCGGTAACCGCAACTGGCACCCGATGGTGGAAGAGACCGTCGGCACGATGGCCGCCGACGGGATAAGACGTGCCTTGGTCTTCGCCACCTCGGCCTGGGGCGGGTACTCGGGATGCAGGCAGTACCACGAGGACATCGCGCGGGCCCGGCAGGCCGTCGGCCCCACGGCGCCGGAGCTGGTCAAGCTCCGGCAGTTCTTCGATCATCCCCTGTTCATCGCGGCGTGCGCCGGCGCGCTGGGCACGGCCCGCGAGCAAGCTGATCGGGCCGCCCGAGTGATGTTCACCGCGCATTCCGTGCCGCTGGCCGCCGACGCCGCGGCCGGGCTGGTCTCGCAGGGCGGTCACCGCTATTCCCGGCAAGTCGCCGAGGCGGCCCGACTAGTCGCCACGGCGGCCGAGGTGCCCAGCTATGACGTCGTGTGGCAGTCGCGCTCCGGGCCCCCTCACGTGCCGTGGCTCGCGCCGGACGTGATCGACCACCTCGACGCGCTGCACACCGAGCAAGTTCCCGGGGTCGTGGTGGCGCCCATCGGCTTCGTCTCCGACCACCTCGAGGTGGTGTGGGACCTCGATCACGAGGCCCGGCAGCGGGCTACCACGCTGGGCATGAGCTTCGTCCGAGCCGCCACCCCGGGCACCGATCCACGCTTCGCCGAGATGGTGGTGGAACTCGTGGCCGAGCACGTGCGTAATGCCCCAGCCCGCCGGTGCTCACAGATCCCGGCAGCCGGCCAGGGCGTCAACGGCGCGCCCTGCACCCCCGACTGTTGTCGACCTGCGCAATAGGGCGGTCGGCCTCAGCGTAGGAATTCGATTTTCAACAGTTTGTCCGGGTAGAGGCTGTATCGGCCCACCTCGGTTTGACCGAAGAAGTCACAGCCGGAGGTTATCGTGCCCTCCAAAGTGGAACCGCTATCCAAGCCGACGCGCAGCGCCGCCTTGCCGCCGGGTGAGAGCGCCACATCGGAGCGAAGTACGTCGATACGTGAAATTTTCTCGAATGCGATATCTTGACTGTCGTTAAGATTGATCCCGGTCCCAGCGGAGATGCAGAAGCGGACAGTTTCTGCTCGCATCTTGGTGACCGTACCGTCCTCGGCGGTGATGACCGCTTCGACGTCCCTCCACGGCTTCTCTCCGGGAACACTCCCGGCCGAAGCGGATGTGGTGGGCAGGCTGCCCACCTTCGCTTGAGTTGCCGTAGGCGGAGGCGTCCCCTGATGAGCTCCACCGATAATTCCTGCTTGGAACAACATAGCGATTACGCCCCCGATTGCCGTGATGACCGCTGCGAGCGCAGTCAATATTCCGGGGAAGGTCGCCCAGAAACTGTGGGAGCGCGAATCTTCAGCGTCGGCCATGTCAGTCCTCAGAGTGCAGTCGGTAGGAGAGTAACGCGGCACAGGCGCCGGCGTCCGCAACACAATGCAAGTTCAGCACCACCATCCGTCATCGATTCGGCGCC
>DASYMC010000114.1:0-12886 GCA_036009255.1 Pseudonocardiaceae bacterium
TGGAACATTGCTCTACCAGTTTCGCCCAAGGCGTTGACCTACAGGCGATCCGGGACCTGCTGGGGCACAGCTCGATCGGCGTGACGAGCGCGATCTATGTCGACGTGCTCCGGGAGGTGCAGCGCGATGCGGTCGACCGCCTCAGCCACCTGTTCGGGCCAGACGGCGAGGCCGGCACAGCGCCATGAGTGCGGTCAGAACTGCGGTCAGAACTGCGGTCAGGCCGGTTCCGGCGGGGACCGGCTCTCGCGTTGTGCCTGCTCCCCGAGTTGGACTCGAACCAACAACCCTGCGATTAACAGTCGCATGCTCTGCCAATTGAGCTATCGGGGAAGGCGTCGGGCTTCACCGCCTGGGCGGGCCGACTGCGGACCACCATAGCGTACGGTGCACCACACCGGTGCCGCTGCCCCACCCGTGGGCAGATCGGTCCGCGACACCGGCGGCAACCATGCGAAGCGTTTTGGGTGGCGTTACCGGGCCTGCGCGACTGCGAAGATCCGGCGGAAGGGGAACCAGGTCACCCCATCGGCTCCCGCAGGATAGGCAGCCCTGAGCCGCGGGGCGAGTTCTTGCCGGAACGCCGCCCACTCTGCCGCCGACAGCGCCGCCCGGACAGGGCGCAGTGCGGTCCCAGTGATCCATTCCAGCACCGGGTCGGTGCCGGTGAGCCGATGCAGGTAGGTGGTTTCCCATACGTCCAACTCCGCAGCGCTAGGACCCAGCACCGCCGCATATCCGGGTGGTTCGAGCACCGGGTGGGTCCCCCTGAGATCGAGCAAGTCACGCCAGCGCGGTTCAGCTGCAAGCCGAGCTGTCTCGGCGTGAGATGGCGCATTGAAGTTCGCCGGCACCTGCAAGGCCAACCATCCCCCCGGAGGCAATTGCCGCATCCACTGGCGTAGCAGCTCCGCGTGATCGGGCACCCACTGCAATACAGCGTTGCAGACGATGAGACTGGTGCCGGGCGGGGGCGACCAGGTGCGGATATCACAGCACTCGGCGTGGATACCGCGCTCGCGAGCGGCCTGCACCATCTCCGGCGAGTTGTCCAACGCCATCACCGTGGCCGTTGGCCACCGCTTGGCCAACAAGCGCGTGAGGGTCCCCGGCCCACAGCCCAGATCCACCACCAGAACCGGGTCGCGGGCATCGACGCGGGCCACCAGGTCGTGGAAGGGCCGGGCCCGGTGGTCGCCGAACGCCAGGTAAGTCTCCGGATCCCACACTTCTCGTCGTGCCCCTCCTCAGCAACCGGACACTAGCTCTGTGCGGCCGGCCACGGCAGTCGCACCACAACCTCGCGGATCATCGCTTCCAGCGCACCGGGCGCGGGACCGGGGACGGGTCGCACCTGCAGGACCAGGCCGTCCCGCCCGGGCACGCGGCGCTGCACGAACCACGCTCCCCCGCCGGGAAGCTCGCAGTACTGGCTGGATCGGATGGAGCTGGTGACTCGTTCCCGCACCACCTCGGGGACCTTGCCGGGTTCGCGTAGCGCGAAGCGGCGCGGCGGCAGGTCGGACAGCAGCACGGCCTCGCCCACCATGCCGGTGCTGACCGTTTCGGTGACCACCAGCGCGCTGCGGTCCCACACCGCCTTGCTCATCAGGTGCCAGCCGATACGGCGAGATTCGGCGCCCTCCGGCACCCACATCCCTAGGTGAGTCAGCACCAGGTTCCCGCCACCCGCCAGCTCTCCCGTGGTGACCAGGCGTTCGTCGGGCTCCAGGCGACCGGCGAATCCCGGGGGTAGCTCGGGCACCGCCGCAAAGCCCCGCAACAACCGCCCCCAGACACTCACTCCTGGGACCCTACGGCCTGCTCGCGAAGCGCCCGATAGTACTGCTCAAGGGCTACCAGGTCACCGAAGAGCTGGTGGTAGACCTCTGCGTCGTCCAGTGGTGAGATCCGCTGCAGCCGCGATTTGATCTCGGCGACCTGCTGCCCGACGACGGTGGCCTGTAGGCGAGCCAGCAGGCTGCCGATGTAGCGCGCGTCGTCCTCGGCGCTGCCCTTGGCTCGCAGCGTCTCGACGGCGAGCTCGGTCACCAATGATCGCGTAGCGCAGTGGGCGGCGACAGCGTCGAGCCACTCCGGGCCGGACATTCCCGCGGCGGTACCGCCGGCGGCCAGAACTGCGGCGTGCAGCTGCGCGTAGCACGGGTGCGTGAACGCTTCGGCTGGCAGTGTGTCGTACACCGGACCGGTCATTGCGGGCTCTTGCAGCACCGCCTTGAGCACCTCGCGCTGAGCCTGCAGCCGCACATCATCGCGCGCCGGGAGCTCCGTGCCATTGTCCGTCGATGACGTGTTCTGCGTGCGCCCACCGCGCCGTCGAGGTGCTTCACCAGCGGTTTCCCGGACCCGGCGGACCACCATCGCCTCGTCGCCCGTCCAACCGCTCAGGTGCGCTAGTTTCGTCGCGTACCGATCTCGCAGTGATGCGTCCTTGAATTGCGCGACAAACGGCACCGCCCGCCGTAGTGCAGCGACTTGACCCTCAGCGGTATCCAAATCATGCTCGGCTAGCAGGGACCGCAACTTGAACTCCAGCAACGGCTGACGGCGCGCCACGAGGTCTCCCAACGCGGCGTCGCCCTTGGCCTGGCGCAGTTCGCACGGGTCCATCCCCCCCGGCGCGATGGCGATGAAGGTCTGCGCGGCGAAGCGCTGGTCGTCATCGAACGCTTTGAGCGCCGCCTTCTGACCGGCCTCGTCACCATCGAAGACGAAGATCACCTCACCGCTCAACGCATCATCATCCATGAGCATCCTGCGCAGCACGGAAATGTGTTCCACACCGAATGCCGTGCCGCAGGAGGCCACTGCGGTGGGTATTCCGGCCAGGTGCATCGCCATCACGTCGGTGTAGCCCTCGACCACGACGACCTGGCGGCGCCGGGCGATCTCTCGTTTGGCCAGGTCCAGCCCGAAAAGCACCTGCGACTTGCGATACAGCGGCGTGTCGGCGGTGTTGAGGTACTTCGCCTCGATGCGGTCGTCGTCGAACAATCGCCGGGCGCCGAAACCGACCACATCACCGCCCAGATCCCGGATCGGCCACAGCAGCCTGCGGTGGAAGCGGTCCATCGGCCCACGCTGGCCTTCCCGGGACACCCCGGCCTTGATCAGCTCCTCGACGGTGAACCCGCGGCCGAGTAGATGTTTGGTGAGCTGATCCCAGCCGGAGGGGGCGAAGCCACAGCCGAAGGTGGCCGCCGCTTCCTGGGTGAACCCGCGCTCCATGAGGAACTCACGGGCTGGCTGCGCCGGTGCAGAACTCAGCTGCTCGGTGTAGAACTCCTGCGCCAATTTGTTGGCTTCGACCAGGCGGGCCCGGGTGCCGCGGTCACGCTGCACCGAGGAGCCACCCCCGGTGTAGGTCAGCTGGATTCCGACCCGGTCGGCCAGCCGCTCCACTGCCTCGACGAAGCCCAGCTGCTCGATCTTCATCATGAAATCGACAACGGAGCCGCCTTCGCCGCAGCCGAAGCAGTGGTAGGTGCCGTGCCCAGGACGGACGTTGAACGACGGGGATTTCTCGTCGTGGAACGGGCAGAGCCCCTTGAGCGAATCTGCACCAGCCCGACGCAGCGCGACGTACTCGCCGACCACCTCATCGATCCGGTTGCGCTCGCGGACCTCCGCGATGTCGGCGTCCCGGATGCGTCCAGCCACGGTAGCCGAGTCTATGGCCGGACCGTCTCAGGGGCGCGCAGGGTGGCGTCAGCCGGTGTGCGAGGGCACGGGCCGCCGGTATTCAGCGTACGAAAATGAATGGCACACCACTGGCGGAACCACCGGCAACGCTCAGGTGATGGGCGGTAACACAGCAAACCCGCCACCGAAATATCTATCCCTTGTGGGGTTTGCCGAACGCATCCCGTCGATTTCCGGACCGCTCTTGTTCATCTTCGGCGAGCAGCGTCGCCGCGGTGGAAATCGGTGCGTGCGGAGGATCTTCTCGGCAACATCTTGATCTGCGGATCACCTCGCGGAGGGAAGAGGCGAGGCCGACCGAATAGTGATCGGAAGCATTCACCCTCGGCCACTAATTCGGCTGGCGGTTAGTGGCCGGAATCACTGGCAAGCGAGAAGCCCATAAGGGCTCGTTAACCCTGAACAGGAGAAAATGACATCGTGACCAGATTCTTCACTTCGCGCGGAGCTAAAGTGCTGGTGGTAGCTGCCGCCGCCACTGGAGGACTCCTCATCGGTGGCGTGGCTAACGCCGACACCTCTGGAGGCTCTCCGGACACCGGCACTGGGTCCCCCGTTGGTGGTCTGCTCGGCGGCACGGGTGGCCTGGACGTGGGCGGGCTAGTCGGACCCGTTCTGGGCGGAGGAGGTGGCGGCGCACTCGGCCTCGACCCATTGGGTCTGGTCGGGCCCGTCCTCCAGCCAATTCTGGGCGGCCTTTCCGGCGTCACGAGCGGCCTTCTCGGCGGGCAAGGCGGCACGACTGGCCTTCTCGGCGGACTATCGGGCGGCACTGGCAGCCTTCTCGGTGGGCTGGGCGGCGTGACTGGCCTTCTCGGCGGGCAGGGCCGCTGACCAACGCCTGAGGACCTGCTGGTGAGCGGGAGCCGGCACTCCATGCTCCCGCTCACCGTCTACTCCAACGGCTCCTTCCCCGCTGAGCGGTCTCGCACCGGTACGGTCGATTGACGCGGCGCTCCCGCATGCCTACCGTCATCTGATCGACGGAGTGGAGTAAGCCGGTGTAAACCCGGCACGGTCGCGCCACTGTGAACGGCACCTTCATCTGGTCTCGTGAGTCAGACACTCCGCCGTCGTGATCACCGCTAGTGGGTCGCGTCAGCCCAGGGAGGTATCACCGTGAGCGTCGTCTCCGTTCCCGCGCCAGTTCCGATTCGTATCCCCGTTCGGGAGATCGTGCCCTGGGGGATCTTCATCGCCGTCCTCGGTCTGCTGCTGTTGTACTTTGTCGGCACTGAGCAGGGCGCGACCTCGATCATCTCGGGTCACTATGTGCACGAATTCGTGCACGATGGCAGGCACTTGCTCGGTTTTCCCTGCCACTGACGGCCGGTCGGCCCAAGATATGAGCTCACGGCCATGATGCGGACGTTGCTGGTACGCGGCATGCTATCCGGCTTGGTAGCCGGGCTGTTGGCGCTCGTGTTCGCCTACATCTTCGGTGAGCCGTCGATCAGTAGCGCGATCGATTTCGAATCGGCGTTGCAGGCCAACCGGAGCGAAAGCCCGGAACCGGAGCTGGTTAGCCGCACGGTGCAGAGCACCATAGGGCTGGCGGTCGCCATGGGATTGTACGCAGTCGCCTTCGGAGGCCTGTTTGCGCTTGCGTTCGCGATCGTGTACGGCCGCGTCGGCCGGATGTCCGCGCAGGCGACGGCGGCGGTGCTGGCGATGGTCGGCTATCTCGTGGTGTACGTCGTGCCATTCCTCAAGTACCCGGCCAGCCCGCCATCAGTGGGCAATGCCGAGACCATTAGCGAGCGCACCGGGACATACTTCGGAATGGTGCTGCTGTCGTCGGCGTTGGCGTTGGCAGCAACCTACCTCGGCCACCGGCTCACGTCGCATTTGAGCGCTTGGAACGCCACTCTGTTAGCGAGCGCGACATTCATCCTGGCCGTCGCTTTGGTGCAGTTATTGCTACCGAGCATCAACGAGGTTCCCGAAACGTTCCCTGCTACCGTGCTGTGGAACTTCCGGGTCGCTTCCCTGGGCACCCAGCTGGTGATGTGGGCCACCATCGGTCTGCTTTTCGGGGCGCTGGTGGCCCGCCAGCTGGAGTCCGAAAAACCCACCGAGGACAGGGTCAGCCACGCCCCTTGACCCATCCGGGATGACGTTACTGGCAGCGGTACGGACCGTCCGCACCTCGTGCCGGCGGAGGAAAGCCCACATCAGAGTGGCGGCCTGGGGCGACCCATCGCTGGTTCTGGCCGGCCACGCATGTCCAAGCCCGGGATAGATGACTGACTCGACGTCTGTTCCAGCGGCGCAACCCACCCATCGCCGTACTGTTGCTGGCCCGTCCCGCCCGGTCAGCACCGTGCCTGAACAACCGTCCTGGGCCCGCAGCCAGGCCACTGCCTGCGGCACCGCCGGCAACGGCGGGTGACTACCTGACTTGCCGTGGAAAGGCAGTACCTGGTCTGCGGTGCCGACGGCAAGCAAGGACGACACTGCGGCGGTTCCCGGTTGCAGGGCACCAACGGCACCGCGCCATAGGTGGCGACCGCCGCGAAGAGGGTGGGATGCGCGCACATCGAGCTGTAGGCGAGTTTGCCGCCGTTGCTGTACCCGACCAGGTACACGCGCGCGGCATCGATCGGCCACCGGCGCACCGCGTCGGTCACGATCGCGGCCACGAACGGTACGTCCGGGGCCAGGTGAGAGCCTGCGAATCCACAGCAGCTATCGCCGGCGTTCCATGACCGCTGTTCCCCGTCGGGTAACACCAGCACAGCCTGCCGTTGCTGGACCAGCTCGAAGAACCCGGTTTGGCTGAGCACGGCAGGCTCGGACTGACCGCGTCCGTGCAGCACGATCAGCAGCGGTAGCCCGCTGGTGGGCTGAGCCGGGACGATGGAGCGGTACGTTCACCGGACGCCGTCGACGGTCCCCGTGTGCACCTCAGTGACCGGTCCAGATTCCTCCGTCGCTTGCTTGTGGAGCAATAACGGACGGTGGCCCGGCAAGGGCGAGTGTTCGACGGCGACACCTGTGATGGCCAGCACCGCAATGAGGACCAACGCCAGCAGGGTCCTCATCAGCTAGCCCAAGCCAGACACTGATCGATGGGCCTGGCCCGGTCGCCCTTGCGCCGCATGACACAGAGTATGCCCAGTTGGCATCCAGCTGGTGTTCAGGAAACCAGGTCAGCATGCGCCCATGAGCGTTCTTGGGAAGCTTCTCGCTGAGCGCGCCGCGTACCGGCCGCACCGGTGGTGCCTGGCTGACGCACGCAGCGAGCGGTCTTTCGACTTCGCGGTACTGAGCGCCGCTGCGGATGCGTGGTGCCGGCAATTCGACGTCGCCGGGGTGCCGCCGGGTGCCCGAGTGCTCGTCGATATCGAGGACCCGCTCGCATTTTGCGCCGTGCACCTCTCTGTGATCGCCGCCGGGCGGTGTTCGGCACCCGTGGACCCGGCCGCTCCACCGGCCGAAGCGGACCGTACGCGGCGCGCATTGCGGCCCTGGTTGGTGGTCAGCGACCGGCCGTCGGTATCGGCTATGTGCGTGAACCCCGCCACCGGGCTGCCCGCTGAATCAGCGGTCCACGGCTCTGTAGCTGAGTCACCGGATCGGCTGATGGGCTCCATCGCGCTGTTGACCTCCGGCTCGACCGGCACGCCCAAGACGGTGGTGCTCACCGAACGCCAGCTGTTGTATGCGGCGCGGTGCGTCGTCAGCCACCACGAGCTCTCCGCAACGGATTGTGGTTTCAACCCGCTGCCGTTGTTCCACATCAACGCCGAAGTCGTCGCGCTGTTGGCCACCGTTGTCGCTGGTGGCGCGCTGGTGCTCGACCGGCGGTTCCATCGCACCGGGTTCTGGCAGCTGCTGGCGGAGCGCGGGATCACCTGGGTCAATGCAGTTCCTGCCATCCTCTCGATCCTCGCACTTGACAGCGCCCCCACGGTTCCCCCAGCGCTGAGGTTCATCCGCTCGGCCTCCGCGCCGCTGCCGGCAACGGCCCGCGCGCAGGTGGCCTCACAGACGGGGGTTGCCCTGGTGGAGAGCTATGGCATGACCGAGGCGGCCAGCCAGATAACCGCCACTCCGCTGGTCGGCGGTCACCCGCCGGGATCGGTGGGGCGGCCGGCGGGGGTGGAACTCGAGGTGGCCGGGCCGGACGGCCGGCGGTGTGTCCCGGACGTAGTGGGCCGGGTCCGCATCCGTGGGGAGAGCGTAATCAGCGGGTATGCCGGCGGTGTGGCCGCTGAGCGGTTCGACGCCGCCGGCTGGCTGGACACCGGCGACCTCGGGCGACTGGACGACGAGGGATACCTCTACCTCGCCGGTCGCCACGACGACGTCGTGAATTGCGGCGGTGAGCTGGTGCATCCGGGTGAGGTGGAAGAGGTCCTTCTCGGCGAGGCGGCGGTGGCTGAGGCCGCCGTCGCTGGATGCCCGCATCAGGTGCTCGGTGCGGTACCGGTGGCCTGGATACAGCCGGTGCACGTGCTGGACGCCGGGCAAGCCGATCAGCTCGTGAGCCGGCTGCGGTTGCGGTGCGAGCAACAGCTGAGCCGGGTCAAACGCCCGGTGGAGTACCGGATCGTCGCAGGTCTGCCACGGACAGCCACTGGCAAGGTGCTGCGCCGCCAGCTGCGGGGGGACGCTCCGCGTCGCGGGGTGTCCCCCCTGTGACGGTGGCCCTCGAAGCAGTCGCGCGCGTCAATAGCCGTAGTCACGTCTACGCCGTGGACCTGGTTCGGGTGCTGACCTTCGCCTGTGTCATTGCGGTACACACCGTGGCTACCGTCAATTCAGCCGACAGCGTGCCGGCAGGTGGCGCCGCGATGTTGCTGCATTTCACCCGTGAGGCGTTCTTCTCCCTCACTGCCTTCGTGCTCGTTCACCGCTACCGAGACCGGCTGCACATCCGGCCGTTCTGGCGACGCCGGTTCTTGCTTGTCGGTGTGCCCTACGTGATCTGGTCGGTGATCTACAGCGGCCTGGCGCTGATCACGACGCCGGTGCCACCCACCGCGGCACTCATCCAGCTCGCCCGCAACCTGCTCACCGGTACGGCCTGGTATCACCTGTACTTCTTGGTCGTCACCATGCAGTTCTACCTGCTTTTCCCGCTGTTCCTTCGGTTGCTGCGGGCTTCCGCGGGACGGCGGGGCGGGCACTTCGCGCTGCTGGCGATCGGAGCGGTTCTCCAGCTCGGCATCGATGCGGTGCTCCACTCCGCACAGCCGAGCGGGATGGCCGCAAAGCTGTTGCAATACGACGGGTCATTCGTCGGCAGCTACGTGTTCTACCTGCTGCTCGGCGGGCTAGCGGCGCTGCACTACGAGCGGGTGCAGGCCTGGGTCCGCGGGCATCCGGTGGTGGTGCTCGGGGCACTGCTGCTCACCGGCGTCGCGGCCGAGGGCTGGTTCCTCAGGTCGGTACACGATGGCATCCCCGCGGTGCCGGCGTCGGATGTGTTCCAGCCGGTGATGGTGCCCTGGTGCGCGGCTGCCATCACAGCGTTGTTCGCGCTCGGCACGGCGTGGGCCGCACGTCGGGGAACCGGTCTGGGTTCCCGGGCCGTCGAGATCAGCTCTGACCGCTCATTCGGCGTATTCCTGGTGCATCCGATGGCGCTCTGGGCGTGGACGCTGGGTCCTCTGGACTGGCTATCCGTGCGGATGCCCGCGCTCTGGTCGACCGTCGTCGCCTTCCTCGCCGTCGTCCTGGCGTCTGTGCTCGTAGTCGAGTTGCTGAGGTGCGGTCCGCTCAGCCTGATGCTCACCGGAAAGCACCGTTCCCGAGCGAAGGTAACCACCCATTCCGATAGATCCGAGTCTTCCATCCCGGCCGAGCCGACCAGGCTGGGCGCGGGGCGGACGTGAGGAGCCAGTCGTGATCGACACCCCACTGCGTTTACCGGACCGCGATACCAAGCCGCGACAACGTGGGCTCACGATGGTGATCGATCCCGGGATGTTCACCGGTCAATTCGAGGACGCCGTGGGCAGCGTCGGGGAATTCGTGGACCTCGTGAAGTTCGGCTGGGGCACCTGCCTGGTGACCAAGGACATCAAGCGGAAGATCGACATTCTGCACAGCGCTGGCATCGACTTCTACTTCGGCGGCACCCTGTTCGAGCGCTACGCCGTTGATGGTCTGGTACCGGAGTGGCTCGCGCTGTGCCGTGGGCTGGGCGCCAGTCACGTCGAGGTGTCCAACGGCACGTTCCTCTCGACAACACAGCGAAGGCCCGGTGGGTGGCCAGGCTCGCCGGCGAGTTTATCGTTATCAGCGAGGTCGGCTTCAAGGATGCTCGTCGTTCCGACACCCTGGCGCCAAGGCACTGGATATCCTTCATCGAGGAAGACCTCACCGCCGGCGCCCACCTCGTCACCACCGAGGCGCGGGAGAGCGGCCAAAGCGGAATCTGCCACTCCGACGGCGAACCACGCCACGAATTGGTTGACGAGATCGTCGGCTCTGGTATCGATCTCAATCGATTGCTCTTCGAGGCTCCGAACAAAGCCCTGCAGGCCTACTTCCTCCGCCGGATTGGTTCTTCGGCCAACTTGGCCAATGTGCGGGCCGCCCGATCTAGACCGAAGTTTCCTGATCTTGAACGTGGGTGGCCCTACTGAGCTTGGGATTCGTTGTTGAGGCCGGTTTTGGTCTGTCTACTTCAGGGTGAGCGGGATCGGGGAATCGATCAGTTCGAAGGCTCGATGTTGGGTGGGGGTCGGCAGGGTGATCTTGTCGAAGGTCGCCTGGTCGAGGGTGATGGTGTTGCGGGTCAGGGTGGCCATGTGTTCGAGCAGGCCACGGAAGCTGTGCAGCGGCTGGCCATCGGGACTGGTGTGGCTGCCGGCTTTGTGTTCCGCGCTGGTGGAGCGTGTGGCGCGGCCGACGGGGTTGTCCCGGGCGGGTGGGTGCTCGTCGGTGTAGGTGAGCTCGGCCAGCGCGGTGCGCAGGTGCCAGACGAGGTAGCAGGCCAGCATGCAGATCAGCACGTGGGCGCGGACCCGGTCGGAGAGGTAGTGGTGGATCGGGCGCAGGTCCAGATCATCGGCTTTGATCGAGCGGAAGTCCCGCTCGAGGTGGGCGAGGTTTTTGTAGGCGTCAACGGTGGCGGGCGCGTCGAGCTTGGTAGCGGGCACGCTGGTGCGGATGACGTAGATGCCATCCAGCGCGGCCTCCGCCGCGATCTGGCCGGTCCGCCGGGTGAGGGTCAGGCTGGTGTCGGTGATCGCCACGTCGAAGTGCTTGGCCATCTTGAACTTGTCGATCACCTTGCCGAGTTTGATCCCGATTCGATCGGCTCCGGTGAGGCGTGCTTGGGTCACCGCGGCGGCGATGGGGGCCAGCGCAGTCTCGGTGGCGGCCAGCAGGGCGTCGCGTTTGCGGGCTCGTTCGGCCGCGAGCAGCGGGTTGCGGCAGGCGATCAACCGCTCGCCGGGGTAGTCGGGGTGGTCGATCTCGGCCAGGTTCTGGGTGTCAAACAGTGAGGGCTGCAACGGCCCGTCGGCGGCGGCCAACTTCGCGATGGCCGGGGCGCGTAGGCAGGTGATCCAGGACAGTCCACCCAGGTCTTTGAGTGCCTCGATCCGTGCCGAGGTGATCATTCCTCGGTCCCCGACCAGGGTCAGCCGCGCCAGCCCGAACTTCTCGCGCACTACCTCGACGGCGGTGATGAACGCGCTGGGATCCGCGGTGTTGCCGGGAAATACCCGGATCGCGAGAGGACGGCCAGCCGGATCGGTCAGTAGCCCATACTCGATTTGGAGCTTGCCCTTCTTGCCATCCCGGGAGTAGCCGCGCGCAGCCAGCTCGCATCGGCTTCCTTCCATCCAGGACGAGGACAGGTCGAACATCGCCCTGCCACCCTCGCTTAAATGCCGCCCGGCCAGGCTGGCTTCGATCGTGTCCTGGCGGGTCAGTAGCCAGTCCATCGCGGCGTACACCTCGTTGCGGCTTGCCCCGGCCACCCCCAGGTCGGGTCCCAGGGTGACGTCGTTCCACCAGGCCAGGGTGGACAGCTTCGGTGTGGGCCGCAGCACCCGCGAGACGATCAACGCATAGGCCAGGTCCCGTTCCCGGCACGCCGGCCCCAACAGCGCGGGCAGTCCGAGTCGGGCAGCCACGGTGTGCACCAGCGCGACATGCCCGTGCGGCACCGACTTGCTCACCTCAAGCGCCGCGTCGGCCTCGATCAGCGTCTTACCCTTCAGTACCGCTTCGATCGCATCCACCGCCGCGGCCGGCAACATCGACAGGTTCGCCACAGTCTGCTTGCCGACCGTGCCATCGGGGCGGCGAAACGAGCGGCGCAACAGGGCCGACTCGTAGTCCCGAGTCTCCCCCGAGGCCACCGTGTGCCGACTCCGCACCCTGACCACATGGACGCTGCCTGATGGTCGTCGACCCATGCCCGAAGCCTGCCACAAACTGGGTAAACCACCGAACCGACACGCCGAATATTCTGCCTACAATTATGGCGACTCAACGGCCATTTATGCACGTCAATCCGGGGATTCATCCTCCAAGATCGGGAAACTTGGGGTTGGCGCAGGCCGTGAAGTACGGACGGACGAGCTGGCCTATAAGCCAGATCCTGTAGGTCCGAAGTTCACGATCCAGTGCAAGCGTCATGTGCGCGGGTTTACAGCTTGCGTGCGTACTCCCGCATCAAGATCATGCCGTCTCCACGCCGTGAGACGTCGGCAAGACATAACTACCACTGACAAACAGCGAATGCTGTCCACCCAGCTCATAGCCGGTGTGACCGATTCATGGAGAGGTCCGCAAGGTTCGAGGACCAATAACAGTTATCAGGTGACAATAAGATACGACGTTGGCCAATGACCAGTCCGCTGCCTCGGTACGGAACCTTCGCGACACGGCAACTGTCCCTTTGGCTGCTCTCCTCTCCATGGCAGCAGGCAACCACCGTCGTGCTGTCTGCGTGCTGTAAGGAAGGGTCAATACCGGTCAACCGCGGTACGCCGCGGTACATGCGATCCGCAGGTCACCACGTATCACCTGGCACGGTAGTGAGATTCCCAAGCTCACAACCAATACAGGCGCCTCCGGCGGACCTCGCTCCGGGATGGGTCTACGACCGACCCCGGGTGGTGAGAGGTCACCAGGGAGCAGGTATCCCGTCACATCGGCGCCGAAGGCGTAGCGGGCTGGGGGGTCGGGGTCA
>DASYMC010000115.1:0-4979 GCA_036009255.1 Pseudonocardiaceae bacterium
GCGAGCCCTCGGCCGGCCTTTTTGGGTCTCAATGGGTCTCAATTCTCCCCGGATCGGCCGCCGACCGTCGCGAGCTAGCTCAGCGCCACAGCGTTTCACAACGCGTTGAGGACGTGTGCTGCCGAATTGGCCTTTAATTGATCAAGGCGCCGCCCGGAGGCGCGCAACCCACCTCGCGACGTAGCTCCCGTGGCCGCCAGCCGGAACCACGACACTGCGCGCGGCCCTGGCGGGCCGTGCTCGGTCGCGGCCCGGCCGGACGGCCGCAGCCCCGGTCATCGGGCAGTGCAGCACCGCCGGAGATAACACCAGGCAGCGATGAGAGCGCCAGCCAGTGCAGTCCTTCTCCAACGAGGGAGCACCAACGACGCCAGTCTCCACCCAGCCGCGATCGCCCCCGTAGGCGCAGTCGGGGCAGTCACTCCCCAATCCACCGCCTGAGCGACCGACCTACGGCTCAACCGCTCGCCTAGTCAGCTGGATTTGCACCTCAGCATCAGTGAGGATCGGCGCCCACCGTGTATCACTCCTCTGCAGTCGGTAGCGCCTGGCCTATCAATTCTCGACGCCTGCATGGTCTGTGCTAGCAATGCTGTCGGATCCGCGGGAGCCAAGCAGTGCAGCGACGTTATCGTGCGCTCCCGGCGGTGCGCAGAACGCGCCCTGCCCGACGTCGGCTCCGGCAGCTCCCCACCAGTCGGCGTCGTCCTGGGTCTCGATGCCGCGAACGATGATGGTGCCCCTGCAGGAGTGCACCAGCCTGAGCATGGCGAAGACGGCCCGGGCAATGCGTGAATCACCCGGTCGTTGCGCGACGCATTGCACCACCCGGTGCGCTATCTCCACCCTCTGCACCGGCAGGTCAAGATAGGCGAGGTCGCCGACTCCACTGAACCCAACCAATACAGTGGCGACGCCCATATCGGCGAGCACCCGCAGGTTGTCCTCAGCCTCACGTGTGTCACCGCCCAACGCTAGTACAGGCATCCCGAGTTGCAGACTTTCGGCAGCGAGTCCGGCATGCTCCAGCGCGCCACGAATGCTTGCCACTAGATCGGGATCCTGGGACTGCTGCGGCGTGAGATCGACATGCAGCAGCGGTGTCGCCTCGCCAAAGCGCTGCCGCCACGAGGCGAGCTGTTCGCAAGCGCTGCGCAGCAGCCACTGCCCCAGTGGCACCTCCAGCCCGGTCCGCGCCGCCAGCTCCAGGCACTCATGGTGTGGCAGCGGTCCGCTGTGCGGGTGGTCCCAGCGCAACAGTGCCTCGATGGCGACGACCTTGCCGTCGGTCAACTGCGCCAGTGGCTGGTAGTCGAGGGTGATCTCGCCGGTCTCCAAGGCGCCTGGCATGGCAGCGGCCAACCGGCACCGGACGCGATGGACAGCGTCCTGGTGCGTGTCGAGCGGTCCCCATTGTCGCTTCCTGCCGCGCTTGACGCTGTGTAGGGCAGCTTCTGCGGCGCGGAGCAGCTCCGCTGGTTCGCCGCTGCCCTGGTGTTCGACGAAGCCGACGCAGGCGGACACGGCCAGCCCGTAGCCCTCGATGTACACCGGTTCGCCGAGTTCGGTGTTGATGCTTGCGGCCAGGGCGGCCACGTCCAGCGTCGTGGGCGAGTTTTCGATGAGAATCGCGAACTCGTCCGAGCCGAACCGAGCGACGGTCGCCTTTTCCCTGTCGACAACTGATTGCAGGCGTTGGGCGACCGACTGCAGCATCTGGTCCCCAATCTTCCGACCGAACCCATCGTTGATGACGGCGAGACCGTCGAGGTCGATCTTGCATACGGTGATCCGTGAGTCCCGCTTGGCGCATCCGAGCACACCTTCGAGGCGGGAGATGAAGAACTGCTGGTTGGGCAGACCGGTGAGAGCGTCGTGCAACGACTGGTAGCTAAGGCGCTCCCTTAGCAGCTGCAGCTCAGTGGCGTCCTCCACGACCGTCACCTCTGCTCTGGAGCGATACTTGAGGATGCGGCGGGAAGAATACCGTCAAGATGCGACGGAACGGAGCCGGCGCGTGTCCTCGTTTGCGATACTGGATTAAGTCCGGATCCGCCACCCATCAATGCTGGTTGTAAGCTGTATGCGACTCTCTGAAGTCGGACAACACTGGACGATTGAGTGAACCCTCGATGGCAGGCAAGGAAGCCGGGGACCCGGTTGCGGAGTTCTGTGCTGGGTTGAGGCGGTTGCAGGAGGGCTGCGGACTTGACCGAGCGACGCTGGCTCGCCAAGTGCGCTACAGCCGTTCCCAGTTATATACGATTTTGGATGGGAAGATCAGCCGTCCGCCGGACTGGGGCCGGTTGGTCGAACCCTTGGTCCGTGTGTGCACCGGTGAGGACGACCAGGCGCTCGATAGGTGGCGTCGACGACACGATGTGCTCGTGGAGGTGTACCACGCGCTGCGACATCAATCCAGGCGTGACAGCACCCCCAAGCTGGCCAGAGTGGCGCGGGTCGCGCCGGCGCAGCTGCCCGCGGACGTGGACAACTTCACCGGTCGGGCGCAGGAGTTGGCCGAGCTCGACCACCTCCGGGCCGGGACCGCCAAGCACGCAGGTGCGGCAGGTGAGGAATCGACGGTGGCGGTGATCTCGGTAATCTCGGGCACTGCCGGAGTGGGTAAGACCGCGCTGACACTGCGGTGGGCACATCGGCTCCAAAACGAGTACCCCGATGGGCAGTTGTATGTCAACCTGCGTGGCTACGACCCAGACCAGCCTATGTCGGCGGGCGATGCGCTGGCCGGGTTTTTGCGCGCGCTGGGACTGGCCGGACAAGAGATTCCCCTGGAGATGGATGAGCGCGCAGCCGCCTACCGCAGCCTGCTGAACAGACGCCGGGTACTGGTGGTGCTGGACAACGCTGCGACGGTCGAGCAGGTCCGCCCGTTGCTGCCCGGGACCGCATCCTGCTTGGTTGTGGTGACCAGCCGGGACTCCCTCACGGGGCTGGTGGCCCGGCACGGCGCCCGACGCCTGGATCTCGACCCGCTCCCCCCCGAAGACGCAATAGCGCTGCTACGGGCGCTGATCGGTGGACGGACCGACGCCGAACCCGAGGCTGCCGCCACGTTGGCTGAGCAGTGTGTGCGGCTGCCGCTAGCGCTGCGGGTGGCCGCGGAGCTGGCCGCGGGCCGCCCGGGCGCCAGCCTGGCTGAGCTGGTCACCGAGTTGGGCGACGAGCATCGGCGGCTGGAGCTGCTGGACGCCGGTGGTGATCCCCGTACTGCGGTCCGAGGTGTTTTCTCCTGGTCCTACCAGCACCTACCAGCAGATGCGAGGCGAATGTTTCGGTTGATCGGCTTGCACCCGGGCCCCGACCTCGACCCATATGCTGCCGCCATCCTCGCCAACGTCACCCTCAAGCGGGCGCAACCGCTGCTCGACCTGCTCGCCCGCGGGCACCTCATCCAGCTCACACGCTCCACCCGCCATGGCATGCACGACCTGCTGCGCGCCTATGCCACCTACCTCGCCGCAGAGGAGGACCCCGAACCGGAGCGACGGGCAGCGTTGACCCGACTATTCGACCACTACCTGCGCACCGCAGCAGCCGCAGTGGAGACCCTTATCCCTACCTCACCGGATCGCACGCCGCCTCGCATCATGCCCGAGACCACACCCACTCCCCCTGTCGCTGATCCGGCCACGGCACGAGCTTGGCTAGATGCCGAACGGGCCACCCTCGTCACCGTCACCGCGTATACCGCTGTACACGGCTGGCCTGGCCACACGACTCGTCTCGCCACAACCTTGTACTGCTACCTTGAGAACGGCGGTCACTATCTTGACGCCCTGGCCATCCTCACCCACGGCTGCCACGCGGCCCGCCACACCAGCGACCCGTCCGCCGAAGCGCGCACGCTGACCAACCTCGGCCTCATCTACTTTTGGCAGGCTCGCTACCAGCAGGCGGCCGAGCACCACCAGCAAGCCCTAGCCCTTTGCCGCGAGATCGGCGACCGCGCCGGCGAAGCCGACGCACTGACTCGCCTTGGCCTCGTCTACCAGCAGCAGGGCAGCTACCAGCAGGCCACCGAGCATCACCAGCAGGCATTGGCCCTGTTCCGCGCAATCGGACACCAGGATGGCGAAGCCAATGTGCTGGACGACATCGGCGTCGCCTACTGGCATCAGGGCCGCTATGGGCAGGCCGTTGAGTATCTTGAGCAAGCATTAGCCCTGTTCCGCGAGATCGGACATCGTGTCGGTGAAGCCCACGCGCTGGGCTACCTCGGTCTCGTTCATCAGCGGCAGGGCCGCTATGGGCAGGCCGACAAGCATCTTGAGCAGGCATTGGCCCTGTTCCGCGAGATGAGCCACCGGATCGGCGAAGCCCACACGCTGGTTGTCCTCAGCAGTGGCTACGAGCGGCAGGGCCGCTGTGGGCAGGCCGACGAGCATCTTGCGCACGCCTTAGCCCTATTCCGCGAGATCGGCGATCGGGTCGGTGAAGCCGACGCGCTGGCCGTCCTCGGCAGTGTGTACCAGCGGCAGCGTCGCTACCAGCAGGCCGCTGACTACCAGCAGCAGGCCCTAGCCCTTTACCGAGAGATCGGCCATCCGGCCGGCGAAGGCCGCGCTCTCAACAACCTCGGTGAAATCCGGCACGTCACCGGACAGCTTCGCGAGGCACTTGTCCAACACACCGCCGCTCTCACCCTGGCCAACCAGATCGACGACCGCTACGAACAAGCCCGCGCCTACAACGGCCTCGCCCACGCCCATCACACCACCAGCGACTTTGACCTCGCCCGCCACCACTGGCAACAGGCACTCACCCTCTACACCGACCTCGGCATCCCTGACGCGGACGACATCCGCACCCACCTGGCCACACTCGACCGAGCAGCGGCCAACAACGACAATACATAATGACCGCGGAAGATCGACCATCGGATTTTATGGTTAGCCGTGCGTCGACTCTCACCGCGCTCGCATCGCTCGTTGACGGCCAGGGACCAGCATGCCCGC
>DASYMC010000116.1:0-2089 GCA_036009255.1 Pseudonocardiaceae bacterium
GTGGTCGGCGTACGTCGCGGCCAGCCCAACCCACTCGTCGCGCTCAGCGTCCGTTCCCACCGGTAGGTTCGCGTCTCGACCGCGCGGAACGCGTCGCTACTCTCGAACGGGTCGGCTGAGAGACCGCCGTCGAAACCCCTACCGACCCGGTGCGATTGCGGCGCGTGTTCCCCGGTAGACGGCCTCAAACGCGGCGAGGAGCGGAGCGTGCAGCTCGTTGGCTGGGCCCCCAGCGGGCCGGACGCAAGCTCACCTTGTGGATCGACACCACCACCGTGCACCTGAGCCTGGAGGGCCAGCATCTCAAGACCCTGCCCTCCCGGCTCACCAGCATCGACCTGGCCCGGCTACGCACCCAAGGCGCCCGCCCCGCCGGCCCACCGCCACCGGCCCGACCCTCCTGGGCCCAACTCACCGCCGGCACCCCAGTAGAGATCCAGCGCACGGTCAATGCCGTTGGCACGGTATCCATCGCCGGTAAGCACCACTCGGTCGGCCAGCACTTCGCCGGCCGGCGGATCACCCTGCGGCTGGAGACCAACCTCGCCCACGTCGTGGTCGACGGGGTGCTGGCTCGCACCATCCCGCTGATCCTGAGCCCTGCTCAACGCGCCCGTCTTCAGGGCGCTCGGACTCCCGGTCCCGCTCCGCTGCTGGACCAGCGCCCGGCTCGGGTGCAGCGCACGGTCTCTAGCCGCGGGGGCACCCAGATCATCGGCCAACGCGTCCAAGTCGGACTGCGCTACGCCAGCCAGATCGTCACCATCGAAGTCGACGACATGACCCTGCGCGTCTACGACCACCGCGACCAGTTGATCAAAACTATTCCCCGCACCAGCCGCAAGGAGGTCCGCCGACACAAGGCCTACGGTCACACCACCAACCGCAAAACCAGCTAGGCACTGTCACCCATCAGCTAAACAGAGTCCGTGTGCTGACCTGTACTGACACCTATCCATACATCCGATAGGGTGATCGAACGCCGCTGACGTATGTCAGAGCATATTTGGGGTGCGTCTTGATCACCAGGGACACCCGGACAGGTAGTCCTGATCATAGAGAGGAAATCATGAGCAGTTTTGAAAAGGCCAAGGACAAGACCGAGCAGCTTCTCGGTAAGGCAGAAAAGAAGGTCGGTCAGATGTTCGGCCACGAGGACCTTGCGAACGCCGGGGAGCGTGATCAATTGTCCGGTGAGGTCAAGGAAGCCGGGCACGATCTAGGCGACGACAAGGCTACCGGTGCTGCTGACGACGCCGGTGCTGCTGACGACGCCAAGCTCAGCGACGACGACAAGTAGCCGAGCGGGCTGCTACACCGGACCGGTACCAGTGGCTGCTATCACAGAACACCACATGCCGGCATCCGCCCCCAGCGCCGCCCGCAGCCAACCCGTACTACGGCCTGTGATCGCGATCCGGATCGGGTCGCCGCGGCCCAGGCCATGGCGAAATAAACGAAACAGTGCCACAGGGAACTCCTTAGGCGCATACCGCGACGCCTGATGCGCCAATGACTCGTGACCCGATTGGCGACGCTGCGTTCGACACGCCGCTCCCTCCGCGCAGCTGCCCTCTTATGTTCCTCTTGCCGACCACCGAAATTCCGCGACTGCGACTTCCAAGCCATCAGTGGGCGCCCGGCTGTAAGGCGCCCGGGTTCCCGGCCCTACACCGGTCCTGGACCAGCGACCCCGCTCGGTCAGTGCACCGTGTCCTGCCGCGGCGCCACTCAATCATCGGCCAACGAGTCCGGGTCGGGCTGCGTTATGTCGAAGTTGAAGAGATCACCTGCGGAGCTACGAGGCAACCACCTGATCAAGACCGTGCTCCGCACCATCCGCAAGGAAGTCCACTACCACAAGGCGTACGGTCACACACCAACCGCAAAATCGGCTAGGCAGTGTCACCCATCAACTGAAGGCGATCCGTCACCCATCATCTGGCACCTGGCAGGTGCCAGACCAGACAGACACGCACCCGTGTGGTTTGTCCGTGTGGTCAGGGAGACCCGACAGGAGACCAGACAAATAGCGCCTCACGTCAACGCGATTAGGCGTGCGACCTGGCGCGAGGAGGCGTTCGGCGGC
>DASYMC010000117.1:0-1705 GCA_036009255.1 Pseudonocardiaceae bacterium
GAAGGTGGCTGTCGAGGCTGTGATCGGGGAGCGTAACGCGGTCAGGGACTCCTGATGTCACTGCCAGTCAGGTCCGGGAAGGACTGTCATCGCGCGCGCAGGTGCCACACGCGGCAACCTCGCGGCCCACGTCGCCATCTCCGGCACCACCGCAACCAATCCACCCAACTCCCATCGGGACAGCAGAGGCCAACGAGACCAGCGTGCCTGGTCACGTCGCGGACGCATCGGCAACGTGGCAGATAAACAGCGGTGCCCCGGCGGCCGGTGCACGATCGCCAAGGCGAACGGCCGGTCGGCCCGGACCACGATCGGAGGCGCTACCGGCGCTGACGCGATGAGGGCCGGGCCGGTGACGGCGGCGCGGCCTCGGTACCCACTCGTCCACTGCGATGTTCGCTCGATGCACCGCCTGATCAAGTGTGAGCTGTTCCGGTGTCAGGCCCGAAAAGTCACTCATGATCGGACGGCTGATGAGCTCTTTCAGCCTGGTCGCACCGTCCGCGCCAGCAGGGCTCGGCTCAAGCCGGGAAGAGCGACGGCGAGACGGCGGTGCCGGGGCACGGCCACGCGGCGGCCCAATACGTGGTATTCAGCCGCCTCGATCTCGTCCAGGATGCCGCCATAGAGGCGGAACGCTGTGGCTACGCAGGCTCGGGATACCGGGGCGAGCATCGGGATCCCCGGCGCTGCCCGGCGATAGATCGCCCGAGTGCGGGCCACCAGGTAGGCCAGCGCGCGGCGCACCCGGAGATCGGCCGCTCCGGTGTTGCGGCACCACTTGAGCAACTCCCGATCCACCCCGAATGACGCCAGCTCATCGGCAGGCAGGTACACCCGTCCGCGGTCGAGGTCCTCACCGACATCGCGGAGGAAGTTGGTGATCTGAAACGCGATGCCAAGCGCGGCGGCATGCGGCTCAGCTCGCTCCCGGGGGACCACGGTGCCCAGAATCGGCAGCACCTGCAATCCGATCACCGCGGCCGAGCCGTACACGTAGCCTGCCAGCTCGTCGAAGGTCCGGTAACCCGCCACTCCACCCTGTTCCACGGGCCGATCCATCTGCATGGACACCATGAAATCCGTGAAGTGCTGCGGATCGATCCGGTAGCGAACCGCGGTGTGCACAGGCGCCGCGAGCACTGGGTGGTCCGAACTACCGGCCGCCAGCCCGTTGCGCAGCTGTCCCGCCAGCGCCTCCAACTCCGCGACTCGCTGCGGCCAAGGCCGGGTGTCGGAGAGGTCGTCGACGATCTCGTCGGCATACCGGGCCAGCCCGTAGAGGGCGTGGATCGCTGGTCGTTGGGCAGGTGTCAACAGCCGGGTCGCCAAGAAGTAAGTGCGGCCGTGCGCAGCGTTGAGCTCCCGGCACCGGATATACGACGCCCGGAGCGCGGGCTCGGTGATGCCTGCGGCATCGAGCTCACGACTCATCTCACTCCTGCTCCTCCCGGCGCCGTGGGCTCGACGTGCCTCCGCAGGCCCAAGGGGTCACGGCGCACCAGGGCAGTAGCCGCCACCATCGCCGCGGCCACCATGCCGAGCTGGTAAGGCCATGCGGAAAACGCATCCTCGCCGGTGGGGTAGGTGCACACCACCAACCAGACCGAGCATGCGACCGCCCATGCCAAGGTGCGCCGTGGCCACGGCAGGGCGGCGGCGAGCACAAGTGCCCAGCTGAAATACCACGGCAGGGTGGCTGGAG
>DASYMC010000118.1:0-19281 GCA_036009255.1 Pseudonocardiaceae bacterium
CCAGGTCAATGCATCCCTACGCCCCATAACGCACAGCCGGCTGGGCTGCCAAGTGGAACCGTTTGCAGCTCTGATGCTCCCACAGACCGCCAAATGGAACCTTTTGCAGCTTCAAGCTTCTGGACGGCTCTACCTACCGGGTGCGCGCAAGTCGCACAACGGCTAGCACAGCCTGCTTAGCGGCGTAGTGACACGTCGCTTCAGCGGCCGCTGTGGGAAGTCTCTCGAAGTAGTAGGCGTGTACGGGGAATTCCCGCGCTCCAAAAGTGCTCTTGAATTTCTTCAGCTCCTCAGTCTGATAGAGACCGAAGTCGTAGCGCTGTCGTTCCTCGGTGCAGGCGGTCTCGATCGCGCAGCGGTGGAGGAGTTCGTTCGCGCCGGTGCCACGCGCCCGTTCTTTGTCCATCGCCCCCCGCCAGTAGGTGACCCGCGGACCTCTCGTGAGGACCAAAATGCCGGCGAGAGGTTCACCTTCCCGCCACGCTATCCACACCGTGCAACGCTCGCCCATCATCCGTGCCACTGTGGCGAACTTGCTCTTCGGCTCGATGCGTTGCGCACGCCAGCGCATTAATGACAACGGATAACGCCGCTCCTGCGCCCATCTGTCGACGGAGCTCCGGTACAGTTCGTCGAAAACAGGAACGAGACGTCCGGTATTATCCGATTCCACCACAACGCCCCGTCGTTCCGCTTTCCGGGCATTGGAACGTACCTTGCTCGTGAACCGTTCCGACCAGACTGTGGAAAAACCACCGCGGAGATCGAGCACCTGTGCAGTCCGGGCGGTGGAATACACTGTGCTCGGAGCCACTGATGCCCATACCTCGGCGTCGTCCCCACCCACCATGACGCGGGTGCGCAGACCGGGATGACGCCGGATCTGCTGGATCAGCGCCCGAGTCTGCGTGGGCGACGCCGGACCTCCTTCACTGAGGACACCGCCCGCATCAACACCGAGGCCCCATCCGGGCGGCGGTGATTCGAATACTCCCAACACGGAAGGAATTCTGGCCTTCCGCAGACGAGGCAGGATCAGTTGCCGTCCATCTTCTCCCCGGAACAGCAGAGTTGCATCCGAGAAGTGACTGGCACTGCATATGCAGTCAATCCACTCGGGTGTCTTCGAGAGCGCGATGCTCTCGTCCTGACCGACCAAGTTTTCCCAAGCGGGGCGGGCATCGGCACCTTCCGCTTCAATGGACATGCGATAAGTCTGAGATAGCACCATGTGCCCGTCTCCTCTCGATGCCTTAATGCGGAGGCCTAGAGGCCGATCATGACGCCGCGATCGTTCGTCGCGCCATGGTGGCCCGTAGCACCAGCGCATAGATCCCGAGCGCTATGGCCCCGCCGAGGGTGAGAATGGCCAGATCAGAGAGCTGGCCGCCGCCGTGGACATGCTGGAACCACCACACCGTGGCGGTGACCGGCACCATCGCAACCGTGGCCACGAGCACGCCGGCCAAGGTTCGGGATTCGACGAACCGCTCAGGCCGGATCACCTGGTGCAGCCGGGTCAGCACCATCCCGGCCGCGGCAAGTTCACCGGCCAGGATGGCCACCACCAGCCACACCAGCCGCGACCCATCGGCGGCTGGGACGAACAGGGTCGCGGCGGCGGCCAGCAGTGTCACCACGAGATTCATCTCACTGGCCCGCCGCGGAATGCGGTCGTCCAGCCGCGCGTAGAGCGCCTGGGAGCCGAGGTCGGACATCCCACCGATCAGCTGGGCCACCGCCACCACCGCCAGACAGGTGGCCAGTGGACCGATCAGGGCCGCATGCCGCAACTCGCCGTTGGCGAGAATGTTTGCGATGGGTCCGGAGAGACCTGCGAGCAACACCAGCAACGGCAAGCTGGCGATCACGGCGTAGGACAACCCTTGGCGCCACGCCGAGCCGAACGCGACGGGATCCTCGCGATGGGCGGCGTTCGCCAACCCGGGTAGCGCGGCCATCGACACCGCACGGGCACTGACGTAGGACAGCGAAAACAACACCGAGTAGGACAGTTGCACCACGAACACGCCACCGGGCACGGAGCCGGCCAGCGCGTACAGCACGTACATCGCCACGGCCGGGCAGGCGGCCACGCCGACCGAGCGCGCCAACCTACGGGTTACCGCGACTGCCTCGGAGTCCTGCCTCCAGCGCCTCGACGGGCGAGGCAACAGGCCCACCCGTGCCGCACCGAACAGCTGCAATGCGGCGTGCAGCGCGACAGCCGCTGTACTGCCCGTCCCAAGTACGATCACCAGATCGACCGGCACGTGGTCGATGTCGAGGCCCGTGCCGTAATACCAGCCGGCCAGCACCACTGTCAGGACCAGGACGACGTTCTCCACCGCGGGCGCGGCCGAGGCGAGCGCGAAGCGCCCACACGCCCGTTGAGCGGCCATGCCGAGATGAGCCACGCAGTTCAGCATGACCTGCGGCGCGACCAGCAGGACCAGCAGCGTGGTCAGCCACAGGCCCCGAGATCGTTGCACGGGATCGGAGATTCCCACGCTCAGCGTCCAGGCCACTGCCGGTGCCGCGATCATCAGCAACACGACGACGCCTGACGAGACCGCGAGCAGCCATCCGGCTACCCGGCCCAGCACCTCCCGGGCCCGCGGCAGACCCCCGTCGCCGATCGCGCGGACCACACCGGGCACCAGCACCATCGTCAGAACCGGCCCGGCGATCAACGTGAACACTATGCTCGGCACCACGTAGCCCGCCTGGAAGCAGTTGGCGAAATAGGTGGGTCCCAGCACAGCTCCGATCACCACCACCCGGAGCAACCCGGTGGCCCTGCTGATCAGCGTCCAACCGGCAACGGTCGCCGAATTCCGCGCCGTGGCGGTGGGTGTTTCGCCCTCGATCGCCGTCACCGAACCATCTCCCGCTTCTGACCAGATCTACCACGCCACCACCGGAGGATTCAGCCCGAGTTGCCGGACTCCTGGAACCCTTGCTCGGAATCCCGGTCGATCTGGAACGGGCGCAGGTTGCCCGACACGGTGTTGCCGACCACTGTGCAGTCGGTGGAACCATCAGTGAGCATCACGGCGCGCTCGCCCGGACCGGAAAACCGGTTGTCCTGCACGACGACGTGGGGAAAGTTCCGTAACAAGACGGCCTGGGAACCATTCACCTGGACGGTGTTGTGCACGAAGGTGATTGTGGTCTGTCCCGCTGGGACGCCTCGGCCACCTCTTCGTTCGTCGTTGGTCGCGATCAGGGCCTGAACGTCGACGTTCGTGCAGACGTTGTCGGCGATGACGACGTCGTAGGTGGGCGGGGCATCACGGGTGTCATAGGTCTGGAAACAGTCGGTGTGCGGGCCCCCGTTGGGATAGCCGGCCGCCTTGATGTCTTTGATCGTGTTCCCGATAATCCGATGTCCACGTCCGAAGAACCGCATGCCGTCGGCGTCATTCTGAGTGCGTGGCACCGAGTCGCTCACCGTGTTGTTCCGGACGGTGATCCGCTCCCCGGAGATCCAGATTCCGGTTCCGTCCGCATGCTGGACGGTGTTGGACTCGATAGTCGTGTCGGTGCAGCCCTGGCATTCCACGCCGTTCGCGGTGGCGTTGTAGATCACATTGTTGCGGGCGACGACACCACGACCGGTCATCGTCAGTCCGTCCCCGTCTCGCATCGTCAGGCCCTGGATAACGATGTAGTCGGCCTTGACGTTCACGCTGCGAATCGTCGCGCCGTCGCCGACGATCGTGATCGGCTGCTGAGCTGTACCGGAAGTTGTCACCTCTAGCTCGGCTGCCGCCAAACCCTCGCCACTGAGACACACGACGCTGCCGGGCTGCGCTCGCTGGAGTGCCGCGTTGGCCTGATCGGCTTCGGTCACCTTATCAGCGCATGTCGCCGGGAGCGGAGCGACCTCGCTGGAGGGGGGCCCAGCATTGGACCCAGCGCCGGGTAGCGAGGGGCCGGGCGCGGCCGTGCAACCGCCGACGATCAGCGCCAGCCCGATCATCGTGGCGCCAAGCCAGCGGTGCCGGACACCGATCATGCTTGTCCCGTGCACCCTTGTCCCGTGGCGCATCAGCGGCTACCCACCCGTCCGCCCAAATCGCATGGCAGCCCGGATAGCCTGTTTGGCTGCTTCGTAATACTTGACTTCGGCAGCGGCCGTGGGGAATTTTTCGAAGTAGTATATGTGCACGGGGACTTCGCTTGTCCCGAAAGTGCACTTAAATCTCTGTAGATCGGCGGTTTGGGATAGGCCAAAATCATAGCTATGTCGTTCATCGGCGCAGGCAACCTCGATCGCGCGACGGTGGAGAAGTTCGTTCGCACCGGTGCCGCGCGCCCGTTCTTTGTCCATCGCGCCTCGCCAGTAAGTGACTCGCGAACCCTTCGTCAAATTGATTATACCAGCGATAGGCTCGCCCTGCCGCCACGCTATCCAGACAGTGCAAATCTCGCCCAACGTGCGCGCTACTGTTGCGAACTTTCCCTGCGGGTGCTGGCGTTGCGCAAGCCAGCGCATTAACGTTAACGGATAACCCCTCTCCTGAGCCCATCTGTCGACGGAACTTCGATACAGTATATCGAAGACAGGCATCAGCCGCCCGGTGCTGTCCCACTCCACGACAACGCCCCGTCGTTCCGCTTTCCGAGAATTCGATCGCACCTTGCTCGTGAACCGTTTCGACCAGACTGTGGAGAAATCGCCGCGAAGATCGAGAACCTGCGCTGTCCGAGCGATCGAATAGACCGTGCTCGGAACCGCCGCGGCCCATACCCGGGCATCGTCCTTACCCACCACGATACGAGTGCGCAGACCAGAATGACGTCGGACTTCCTGAATCAGTGCACTGGCCTCTCTGAGGGACATCGGCCCTCCCTCACTGAGGAAACCGCTTGCGTCAGCGCCCAGATTCCAATGGCGCGGCGGTGACGAGAATAGTCCCGGCAAGGTCGGATTTCGTAACCGAGGAAAGATCAATCGACGTCCATCTTCTCCTCGCAATAGCAACGTCGCGTCTGAAAAATGATCGGAACTGCATACACAATCGGCCCACTGTGGCGTCTTCGAGAGCGCAACGTCGGGGTCTTGTGCGACCAGATCTTCCCAGGCCGGACGGGCATCAAGACCCTCTGCTTCAATAGACACTCGGCAAGTCTGCAGAATCACGACGTGGCCAGTTTCTCTCGATGCATCGATTCAGCGGGTCCAATCCTCCGAAAAAGGCTGGATTCCTCGCGGAACAGCCAGGGCAAACCCGGGCACCGTCTGGACGCCGCACTAGGCCAACAGCTCCTCAGATCCAATAGCAGAGCAGAACACCCCTCGCCGGCGGACGCGCCGGTAACGGACACATTACTCGCTGCAAGGGCGCTGCGCATACTCTGTGATCGCAGCGGTTCCCGTCAATGTTACCCACACCGGGACTTCACAGAGCGGCGTGTCTTCCGCAAGCTGGCGGCCCTGCTGGCCGGACTCACGGCAAGACATGCTGCCCTGCTCACAGCGAGGGGCGCCCAGCTCCGCATCGCTTGCGGTTTTCGATCACCACCTGGACCGATTATTCTCCGGCGCCGGCTGACGCGCCGATCACCGGGTCGAGGCCCGCTTGCGCCGGCGGTCGAGCAGCGACCGCGCCCAGCTCTGCCACACCTCGGCCAGTTCCGGAGCAACCAGCAGCTCGGCAGCCCGGGAGTGGTCGCGGTGGAACACATCGGCGACGGTCTGCACTGTGACGCCGTGCGCAGGTTGGTGCTCAACGGTCAGGGCGTCGCCGGCCGCGACAGTGCCTTCGGAAAGGATCCGAAGATACGCGCCGGGCCGGCCGACCGCGGCGAACAGCCGCGGAAAACGATCCTCGCCCATCCGGATGCCCAGCTTGTAGCACGGTATGCGCGGCCCGCAGACCTCCAACAGCACGTCATTGCCCCGCCAGCGTTCCCCGATCACCGCATGGGTCACCGCCAACCCGCTAACCGTAAGGTTCTCCCCGAACACGCCCGGGGCCAGAGGAGCATCGAGCTCCTCGGACCACCATGTGAGGTCTTCACGGGCGTAGGCGTAGACGGCCTTGTCCGGGCCACCGTGCACACTCCGGTCGGCCTGATCGTCGCCCACGATGTTCATACCCCGCACCGCGACCCGGCCCGTCACGGGATCCTTGAAGATCGACGTCAGCACGTCCCGATCACGCCAGCGCACTATCCGCGGCGTACCCACGTTGACCGACATGATCTGGCCTGGCGGCGCGGTCATCCGGCCATCGCCGGTTGCAGCACCTCGACGTCGTCGCGGTAGAGCTGGTAGGCCTGCGAGTACTCCATCACCCGGGCCACCTCCTCGATGAATTCCTCGGCGTAGCCGGCCCGGCGCAGCAGGTGGAATCCCATCTCCATGCCGGAGCTGATCCCACCAGCAGTGATCATGCGGCCGGCGTCGACGATCCGGGCGCGGCTGATCCGGCAGGCCGGGGCGATATCAGCCAGCCGGTCGATCGGCGCCTTGCCCGGCGCCTTCGACTCGACCCGGTCCGGTTCCTTGCGGCTGGTGGCCGGCAGCCCGTCGAGCAGTCCCATCTGCCCGTAGATCCATGAGCCGGTGCAGACGCTGGTCAGCAGAGTCTCACCGGGCAGGGAGTGGATGAATTCGTGCAACCGGGCGTTGCGGATTTCCTGGCGCAGCCCGAAGCCGCCGGGGATGAGGAAGGCATCCATCGCTGGTCGATCGGTGAAGCTGTAATTGGGGAGCACCGTGAACCCGGCCTGTGCCTGCACCGGGCGGAGCGCGTCAGCGACGAGGAAGGCCTCCAGCTCCGGGTCGAAGCGGCGAGCGACTGCGAACACGCCGTGCGGTGCTGCGAAGTCGACGATCTCGGCGTCCTTGCACACATAGATCCCGAGCCGGAAACCATTGGTCGCCATCGCGCACTCCTCAGCCGGAAGGGAAACGATCGTTCTCCTACCTGAGTCTAGAGAACGATCGTTCCCCGTCAAGCCCTCTAGGCATCTATGCTCATCACCAATGCCGATGTCACCGGAGACACCCGAGTCGAGCGCGGCGCTGCGTGTCCTGGACGCGGCCGAGCGGTTGTTCTACACCCGTGGTGTGCAGGCTGTGGGAGTCGACATGGTGGTCGCCGACGCCGGAGTCGGGGTCAAGACGCTCTATGCCCACTTCGGGTCCAAGGACCGCCTCGTCGAGGCCTACCTACGGCGGCGCAACCGGCGTTGGCTGGACCGGCTGCAGGCCCGGATGGCGCAGGTCCAGGGCCGCGATCGGGTGCTCGCCGTCTTCGACGCTCTCGGTGACTGGTTTGCCGAGCCGGGTTTCAGCGGGTGCGCGTTCATCAACGTGGCCGGGGAGCTGCACACGAACCCGGCCTTGCGGGCGATCGCGCGCGAACACAAGGTCGCGCTGCGCACCCTGCTGCACGTGGCGGCCCGCGAGGCTGAGGTGGCTGACCCCGAAACGCTGGCCGACCGGCTGATGTTGCTGGTGGAGGGAGCGATCGTCACCGCCCATGTCGAAGGCGATCAGCTCGCCGCCACCCGGGCCCGATCCGCGGCCGCGGCCCTGTTGACCTGTTCCGATCACCCTGGTGATCGGAGTGGGCGCAGCCGCTCGGCGGACAGGCTCCAGTAAAGGATCACCCGCTGGTCGTGCTCGTAGCCCAGCCCCGACATCGATCCCGCTGAGAGCGCCAGGAGCGCTCCCGCTCGCGGAGCCAACCCGAGCCACCGGGCAGCCAGCACCCGTAGATGGTGCCCGTGCCCGACCAGCGCCACGGCCTGCCCGGCCGACAGCAGGGGCGTAACCCGAGCCAGCACCCGGTCCGCCCGCTGCGCGACCTGCTCGATCCTCTCGCCCGGGGTTGCCCCGGGCGGCACCGGATCCGTCCAGATCCGCCAGGGCCGGCCCAGCTCGGCACTGATTTCGGCCGTCGTTCGCCCCTCGTAACCGCCGTAGTCCCACTCGGCGAGATCCGGATCCACCTCGTAGTCGGCCCAGCCCAGCAGCTCGGCGGTGCGCCTGGCGCGCCGCCGCGGACTCGTCAACACCAGCCCGAAACGGCGCCCGTCGAGCAGCGGCCGGAGCACGCTGACCTGATGTTCACCAGCGGGTGTCAGTGGGATGTCGCTCACCCCGGTGTGTTTGCCGCTCGCACTCCACTCTGTCTCACCGTGCCGGACCAGCACCAACTCGCTCATCCCACCCCCTCGCGATCCGACACGCTGAAATGCATCAGCTCAACACGCAGACGTAGGCTCGAACAACCAGCGTCACTGAATGAGCAGCCTCGCAGTGCGTCGGGCACTGTTTACCCCCCCGCACTGGACGCCGCCCGGATCATGTTCGATGCTCTGCGAGTGACCTCATCGCAGGACCAAGCGGGTACCACAGTCGGGGTGCCCCGTGAATCCAAGGACGGCGAGCGCCGGGTTGCCCTGGTGCCCAAGATGGTCGAGAGGCTGACCGGCCGTGGATTGCAGGTCGTCGTCGAACCCGGCGCCGGCGTGGGCGCGCTCATGCCTGACGACCTGTTCATCGACGCCGGGGCGACCATCGACGACCCGTGGAAAGCAGATGTCGTGGTGAAGGTGGCGCCACCGAGCGACGAGGAGATCGGGAAACTGCGACGGGGTTCGGTGCTGATCGGATTCCTGGCACCCAGGTCCGACCCGGAGATCGCCACCAAGCTCCGGGACGCGGGGGTGACCGCCTTCGCCATGGAATCGATCCCCCGGATCTCCCGTGCGCAGTCGATGGACGCGCTGTCCTCGCAGGCCAACGTGGCCGGTTACAAGGCGGTGTTGCTGGCCGCTGAGCTGTCCACCCGGTTCTTCCCCATGCTCACCACAGCGGCCGGCACCGTGAAGCCGGCCACGGCGCTGATCCTGGGCGTCGGGGTGGCCGGGCTCCAAGCGCTGGCCACCGCCAAGCGCCTCGGAGCCAGGACCACCGGCTACGACGTCCGCCCCGAGGTCGCCGACCAGGTGCGCTCGCTAGGCGCGAAATGGCTAGACCTGGGCATCGAGGCGGCTGGTGAGGGCGGCTACGCCCGCGAGCTGACCGAGGACGAGCGGGCCGAGCAGAAACAGCGGCTGACCGAGGCGACCAGCACTTTCGACATCGTGATCACCACTGCGCTGGTTCCCGGCCGCAAGGCCCCCATCCTGGTCACCGCCGAGGCGGTGAAAGGGATGCGGCCCGGCAGCGTGATCGTCGATCTGGCCGGGGAGACCGGAGGCAACTGCGAGCTGACCGAGCCGGGCGAAGTCGTGGTCCGCCACGATGTGACGATCGCCTCACCGCTGAACCTGCCGGCCACCATGCCCGAGCACGCGAGTGAGCTCTACGCCCGCAACGTGCAGTCGCTACTGGAACTGATGGTCGACAAGGAGGGCCGGCTGAGGCCGGACTCCGATGATGAAGTACTGGTGCGCTCCTGCATCACCCGGGAAGGGGACAACAGCTGATGCTGCTCGCCAACTTGGCGATCCTCGTGCTGGCCGGCTTCGTTGGCTTCGCGGTGATCTCCAAAGTGCCCAACACCCTGCACACACCGCTGATGTCGGGCACCAACGCCATCCACGGCATCGTGCTGCTCGGCGGCATCGTGGTGCTGGGCCTGGGCCACGACCTCTCGGTGTTCGACAAGCTGCTGCTGGTAGTGGCGATCGCGTTCGGCACCATCAATGTGGTCGGCGGCTTCCTGGTCACCGACCGGATGTTGGGCATGTTCAAGGGCAAGCAACCGGCGAAAGCGGCGGGGAAGGGCAGCGCGCAGCGATGATGACTCTGGTCGGCGTGCTCTACATCGTCGCCTTCGCGCTGTTCATCTACGGCTTGATGGGCCTGACCGGGCCGCGCACCGCGGTACGCGGCAATCTCATCGCGGCGGCCGGCATGGCCATCGCGGTGCTGGCGACCGTGCTGATCCCCGGGATGGGCAACTGGGCGCTGATCGTGCTAGGCGTGGTGCTCGGCACGGCGCTCGGGGTGCCGGCCGCCAAGCAGGTGAAGATGACCGCGATGCCGCAGATGGTGGCACTGTTCAACGGCGTCGGCGGTGGCGCGGTCGCGCTGATTGCCTGGGTGGAGTTCAACAGCACCGGTGGGTTCACCGGGGAGCCCGGCTACGTGATGGTCGCCTCGCTGTTCGGCGCGATCGTTGGCTCGGTGTCGTTCTGGGGCTCCCTGGTCGCCTTCGGCAAGCTGCAGGAACTCCTCCCCGGCCGGCCGATCAGCCTGGGTAAGTCACAGCAGCTGGTCAACGCGCTGGTGCTACTGGCGGCGCTGGCCTGTGCGGTCGCAATCGGCTTCGGCAACGACTCCCAGCTGCTGATCCTCGGGACGCTGGTGTTCTCCGCGGCACTGGGGCTGCTGGTCGTGCTGCCGATCGGTGGCGCCGACATGCCGGTGGTGATCTCGCTGCTCAACGCGCTGACCGGGCTCTCCGCGGCGGCTGCCGGGCTGGCGCTGAACAACACCGCGATGATTGTCGCCGGCATGATCGTCGGTGCCTCGGGTTCGATCCTGACCAACCTGATGGCCAAGGCTATGAACCGGTCCATCCCGGCGATAGTGGCCGGCGGGTTCGGCGGCGGCGGCATCGCAGCCGGAGCTCGCGAACTCGGGGACAAGACCCACCGTGAGACCAGCGCGGCCGACGCGGCGGTCCAGATGGCCTACGCCAACCAGGTCGTGGTGGTCCCCGGGTACGGGATGGCGGTGGCGCAGGCCCAGCACGCCGTCAAGGACATGGCCAGGCTGCTGGAGGACAAAGGCGTCGAGGTCAAATACGCCATTCACCCGGTGGCCGGCCGGATGCCCGGCCACATGAACGTGCTGCTCGCCGAGGCCGACGTTCCCTACGAGCAGCTCAAGGAAATGGACGAGATCAACGGCGAATTCAACCGCACCGATGTCGCCCTGGTCATCGGCGCGAACGACGTCACCAACCCGGCCGCCCGAAGCGATCCGAACTCACCGATCCACGGCATGCCGATCCTCAACGTCGACGAAAGCAAATCGGTCATCGTGCTCAAGCGCTCGATGAACCCCGGCTTCGCCGGCATCGAGAACGAGCTGTACTACTCCCCCGGCACCGCCATGCTCTTCGGCGACGCCAAATCCTCCGTCGAATCCGTCATCGAAGAGCTGAAGGCGCTCTAGCAAGCACCACCAGCCGGTGTGTCGCACTCGGTGTGTCGCACTCGGTGTGTCGCGCCCTCAGGTACGCCGTGTCGGGTCTGCCGGGACTTGTCCCGGCAGACATGCCATGCTGGGCTTGGCACATGAGGTCACGTTCTCACCGGCGCGGGGTGGCCACCGTCGAACGGTGAGGAGCGACCGGTGACCGGTGGAGTGCATGAGATCGCGGCCCGGCGCGCCGCGCGCCAGATAAATCAAACTCAGATAAATCAAACCCAGATAAATCAAACCCAGCTCAGCTTTGACCCGACAAGCCCAGATATGTCGATCAAGACCCTTGGGCCGACCCGGATCGAATCGCCCCTCGCTAGCTTGCTGGACAGCCGGCAAACGACGGAACACTACGTCGACGAGAGCGACCGGGTGCTCCTGGACGACACCCTCAGCATGGTCCGGACGCGGGAAGGCTCGGTGGGCGAATTGCCCAGCTTCGAGCCGGCCGGTCCCCGGCGACAGATCTTCTTCGACCCCTCCAAGACCCGGGCCGGAATCGTGACCTGCGGCGGCCTGTGCCCCGGTCTCAATGACGTCATCCGCAGCCTCGTGCGCAACCTGACCAACCACTACGGGGTACGCCGCATTGTCGGCTTCCGCAACGGCTACCAGGGCTTCATCCCCAGCTACCACTACGAGGTGGCGGAGCTGACGCCACAGAGCGTTCGCGACATCAACGTCGAGGGCGGCACCGTGCTGGGTACCTCGCGCGGACCGCAGGATCCCGACGCGATCGTCGACTGCCTGGAGCACCTCGGGATCAACATCCTGTTCGTGATCGGCGGTGACGGCACCATGCGCGGCGCGATGCGCATCGCGCAGGTAATCGACGAACGCGGCGCCCGGATCGCCCTGGTCGGGGTGCCCAAGACGATCGACAACGACATTCCGTACCTGGATCAGAGCTTCGGGTTCCAAACCGCCTTCGCGCGCGCCACCGAGTCGATCCACGCGGTCACCGTCGAAGCCAAGGCCACGCCCTACGGCATCGGCCTGGTCAAGCTGATGGGGCGGCACTCCGGGTTCATCGCCTGCTATGCCGCGCTGGCCCGCACCGACGCCGACGTGGTCCTCATCCCGGAGGTCGAGTTCCAGCTCGACGGCGAGCAGGGCCTGCTGCGCTACGTGCAACACAGAGTGCAGGAGCGCGGCTACGCGGTCGTGGTCGCCGCCGAGGGAGCCGGGCAGGAGCTACTCGAGGGGGAGCAGGCCACCGGCGACGCCTCCGGCAATGCCGGGCTGCGCGACATCTGCGCGCTCCTGCGATGGCGATTCGCTGAGCACTTCACCGCCGCTGGTCTTCAGGCCTGTATCCGGTTCATCGACCCGAGCTACGCCATCCGCAGTGTGGCGGCGAACCCCTATGACAGCGTTTACTGTGTGCGGCTCGCGCAGGCCGCGGTGCACGCCGCGATGTCCGGTCGCACCGAGATGGTGGTCGGCCGGTGGCGCCGGCGATTCGTGCATCTCCCAATGGCCCTGACGGTCAGCAAACGCAACCAGGTCGACCCGCACGGTGACCTCTGGATGTCCGTGCTCGAAGCGACCGGCCAGCCGGTCCGCTTCGGCTCGTGAGTGGCAAACAGTGTTATAGCACCGAACGCCACTCACGGACCGCCCTTGCGCAACTAAGCGCAGTGTTTCGGGTACTATCCGTGGGCTATTGCGTCGATGCTGCGGTATAACAGCAGCTCATGGCGTTGACCTGGGTGCCTGGAGGGAGTCCACAGTGGGGAACAGCCCAACGGGGAGCAGCACGGTGGAAGACAGTGCGGTGGAGGGCGGCTTGGTCGGCACCATCCGTAGTATGAACGTCTTCGACGGTCTGGCCCTGCTCATCGCGCTCGGGCTGGTTGGCGTGGGTTTCCTCGTCGGCACCATCGGTGGCGGTGCAACCGGCTCGACTTCCACGGTCGACTTCACGGTCATTCCGGACGATCAGATTCGCCCGCTGGCTCCCGGGGCGACCACCACACTCCCGGTCTACATCAACAACCCGAACGACTACGGCGTGCGGGTGGACTCGCTCAGCACAGGCTCGTCGAAGGCCACCGCCAGTGGCTGCCCGGCTGGCACTATCACCAGTACCGGGCTCGAAGGTCCGGTTGGCTTCATCCGGCCGGGCAGTGTCCGGACCTACGAGGTCTCCGTGACGATGGCGGCCACGACGGACAGCAAATGCAAGGGTCAGTCGTTCACCCTACCGCTGGACGTGAAGTTCGCTTCCGCCGCTGCCGACCGGTAACCGGCGGGCGCGCCCACGAGCACTCGACGGGCCTGATGGCACCGTGATCATATGCGTTGTAACAGCCGTTTCGGTGAGGCGGGCGAGGCCAGATCAGCCTCCATGCTCCGCTCAGCCGTGGGACAACCTGGCTAGTGATGCCCACACACCAGCGCGACGGCGTATCGAGAAAGCGCGGGCAAGTTCCCGGCCTACGTACTCTTCAGCTTCCCGTGCACACAGCGCCCGCTGGCGCTCGAAGTAGGCATCAGGATCTCGGATGACGTCATCCGCAGCCTGCTTAATCTCAAGATCTACGCTCGGCATCTCCTGACGGGACACGCTGCTTGTCGCCACGATGACCTCCGACCGCGGTCCAGTCAGTACACCTACCTGTGCCAGTCAATCAGCACAGCGGCCTGCGAGCAACCTAAGGTGGCTTCTCACACCCGTATGTCGGTTGAGGGTAACAGATCGTTACGCCGCGAGCGACCCCTCTCACCAGGCGCTATCTCTCATCACTCGTTCGGATACAGTCCGTTGTTATGATCGCGGGTAGCTTTCCGCACTGGCTCCGGTGGTGGGGTGGCTCGCTCGTCGCCGCAACATGTGCCGGTACGGCGTTCATCGCCCAGATCCAGGCTGGCGAGCACCTGTCGGCATTGACCAGCATGTCGATCAAGGTCGGTGGCACTGCCGCAACGGTGATAGCGCTCTTGCTGCCCGCTCGTCAGACGTGGCTCGAAATGCGAGCAAGGGAGGACGCCCAGCAGTTAGCCCAGGGGGCGGTGACCAACTACCAACTCGCGGTGCGATCTGTGCTACTGCCGCTGAGCGACTTATTCGACCGGATCATCACCGCACCAAATGAGGCTGGCCACGTCGAAGCAAGGGGAGCAGCAAAGCAGGCGGTGGTGAACTCGGTCGTCCAATTCACTGATGTACCACGGGCACGGTCATGCTACTTCGACTACGAACACGATGACCACGAGCAGAGGTTGGTCTGCAGAATATACGCAGGGCGGGACGCGAAACCGCGAACGGAGTTCTCCAGCTCCGAACCCAGCCACCTGGAGGTCTTCAAGTTGCTGGAAGCCCGCCGGCCGGAGCTCAAACAGGACATCACCACGGAAGATCCCACCAGATTCCCGGCTGGCCGGAACTACAACTACCGGACCTACATATCTGTCCCGGTGGCCACCAGCGCGGAGATTTTTGGCCTCCTGACTCTCGACGCGCTGCACCCTGGAGAACTACTGCCGCAACACGAAAAGGAGGTGCTGCTGCTCGCCCGGCTGCTGGGGATCGCGCTCGCTGGTGGCGGCAGGCACCGCGGTAGCACAAATTAGTGTGGCGCCGGGCGGCGCGCACTGGGTTCAGACGGCACTGGGCAGCCAGTTGCCGTGGAAGCCGAAGGGCACGCGCACCGGAAGGTGGATCGCAGCGATCGTCTCGAGGCTGCCGGGGTCGAGGACGACAAGGTCGCCGCGGTCGGTGACTGCGTCGTGGACGAATCCCATCAGTACCCCGTCATCTTCGGGTGAATGCGGTGAGTTCGGCACGAAGACGACCTCGCCGATGCTCTGGTGATCGCCCAGCTGCCGGGCGGTGGTCAGACCGTGGCGCAGGTCGTGCTTGAGCACCGAGGTGCCGGCATTGCCCCCACTAGCGCCGGTCTGCATCGCGTACCCGTAGCGGTATGACCGGCCGGTGAGCCGGTCATCGATGCGGGGGAATTCCTGCGGGTGGTCGTCGAGCCGGGTCTCCCGGACCTTGCCGTCCGCAAGATCGACGATCCAACGGTCCAAAGTGGTCGGACCCTCGTTGGGTCCGTTGCGATCAGCCACGAACATCCTCGGACGCCGCACGACATCCAGCACAATCGTGTCGTCATCGTCGTAGGCGTTGAGGGGATGGAAGACGTAGCAGGGCTCGACATCGAACCAGCGGACATCGTCAGGGCCACCGGCGCGCGGCATGACGCCCACGCGAGCCGGGTAGTTGGGGTTCCACCGGTAGGGCAGGCTTGTGTTCCCGCGCATTACTCGTCCGGCCATGGCGATGATCGGATCAGGTATCCGGACCCGGCCGATGAGCACAGAAAGCACCAACCTGGCCGGCGCTCGCAGCACACGCGGCACCGAGACGGAGAGGACCTGCCGGGAGTCCAAGGTGACGGGGAGATCATAGAAGACGACGTGTTTCTCCGTCAGGGAGAAATCGTGCATCATCGGGCTACCGGTGACCTCGATATCCAGCGTACGGCGAACCCGCCCGTCTACCCCGATGACTGAATACTGCACGCGATTACCGCGGCCGAATGAATAGGAGACCGCGTGCAGCTCCCCGGTATCCGGATCGCGCTTGGGGTGCGCGGTGTAGCCGCCATGCAGAGTGCCGCCGAAATCGCACGGGCCGACAGTGTCCAGCGCCTCGGTGAGCTCGTAGCTGGCGATCCCGCTTTCTATCAATGCCAGCGTGTGGCCGGCGTGGCTGAGCACGTTGGTATTGGCACCCAGGAATCCCAGGCCGGCTCGGACAGGGGCACCGCGTGGCACAGCCTCGCCGAGCGCCTGCGCCGCGGCGGGCGTGCGGATCCAGCGGTTCCGATACCACTAGGCTTTGCCGTCTCGCAGGCGGACCCCGTGAACCATGCCGTCGCCGGTGAACCAGTGGTAAGTCTCCGGGTCGACTTGGGCGATCGGGTTCGGCCCGTTGCGCAGGTATCGCCCGTCCAGGTGGGCCGGGATGGTGCCGGTGACGGCCAATTTGGTGGTCGTGCACTCGTGCCGCACCGGTGCGTAGTTGCCCTTAAGATAGTCGTTACCCACGGTATGAATCTCCCAGCGCCGACAGCCCAGTTTTGTAACACTGTTATAGTAACAGCTATGCAAGGTCGATGCGGGCCATAACACGGAACACCGTGCTGGACCCGGCCGTTGCGGTCAGTGGTCGGCTCTTGACCCCCTGCTGAACCGCGACCTACTCTTGGAAGTGGAGTCGGGGCCGGCGCTGCTGAGAGGGGTCCACGCCTAGCGCGGGAAGTCTGCCGCATCCACATGGAGTCACTGGCGCGGGGCTGTTTTTCGCGAGTTCATTCTGTCAGAACGTTTTCTTTTATGTGCTTGGATTTTGAGAAGTCAGCCGGGGGGCATTAGATGGATATCCGCTGGATGCGCTCGAATGTGGTGCTGTTGGCGATCCTGATGATCGCCGTGACGGCCGTTGGCGCCCTGAGCGCGCTAGTCATCCGGCAGCAACACAGCCAGAACGCAATTCATGGGCAGGTCTATGTCGGGCCAGCTTCCGCGGCGGACGCGCCGTCGAAGGAGAGCGCAGCCGACCCTGCCATCACGCCAGCCAAACCGGACACAGCGGCCGCCCCCAACCCGGCGACTAATCCGGCCACCGCGGCAGACCCACGATCCAAAGCACTCACCCCCGATCCCGTCAACGCACCCGCTATACCGGCACCCCAAGTAGCCGCGGCCCTCCCAGCACCCCAGGTGGTCGCCGTGCCCGCGGTGGTCCCGGCTCCCCGTCTCAACCCAGCGCCCCAGCTACCCCGCAAGCCGCTCCCGCCGAAGACACAGCCGCACCGCCAGGTACATCCACTGGCACCACCGCCCCAACCAGCCCCGGCGCAACCCGCGATCCCACCAGCGACCACTCCAGACCCCGACCAGACACCCACTAAGCGTGAGATATTCGATAAAGCAGCCGCGTCGGCCGGCTCCGAAGGAAAAAGCGGCCCTGAGGGGACTCCTGATACCAAACCGACCGGGACTGACATAGCCAAGAAACCGCGAGCCCCAGAAGCTGTGCCGCCAGCGCCCCCAGCCACAACGATGCGGATGTCCCGCCCTTCCTGGATACCGGGTGCTGTTGACATGCCGAGATGGGACACACCGCCTGCACCCGCAACTGGCGCGGCCGGCACTCATACCAAGGGTTGAACAGATTTTCCCAGGTGATAGCTCATCTGGTCGACACCCCTGCGTAACGTCGTCGGCCTAGTGTGTGCGCCGTGAACCGACGCGCGAAGATCGTTTGTACGCTTGGTCCGGTGACCGCTACTCCGGAGAGGATCCGGGAGTTGGTGCGGGCCGGGATGGACGTGGCTCGTCTCAACTTCAGTCATGGCAGCCATGCTGATCATGCTCGGGTGTACTCGATGGTGCGGGAGGCCAGCGATGAGGCCGGGCGGGCGGTGGGGATCCTGGCCGACTTGCAGGGGCCGAAGATCCGGTTGGGCCGGTTCGTGACCGGTCCGGTGCAGTGGCGCACCGGTGATGAGGTGCGGGTTACCGTGGAGGATGTTCCGGGTACCCACGATCGGGTTTCCACCACGTATGCGGGGCTGGCCAAGGATGCCCGGGAGGGTGACTCGCTGCTGGTTGATGACGGGAAGATCGCCTTGCTGGTGCGCAAGGTGGAGGACACCGAGGTGGTGTGTGAGGTCGTTGAGGGGGGCGTTGTCAGTGATAACAAGGGGTTGTCGCTGCCGGGGATGAATGTGTCGGTGCCGGCGCTGTCGGAGAAGGATCTCGCTGATCTGGAGTTCGCGCTGCGGTTGCGGGTGGATCTGGTGGCGTTGTCGTTCGTGCGGTCGCCGGCGGATATCGATCTGGTGCATCGGATGATGGATGTGGTGCCCGGTGGTCGGTTGCCGGTGATCGCGAAGCTGGAGAAGCCCGAGGCGGTGGATAATCTCGAGGCGATTGTGTTGGCTTTTGATGGGGTGATGGTGGCGCGGGGGGATCTCGGGGTGGAGTTGCCCTTGGAGAATGTGCCGTTGGTGCAGAAGCGGGCGGTGCAGGTGGCCCGGGAGAACGCTAAGCCGATCATCGTGGCCACGCAGATGCTGGATTCGATGATTGGTAATGCCCGGCCGACGCGGGCGGAGGCCTCGGATGTGGCCAATGCGGTGCTCGATGGTGCCGATGCGGTGATGCTCTCCGGGGAGACCAGTGTGGGTCGCTACCCGATCGAGTCGGTCCAGACCATGAGCCGGATCGTGGAGGCGGTCGAAGTCGGCTCGCCGCACGTTCCGCCGCTCAATCATGTGCCGCGGACCAAGCGAGGCGTGCTGTCCTACGCGGCCCGCAACATCGGAGAGCAGTTGGAGGCCAAGGCGCTGGTGGCCTTCACCCAGTCCGGCGACACCGTGCGCCGGCTGGCCCGGCTGCACACTCACCTGCCGTTGCTGGCTTTCACGCCGGAGGCTCCGGTGCGTAACCAGCTCACGCTGACGTGGGGAACCGAGACCTTCCTGGTAGCACGGGTCGAGACCACCGATGCGATGGTCCGACAGGTAGACCAGGCCATGCTCTCGATCGGGCGCTACCAGCGAGGGGATCTGGTGGTCATCGTCGCCGGATCCCCACCGGGCACAGTCGGCTCCACCAACCTCATCCGGGCACACCGCCTGGGTGAGGACGACCTGGGCTGATGACCGTTGCGCGGACGCCTCGCCGAACAGGTGCCGTTCGCGCACGCGCCTGATGAGCCCGCAGTCTGGGCGGGGTTGACCAGCCGCCCGGGGGGAATCCCCTAATCGGCCCGGGGAGGACCCCGCCGGTCCCGGTATCCGCGCGGTACGCAACCCGGCGGCAGCCCCGATGGCGGGGGACGGCGTTGGCTCTAGTTTTCTCCTCAGCGGGACAGCAAGTCCCGGAGAGAACGCCAGAACCACCCCGACAGAGACCCCGTTCACGATCAAGGAGACCATCATGGCTGACTTCAAGTTCGAGCAGACTGTTGTGCCCGTGCAGCACATCGACACCGACACCTCGGGCGGCAACGGCGGCCACGGCGGTGACAGCTCCGCGCTGGCCTGGGGCTACAACGCCTCGGAAGCAGGCGATGG
>DASYMC010000119.1:0-6272 GCA_036009255.1 Pseudonocardiaceae bacterium
CTATGACCCAGGCTTGGGCGGCCAGCCTCGCAGAGGCCAGCTACAGACAACAGAGCAGCACATGGCGGGCACATGTCGACCGAGAGTCATTTTCGCAAAGGTATCCTGCTGGCCGGCGGGTCGGGGAGCCGGCTCTATCCGCTGACGTGCGCGACCAGCAAGCAATTGCTGCCGGTGTACGACAAGCCGATGGTGTACTACCCGCTGTCGGTACTCATGCTGGCCGGGATCCGGGAGATTCTCATCATCTCCACACCGTTGGATCTGCCGTTGTTCCGGCGCCTGCTCGGTGACGGCAGCGCGCTGGGCCTGCGGCTGAACTACGCCGAGCAGGCACAGCCCAACGGCCTGGCCGAGGCTTTCGTGATCGGTGCGGACTTCATCGCCGACGACCCGGTCGCGCTGGTGCTGGGTGACAACATCTTCTACGGTCCCGGCTTTTCCGCGCGGCTGCGGCAATGTGTGGCCAGCCTTGATGGTTGCGTATTGTTCGGCTATCCGGTCAAGGATCCGCAACGTTACGGCGTGGGCGAACTGGACGCTACCGGCAAGTTGATCTCTATCGAGGAGAAACCGGCGGTGCCCCGCTCTAACAAGGCGATCACCGGTCTGTACCTCTACGACAACGACGTCGTGAAGGTCGCCCGCTCGCTGACCCCGTCGGCCCGTGGCGAGCTAGAGATCACCGACATCAACATGCACTACGTGCGTCGGGGCCGGGCGGTACTGATCGACCTGGGTCGCGGGTTCGCCTGGCTCGACACCGGAACCCATGAGTCGCTGCTGGAGGCCGGCCAGTACGTGCAGGTGCTCGAGCACCGGCAGGGAGTGCGGATTGCCTGCCTGGAGGAGATCGCGCTGCGGATGGGCTTCATCGACGCAGACGCGTGTTACGCGCTGGGCCAGTCACTGGCGACGTCCGGCTATGGCCAGTACGTCATGGACATCGCCCATTCGACCCAGTGACGGGATCCATCAAGACAGCTGGCGTCGAGCCATCTCTTCCAGGCGTTGCACCCGCTCGGCGATCGGTGGGTGGGTGGAGAACCACCGCGCTGCGCCTTCGCCCGGCCGGAACGGGTTGGCGATCATGAGATGGGACTGCGAGGCCAGCGCCGGCTCGGGACGAAGCGGCGCGGCCTGGGTACCGTGTTCCAGCTTGCGCAGCGCGCTGGCCAGCGCCAGCGGATCCCCGGTGAGGCTCGCGCCTGAGGCATCAGCCTGGTATTCCCGTGATCGGCTCACCGCCATCTGCACTATGCCGGCCGCTATTGGGCCGAGCAGGGCGATGAGCAGCATCGCGATCGGGTTCGGGCGGTCGTCGTCACCCCCACCGAACAGGCCGGCGAACAGCGCCAGGTTCGATAGTGCGGTCACCATGCCGGCTAGCGCGCCGGCGACGGAGGAGATGAGGATGTCCCGGTTGTAGACGTGCGAGAGCTCATGCCCGAGTACGCCACGTAGTTCGCGTTCGTTGAGCAGTTTGAGAATACCGACAGTGCAGCACACCGCGGCATGACGCGGATTGCGACCGGTGGCGAAGGCATTAGGGGCTTGAGTCGGGCTGATGTAGAGCCGGGGCATGGGTTGACGCGCATCCGTGGCCAGCTCACGCACGATCCGATACATCATGGGCTGCTCGGGCTCGGACACCGGTTGCGCGTGCATTGCCCGCAGCGCCAGTTTGTCGGAATTGAAATAGGCGTAGGCATTCATTCCCACCGCGAAGACCAGCGCGATGAGCACCCCGGTGCGGCCGAAGAATGCCCCGATCAACACCACCAACGCGGACATCCCGCCGAGCAGCAGCGCAGTTTTCAGCCCGTTGAGATGGTTGTGCACCGTCGTCAGCCTCCCGTTGTGTGCGGGTTCTGATCAGTGCAACGTGCTGGCCGGGCGCAGGGTTCCACCGCACGCCGCAGAGCGACACACCGAGCACGCTACCGCGACACGCCGACACATCGGTCCGACACACTAGGCCTCAGGGGGCGACACGCCGGGGTGGGAGTCAGGGACGTAGTTCCAGGGTGCAGCATTTGGGGCCGCCACCGGCTCGGCGGAGTTCGGAGATGTCGACGAAGATCGGTTCGAAGCCGCGGACGGCCAGAGCGCGGCCCAGGCCGACCGCCTCCTGTGGCAGGACTACCGAGCGGCCGTCGGACACGCCGTTGAGGCCTAGACACGCCGCGTCGGCTGCACCGACTATCACCGCATCCGGGAACAGCCGGGCCAGGGCTCGCCGCGAGCCGGGCGAGAATGCCGGCGGGTGGTAGGCGATCAGCGGGTCAGCGGACGAATCGTCGAGCACCAGCAGGCAGGTGTCGAGATGGTAGTAAAACGGATCGATCAGCTGCAGCGAGACCACCGGCACCCCGAGTGCCTCCTGCGCCTCGCGGTGCGCCGCCGGCTCAGTACGGAACCCGGTACCGGCCAGCAGCAGTGAGCCGGTCCACATCAGGTCACCGGCACCCTCGTTAACCGCGCTGGGCATCACCATCTCCGACGTGCCGTGCGCGGTGAACCAGCGCCGGTAGTGCTCCGCCTCGGCGGCCCGCTCCGCGTTGCGGAACCGAACGCCCAGCACAGCGCCGTCGAGGACGGTGCCCGCATTGGCCGCGAACACCATGTCCGGCAGTCCCGGCTCGGGATCGATCAGCTCCACCGTGTGCCCCAGCTCGCGATGAGTATCGACCAGCGCGCTCCACTGGGCCATCGCCCGGGTGGTGTCCACGGGCTGGCTGGGATCCATCCAGGGATTGATCGTGTAGCTCACGGTGAAGTACCGCGGCGGGCACATCAGGTACCGGCGCGTGGTACCGACCCGCAACGACCGCGCTAACCTCAGAGCTGACGACATACTTCGATGGTAGGTGGCCGGCTACTCAGCTTTCAATGTGGTTTTATTGCTGGTTGGCCAGCAGAATGTTGCGTATGGACTCGATCGACCGGCAGATCGTGGCGCGCCTGGTCGCCGACGCCCGTTCCAGCTACGCGGAAATCGGCGGCGTCGTCGGGCTCTCCGCGCCCGCAGTCAAGCGCAGGGTGGACAAGTTGCTCGAGGCCGGCGTGCTCCGGGGCTTCACCGCGGTCGTCGATCCTGGCGCGCTGGGCTGGGGCACCGAGGCCTTCGTGGAGGTGCACTGCCGGGGCAACGTGGCACCCTCCCGGATCCGGGACGGCCTGGCCTCGCTGCCCGAGGTGGTTGCGGCCTACACGGTCTCCGGTGCGGCGGACGCGATCGTGCACCTGCGCACCGGCAGCATCGCCCACCTGGAGACCGCGCTAGAACGGCTCCGGACGGTACATTTCGTCGACCGCACGGTCTCCGCCGTGGTGCTCTCCACCCTGGTGGAGAGGGCGTTTCCGCCCCCGTGAGTGGCATTTAGGGTCAGAACACTGTTACACACTCACAGGCATGGACGTGCAACGTGAGAACCGGGGCCGCGTTGCGGTCCTGACGGTGTCTGATCCGGCCCGCCGCAACGCCCTGAGCTTCGAGCTGTCCGAGCGCCTGGTCCGGGCTGTCGCGGCATGCGAGCGCGATGAGTCGGTACACGCCATGGTGATCACTGGTGCGCCTCCGGCCTTCTGCGCCGGGGCCGACCTCGACACGCTCGCCGCTGCCGGTCAGTCGGGTTCCGAGTCTGATCTGCACCGCATCTACGCCGGCTTCCTCGCAGTCGCGAACGCCTCCCTGCCGACCATCGCGGCGGTCAACGGGCCGGCGGTGGGCGCCGGGCTCAACCTGGCGCTGGCGTGCGACCTGCGTTTGGTCGGACCGGGCGCGTTGTTCGACGCACGGTTCCTGCGGCTGGGGATCCATCCCGGCGGCGGGATGACGTGGCTGGCTCAGCGCGCCGTCGGTCCCCAGACCGCTGCCGCGATGGCCCTGTTCGGTGAGCCGCTGGACGCCCAGGAGGCGATGCGCACCGGGCTGGCGTACCGCTTGATCGACGGAAACGGCGCCGGGCACGAGGCGGTGGTCGCCGCCGCGGTGGCTCTCGCGGGCCGTACGGCCGCCGCTCCCCGAAACCTCGTGATCGCTACCAAGGCGGCCCTACGGGCCACCGCGAGAATGCCCGAGCACGCCGATGCGGTCGCCTACGAGACGGCCCCCCAGCTTGCCTCACTCCGCGAACTCAAGCGCTGAATGCGACAGCAGGACGGCAGTGCACCGCGGTGGGCGGGGGTCAGCCGGTGCGGGCGGCCAGGTAGTCGGTGACTGAAGCCAACGCATCGCGGGCTGAGCAGGGCGGGAGAAAGTCGAGTGCGGAACGCGCTGAGTCGGTGTAGGAGCGCAGGGTGCGCACCGCCCGGTCCAGGCCAGGCGATTCACGCAGCCGCCACAGCGCCTCGGCGATGAGCGCCTCGTCGGTCAACGGGCCGGCCAGCAGAGCGCGGAGCCGGTCGACGCCGGGACCTTGCTCGGCCAGCGCGTAGAGCATCGGCAGGGTACGGACGCCCTCGCGCAGGTCAGTGCCGGGTGTCTTGCCGGATTGGGCGGCTGGTGAGGCAATGTCGATGATGTCATCGGAGATCTGGAACGCCGTGCCGATGGTCTCACCGAAGCGGTGCAGCGCCTCGATCCGCTCGGTGGAGGCGCCGGAGAACATCGCGCCGTAGCGACCCGCGGTGGCGATCAGCGAACCGGTCTTCTCCGACACCACGGCCAGGTAGTGAGCCACCGGATCGGTATCACCGACGGGTCCGAGAGTCTCCCGCATCTGCCCGGTGACCAGCTCGGCGAAGGTGCAGGCGATGATCCGCACCGCATCCGGTCCGAGATCGGCGACCAGCCGGGAGGCGTGCGCGAACAGGAAATCGCCGGTGAGAATCGCTACGGTGTTGTCCCAGCGGGCATTGGCGCTCACCGCGCCCCGACGCATGGTGGCCTCGTCCATCACATCGTCGTGGTAAAGCGTGGCCAGGTGCACCAGCTCCACCACCGCGGCGGCGCGAACCACCTCGTGCGTTCGATCCTTGTCCGGCCCGAATTGGCCCGCGAGCAGGGTGAACAGCGGCCTGAACCGTTTGCCACCGGCGTCTACCAGGTGCAGTGATGTTTCGGTGAGGAAGCGGAACTCGCTTTGCACCTCCCGGCGCAGCAGCTCCTCCACCTCTTGCAAGCCCCGCTCCAACAAGGCGCGCAGCTCCGGATCGGCGAGGTCCACACCGGCGAGCTGCTCTGACGTTGATCTGCTCATTACCACGTCAGGAGGCGAACGCGCCGAGCGCGGCCCAGTCGAGAGCGAAGGTGGGGAGCACCCCGAGCAGCAGGGTGACCACGACACCGAGGGTGATCGCGGCGGTGGTGAAGGCGCCGGGCACGCTCACCGTCGGACCGTCTGCGGCGGGTTCGCTGAAGTACATCAGCACCACCACCCGCAGGTAGAAGAACGCGGCCACCGCGCTGGCCACTAGCGCCACCACCACCAGCGGCGCCATCCCATCCGCCAGCGCGGCGCTGAACACCGCGAACTTTCCGGTGAATCCGCTGGTCAGCGGAATACCGGCGAGCGCGAAAAGCAGGAAGGCGAACACCGCAGCGGTCAAGGGCGATCGTTTGGCCAGCCCGGCCCACTGGGAAAGGTGGGTGGCCTCGCCGTCGGCATCGCGCACCAGCGTGACCACCCCGAAGGCGGCCAATGTGGTGAAGCCGTAGGCGAGCAGGTAGAACATCGTGCCGGACAGGCCCTGCGCGGTCAGCGCGATCGCCCCGACCAGCAGGAATCCGGCGTGCGCCACCGAGGAGTACGCGATCATCCGCTTGATGTCCGTCTGCGTCAGGCCCAGCACCGCACCGACCACCATCGACACGATCGCCACACCCCACAGCAGGCCGCGCCACTCCCAGCGGGTGCCCTCGAACGCCACCGTCAGTACCCGCAGGATGGCGCCGAACGCGGCGACCTTGGTGCAGGCCGCCATGAACGCCGTCACCGGCGTCGCCGCGCCCTGGTAGACGTCCGGGGTCCAGGTGTGGAACGGGGCGACCGAGCCCTTGAACAGCAGCCCGATCACCAACAGCGCGAGGCCTCCGAACAACAAGGTGTCCGACCGATCGGTGCCCACCGAGGCCTCGGCGATCCGGGACAGCTGCACCGAGCCCGCGTAGCCGTACAGCAGCGCCACCCCATAAAGAAAGAAAGCAGAGGAAAACGCTCCTAAGAGGAAGTACTTGACCGCCGCCTCCTGGGACAACAGCCTGCGCCGCCGAGCCATCCCGCACATCAGGTACAGCGGCAGGCTGAGCACCTCCAGTGCGATGAACA
>DASYMC010000120.1:0-3403 GCA_036009255.1 Pseudonocardiaceae bacterium
GATGAGCGCGACACGCTCGCCGGAGCCAACCTCAACACGATGACGACGGTGGCCGCGCTGGGATTCGACGACATACCGCCGCACGCTTTCGCCGTCGCCTACAACCTCATCTCCACCCCGGGTCTAGTGGCCTTTACCCTCAAGGAGGAATTCGTCACAAAGCGCGATTCGAGCGGTTTCAGCAACCTGATCCGTCGGATGTTTGACGAGGAAGTCATCCGGCCCCTATCCAAGGAGCGCTACCGGCACCGCCTGTCCGTGCAGGGCGAGCCGCTGTACTATGTCGCGTTCGTCGCGGAGAAGGTTAGGGACATCTCTCCGGCCTGGCTCGACTGATCGAGTGCCGCGCATCCGCCGTACCGGAAACGGTCGGTCGGCAACGCGAGTCTGCGGCGTGACTCGAGGCGGTACCGCTGTTTGAGCAGCCACCGGGCGCTAGGGCTGGCCGGTCAACCCCACGGCCCGAGTAACCTGTACGGCCTATTTGCCCGATCTGACTCTGTCACTGGACGTCGGTTCGTGCCCAGGGGTCGTCTGAAGCGGTTCGGCTACTGCTCGTCGATGCGGCGCCGATCGGCGGCCATCGGAGCTGAGCCATCAGCGGTTAGATCGTCCGGCAGGATTGCCGATAACCGAGGCAGATCGTCGGTCACTGTGCTCCAGAGCACGTCCAGGTAGATGTCGAAGTAGTGGTGTATTAGCCGGTCACGCATCCGCGAAGCCGCTGATCACGGCACCTCTGGGCGGGATTTGCGCAAGTCGTCGCTGATGTACTTCGCCGCTTCGCCAACGATCTCAACGAGCTTCGTGAGGGCGAGGCGCAACAGTTCGTCATCATCGAGATCAGCCCGGCTCCGACCGCTCGCGTAGGACACTGCCTTGCTCGCCGCTTCCACGAGATGGCGAACCCGGACCTCGTCGTCAAGCGGCATAGAGCACACGCGCCTGTGCCCGGACATCATCCCGGAAGTACCTACTGAGGTCCTCGTAGGTCCGCAGCTCGACCTCCCGCCCGAGGACCGCACCGAGCTCCAAGTCCATCTTCGCCATGGTTAGCAGGCCGGGTGTCCGGCCTCCTCGAACTCCACGAACAGGTCGATGTCACTGCCAGGAGTTTCGTCCCCACGTAGCACTGAGCCGAACAACGCCAGACGCCGGATCCCATGGCGCGTCGCGAAGTCGCGCAGGAAAGCGCCTGCTGCGTCGAGGTCCGCCAGCGTCATGAGGTCCATCATGCCTGCTTCGTCCGGGAGATCGATAACCACCGGATCTTCATCCCCGCGGTGAAGCCACAATCGTGCCTGGAGATCCATTCGCGGCACGCTCGGCGGAGGTTGCTGGCACCCTACGGCGTCACCGATTTCACCCTGCCGCTGGGCGTTCGCGCGAGCGAAGACAGGCTGACGCACGGCCCAGCCACTGCCTCGCCGACACGGTAGACCGGGGTTATCCGCAGAACAGCAGTTTTGAGCTCCAAATCAGCATAAAGATGTAACCCATAGTAGCGGCCTAATGGGCCGCCATTCGCTTATTCAGTTGACGGCGTATCAGCCCTGGAGCACTGTGGTCACAGGCATTACAGCTGATCCTGCGGGAGGCATGATGTCTTCCAACCATCGCTTCATTCGCTGGGTGCTTGCCGTAGCGGCGATGGTGGCAGGTATGCTCCTTGGAGCCGGATCAACTCAGGCCACGGCTGGCCCAGGCTACACGGCAGCCCCCAAATCCGCGCCCTTCGCGAACTTCGTGACGTTACCTGGCCGGAGCAGAACTGCCATCAACGCTGCTGTAACGAATCCGTGCTGGGCAGATCCGTCACTCTGTTCAGGAGACTCTTCCGAGCCACCGTCGAAAAAACCCAGTCGGACGCCCTCGGGGCCTCGTCATTATCCACCCCAGCCATACTTTCATATACCGCACATACAGCCCATACAGCCCATGCCAGTCCCCCCAGTATGCCAAGCAACCGTGCCGAATCTGATTAACCTCACAGAAGCCCAGGCGCGGCAAGCAGTCGCGGCTATGCGCCTAGCCCTGGTGAGCAATCACCCCGGCAACAACCGAATAATGAGTCAGACACCCTTTGCTGGGACTCGAGTCCTTTGCGGCTGGACTATCGCCGTGACCGTTGACCAACCCCCTCCGCCACCCGTAGAGATCCCTTCGCCGGATCCCCCTCCGGCGATCGTGGTACCCCCGCCTCCTATCGTGGTACCACCGGCTGTTCCTGTATCTCGCATCGATCCGATGCCCTGGTTCTGGCCCCTGATTATCGCGCTGCTTGTGCTCAGCGCAGCGCTTTTGCTCGGGCTATTGCTCCTACTTGCCGTGCAGGCCCGGAAGGGACCGAAGTGGGTACACGCTCACGTTCGGGCTGTGGCCGCAGCCACCCCTGGCCCCGGTGTCGAAGTAATGGAGTCACGAACAGAACGTTCCGTGCCGACGTGCGCGGTGCGCCTGCAGCCACACGCGGATAGCGGCCTGCAGGTCCTGGAGGAGGTAAGCCAATGAGCTCGCCCAGCCTTACTGAGCCGTTGTCGGCACGGACGTTCCTGCTAGGCGAGACCGCAGACAACACCGCGGATACCCTTGCCGACACGCTAAGCGAACAGGGTGTGCTGCAGTCCCCGATCCGAGGCCTGGGCGGCTTGTCGGCTTCCGCATGGCAGGCCATTTGGCAGGAGATCGCCACCGTGGTCGATGGGCTGCTCAACCTTGACTTTGGTGACATGGTGATATCCGGTTGGTGCAAATACAGCGACTTGACGAAGGCAGCCCAACGCACGCTGGCCAACCCCGGCAGCGAAGAGGTCGTGGCGCTCGCTAGCCACCGCATCGTCTCGACCCACCATCCCTCCGTCGACCTGATCGTCAATGAGGCCACAGCCCACACCTTCGAGTTTGAATTGACCGTGGTCTTTGACCTAAGCGGGGTCGCCGCAGTGGTGCGACGGGGCGACCTGGTGGCACTGCGAAGCGGCAAGTGCACGGTCACCGCGACACTTAAACTGGAAAAAGCGCCATTGGAGCTCACCCGAAAGGCGATCATCGATCTTCACCTTGTCGTTCCACTCCGCCGCCCCATTCCGCTGACTCACCAGACCTGGCCATCCGCCCACATCTCGTCTTAACCATCGGGTGTGACTCGACCAGCCATAGCTAGGCTGCGGGACTATCAAGTTGTGGCGGGCGCCGAGCGTGATGCGTCGTCGGGCGCCTAGACCTTGCGAGCCGCGAGCACGTTGATCACGACAGCAATGATCTGGTCGCCATGGTGACATCTCGGTGCCTATTGCGTATGATTAATTCTGGCCGGTCTGACCCGAATCCGCGAATACGTCGGTAGTTGATCTATTTCCGTGAGGATTGATCGTTTCGGGTTGGTTTCGGGGATGTGGGCAGC
>DASYMC010000121.1:0-8832 GCA_036009255.1 Pseudonocardiaceae bacterium
CTCCAGGTCGACCAGCCGACGCACTAAGCGGTCAACGTGCCAGACAACCACGGCGTCGACGTCGCGCGCTTCGACCATCTCTAGCAGGCGCGTGAACAGCGGCCGGGCTTTGGTGGTCGATGCGCTGCGGTCGTTCTCCTCCAGGACCTCGACTACATGCCAGCCGCGGGCGGCGCAGAGCTGCTCACACGCTTCGCGTTGGCGGGCCACGCCCAGGCCTTCACCGCTGCGGTCTTCGCTGATCCGGCAGTAGATAACTGCGCGCACGGTCACCGTAATAGGGTACTACCTGCATGCAAGGAGAGCCATGATGCGGAACCTTCAGTACCTCAGCACGTAGATCCGTGCTGTTCGCGAGCAGGTCGGCCTGAGCGTCGAGCTCCACATCTCCGGTGAGCAACACCCGGCCAGCAGACGTGGTCGCTCTGAGCACCACCGAGGTGTTATTCACCGTGGTGCCGTCGACCTCGGCCGGATGCTGCTCGACCGCTGGCGGGTCCCGTAGCGGGGCCAGCACATCGAGGTCCAGACCGGGCCAGGACAGCCGCTGACCCGCGGTGAGCGCGACGACCGGCACCCTGGCCACCGCCGCGGTGCGTAAGACCTGGCCGAACGCCCACGGGGGGCTTCGTCCGGGACCGAGCGCGACGGCACTGACCGTCCGTCCTCGAAGCGCGCCGACCAACCCGCCGATGTGGTCGGCATGCAGGTGGCTGATCACCACGAGCGCGAGTCGTCGCACGCCTAAGCGGTCGAGACAACTCGATACCGGTCCGGGGTCGGGGCCAGCGTCGATGAGCACTGCTCGGCCGGGCTCTGCGGTAGCAAGCACCACCGCGTCGCCTTGACCGACGTCGCAGCTCACCATCGCCCAGCCCGCGGTTGGCCAGCCGGGCGAGACGAACCTTGTCGGCACGAGCACGAGCAAGGCGCCAACCAACCCCGCCACGGCAAGAACACGCAGCCGGTGGGCTCGCATCGCGAGCAGGACCACCACGACAATCAACGCCAGCGCCAGCGCGCCGACGATTCCTTCCGGCCACCGCACCACCCCGCCGGGGACTGCCGCCCCCTGGTGTCCGACACCCACCAGCCAGCTCACCACCGGTCCGGCCAGATGAACCACGAGGACCGCCGCCGCGGGATGCACTGCCGCGACGATCGCGACCAGCACGCCGAGCACTGTTGCCGGCGCCACCGCGGGAGCGGCCAGCAGGTTGGTCAGGATCGCCACCAGGCTCACTTGGCCGGACAGACCAGCCACCACCGGTGCGGTGACCACATGTGCGGCGGCGGGCACCGCGAGTGCCTCGGCGATCCCCGGTGGCACCCCGTGGCGGCGCAACGCCTCCGCCCAGCCCGGAGCGAGCAGCACCAGGGCACCGGTAGCCAGCACGGACAGCGCGAAACCTGGGTCAGCAGCGAGCGCGGGGTCGACCACCAGAAGCACGAGCACGGCAGCGCACAGCGCGGGAACTGCGCAGCGACGCCGCCCGAGCACCAGAGCCAGTAGGGCGACCCCACCCATCACAGCCGCGCGAAGCACACTCGGCGACGGCCGGCACAGCACAACGAAACCGACCAGAGCCAGACCGGCCAGGACCACCACCGTCCGCGGTCCCAGCCGAGCCAGCCGAGCCAACCCCAGGACGACTCCACACAAGATCGCCACGTTGGTGCCGGATACGGCAATGAGATGCGTGAGCCCGGCGATGCGGAAGTCCGCCTGCACGGCAGGCACCATCGCCGACGTATCGCCCACTACCAGCCCGGAAGAAGTCCGGCCGGCTCGGGATCCAGAACCCTCGCCGCCAGCCGTAAACCCGACCGCAGCCGCTCGGCAACCCGTTGACCTGCGGTTGGCGCCGTCAGTACCTCTGGCCCACCTCGTACCTGAAGCACAGCGACCGTCAAATCGGGTCGGTCTGGGGTCCTCAGCATCCCGCTGCCCCGCACCCGCTGGCCGGGGAGCAGGCTAATCCAGTCCCGTGCGGGTGCCAACAGGATGACCCGGCCACCAGTCCGCCACTGATGCCCAGCGATTTCCGCAACCTCAAGCTCCGCGTGGATCACCACTCGCTGGGGCTGGGATTGCCGACCACCGTAGCCGGGCGACGGTACCGCCTTCGGGTCATCCCGCAAGTGCACCACCACTGTCGCCGACGAACCGCGTTCGGCAGCTGCCCGCGCCGGATGATGCTCGACCTGCCATGCCTGCGTCCCGACCACCAGGGCTAGAGCTGCAGCCACCCCGCCGATCGCGAGGACCACTGCCGAACGATTGCGTAGCGTGGCAGCTCCGGCCGCCAGCAAACCGGCGGCGCCCAGCATGGCCGCGGCCAAGGACCCGAGGCATAAACCGCACAGCACCACGACCCAGCCGACGCAGGTGGCGGGCACAAGGCGCAGATCATGGCGTACCGCTGTGGGGGCATGCGGGTCCACGGCCGTCACTGCGCCACCCGGGAACGAGAGGACCCGGCGGTCATCACCTCGACGGTCACACCTGCACCCGACGCTTGAGCTGGTTCAACCGGGCCTGACCGATCCCGCTCACCTCGCGGAGCTGATCCACCGACGTGAAGCGACCGTGCGCGCTGCGCCAGTCAAGAATGCGCTGGGCAGTAATGGTGCCCACGCCGGGTAACCCGTCAAGCTGCTCGAGGGTCGCCGTGTTGAGGTCCACTACCTGAGGTCCACTGGGACTGCCGGCCGCTTGGCTGCTGGCCGGCTGCCCCGGCGGAGGCGCCACACCGACCAGCAGTTGCTCGCCGTCAGATAGCCGCCGGGCGATGTTCAGGCCCAGCAAGTCGGTGCCGGGCAGCGCTCCGCCAACCGCAGCCAGCGCATCAGCGACCCGGGTACCGTCTGGCAGCCGAATCAAGCCAGGGTGGGCCACCCGACCCAGCACGCTCACCACTACATCGTGGGCCGGCCCTGGCTGTGGCGGCGGTGACGGAGACTTGGCGGCAGCGGCGGTGACGACTGGTAGGGCGGGAGCGGGTTCCGGCATCGGACGATCCCGCCACACCCCGAACGCGGCGATTGCTGCGGCCAGTGCCGCAACCAGGGACAAAATGAGGGCTGCCGGCCGGCCGGCGTCCCACCGAGCTTCCCGCAGCGGTGCGGGCACCCACCACCGGACCAGCCGACCGGCTTGCGATGCGGCGGGTAAGTCACGTTCACCGTGCGGTCGCGCTTGGGGTGGCGAATCATGCGGGGAGTCGACGGCCGCGTCAGGTCCATCGTGCTCCGATACCCGGCCGGGGGTCCCGCGCAACGGCACAAGCCGCGCTCGGACCTGTTGGGGATCGCCAACGTCGATGGATGGGAAGCTGGGGAGCAAGGTCACGTGGCGACGTTAGGACGATTCCCTTCCGATGCTCGATGACCGCAGTCCTCAACTGTGGATAACAGGGGTAGTTGTGGACAAATCACGGTAATTCCCACGTGCGCCCCGGTCACTGTCGGGGAGTCATGCGACCATCGGAGGTTCGGCGATGAGTAGCCCCGGCGAGTCGGGAAGGACTGGTAGCCCGCCTGAGACCGAGCGCTTCGAGACCGTGGTGATCGGCGGTGGCCAGACGGGTCTCACGGTCGGCTACTACCTGGCGCAGTTCGGCCAGCCATTCGTGATTGTGGATGCGGGCGAGCGGATCGGAGACTCGTGGCGTCAGCGCTGGGACTCGCTTCGTCTGTTCACACCCGCATGTTACGACGGGCTCCCCGGCTGGCCTTTCCCGGCGAGCGTATGGTCGTTCCCCACCAGAGATGAGATGGCTGACTACCTGCAAGCTTACGCCGCGCGATTCGATTTTCCGATTCGATCTGGCTTCCGCGTCGACAGGCTCTCCAGAGCGGGAAACCGATATATCCTGGCGTCACAAGACCGTCGGATTGAGGCCGACAACGTGGTGGTGGCAATGTCCAGCTACCAACGACCGACCGTGCCAGAGTTCGCGATGGAGCTTGACGCCAGCATCCTGCAACTGCATTCTGACCAATACCGTAATCCGGCCCAGCTGCGTGATGGCGGCGTCCTTGTTGTGGGTGCAGGAAACTCGGGGGCTGATATCGCCCTCGATGTCGCAGGCAGACAGCCCACGTGGCTGTCGGGTCGCAGTGTCGGTCATGTCCCAGTCCGGCTCGAAGGCGTTGCGGCCCGATTGCTGCTGGTGCGCCTGACGCTCCGAGTCCTCTTTCACCGGGTGCTGACCGTCAACAACTCCATCGGCCGGCGGATCCAATCGAGGGTGCTTTCCCGCGGCGGCCCACTCATCCGCGTTAAACCCCGCGATTTTTTTGCGGCAGGGATTGAACGCGTGCCCAGGGTCGTCGGCGCATCGGAAGGGCTGCCGCTGCTGGCGGACCAACGAGTCCTCACGGTGTCCAATGTGGTCTGGTGCACGGGTTTCGATCCAAATTTTTCCTGGATCGATCTCCCTGATTTCCGTGCGCAGGAGCCATGGCGCCATAGCGGAGTCATTCCGAGTCAGCCTGGGCTGTATTTCGTCGGTCTGCTTTTTCTCTACGCGATGTCATCGTCGATGATTCACGGGGTCGGGCGGGACGCCGAACGCGTCGCCAGGTTGATCTCCTCGCGGCAGGCCGGTGCTCGATCCACGCACGGCCGCAGCCACCTTTAGTCAACGGCGAGGCGCTCGTTGATGGCTCCGGGTAGGACCACGACACCGAGCATCCCCGGGCCGGCGTGCGCACCGATCGCCGCCCCGACCTCGGAGATCAGACATTCGGACACTGTCGGGATTCGGGACCGCAGCTGCTCGACAAGGTCGGCGGCGCGCTCAGCAGCGCCGAGGTGATGCACAGCAAGGGCGCATGGGGACGGCCCAGCCGCCTGCGCTACCAGCTCGACAAGCCGAGCCCGCGCCCGCGTACCGGTACGGACCTTTTCCAGCGGAACAACGCGGCCAGAATCGACGTGCAACAGCGGTTTGACGGACAAGGCTGTGCCGAGCAGAGCAGTCGCCTGGCCGATCCTGCCGCCCCGGCGCAAATAGTCGAGGCTGTCCACGGAGAAGAACACCCGGGTACGGGCGCCGACCCTGGCCGCGGTATCGCACACGGCGTTCAGATCGCCGCCCTCCGCCGCAACGGCAGCGGCGGCGAGTGCCGCGAACCCCAGGCCCATCCCGGTGGAGCGGGAGTCGACCACTCGGATCCGCTCCGCTCCGACATTCTCAGCAGCCAATCTCGCGGAGTCCCAAGTGCCGGACAGCGCCCGAGACAGGTGCACTGACACGACGGTGTCGGCGCCAGCCCGGATGGCCTCGGTGTACACCGCCTCGAACTCCGCTGGTGTCGGCCGTGAGGTCGTCACCGACGCTCGCCGCGCAAGGGCCGTTACCAGCGCTGCCGATCCGAATTGCACCCCGTCCAGCCAGTGGGTGTCGTCAACCAGGACATGCAATGGAACCTGCCGGACACCACTGCGTTGGGCGAACCCGTCAGGGAAATAAGCGGTGGAGTCGGTGACGATGGCAACGGTCACGATCATCAGCGTAGGGCTGAGCGCCCCCTCGGCGGCGGAACAATGACTCGTCATACAGGAGCGGCACAGTTATACGACAACAACCGCCACCTGGAGTCCCGGCGTACAAGCACCGTCCAGTGGCAGTTGCTGATCCCTCCGAACACCGACCAGCACAGCACCGGCAAGCCGAGGAGCAGGGGGGTCAGCCCGGCGATCAGGCCGCCGTGAGTACACAACACCGCGCTGCCCAGACCGTCCGCGTCCAGCTCAGCGACCACATGCGCGGCCCGGGTAGCCACTTCCACCCGCGTCTCACCGCCCGGCGGCGCCCATTGAGGGTCGCCCCGCCAGGTCTGGATACCGCCCGGGCAGAGCATCTCCACCTCGGCGTGGGTCAGACCCTGCCACGTCCCACAATTGGTTTCCCGCAACCGCTTGTCGATCTGAACTGGCATCCCGGTCTCGGCGGCGAGCACGGCTGCGGTGTCTCCGGCACGGGACAGGTCGGAAGCCATCAATATCGCCGGCCCCAGCTCCGCCAGCGAACGGGCCGCCCGGCGCGCCTGGCCAAGGCCGTTGGCGGTCAACTTCGAATCAAGCTGACCCTGAATCCGTTGCTCCGCGTTGAAGTCAGTCTCGCCATGCCTCCAGAGCACGAGCTGCCGCAGGGTCACTCCGACTCGTCCGCCTCAGTGGCGTCGACATCGAAAGGAATAGCCGGGCAGTCCTTCCACAGCCGCTCGAGACCGTAAAAAGAACGCTCCTCGACATGCTGCACGTGTACCACCACGTCGACGAAATCCAGCAACACCCAGCGTCCCTCACGGGCGCCTTCCCGGCGCACCGGCTTGCTTCCTGCAGCCGCCATCTTCTCCTCAACAGCGTCCACAATGGCCTGAACCTGGCGCTCGTTGGGCGCCGAAGCAATCACGAAACAGTCCGTGATCACAAGTTGGTCAGACACGTCGAGCACGGTGATATTGTGCGCCTTCTTGCCTGCCGCCGCGTTGGCCGCGGTCAGCGCAAGAGCTCGCGCCTGATCAGAGGCTGACACATCGCTCCTTCTCCCCGGCACTCACCGCCGGCGCTCGCCAGCGCGGTGCCGTGCATTTCCCTGGCTGTCCGCGCCATCCTCAGAGTGAGCGTACGTGTTGCCAGGTGGACAATGCGGCCCCACCTGCATGACGGCACGTCAGCGGCGCTCGTGACGGTCTCCTCACAGCGGATAGCTCGGGGGGCCCATAGGAGTCGCAAATGAGGAGTACTTTAGGGACGGTAACCGCAGCTGCACCTAGAAGGAGCTTGACTACCCGCATCTGCAAGTAGCACCATGCGAGAGGGCCGATCAGGCTAACCGGAGGGGTGGCTGTCGATGTGGTTGGGCACGAGGGGCCCGGTATCGCGGGGAACCTCGGCCTGGCTGGCTAGCCCCATCCCGGAGACCGCGCCTCGTGCCCAGCGCCTTGGTGACGTACCGGGTCGCAACTGACAGCGCACGGAATCCGACCGGAAAGGGTCAGGAATGAGTCTTGTCATTTTAACTATAGTCGTCATCACATGCTTTATCGCCACATTGGCCGTCTATCTTTTCATCATCGGTGCTGTGCTCGGCCGCACCGCCGACGGTCTCGGTGACTGCCTGCAGAGCCTGCAGCTGATTGCTCGCCAGGCTCAACCGATAGGCCCTGGTGTCAAGCGCATCAATAAGCGCGGTGAAGACCTGGTAGGTGCGATGCCGCTATTACTCGAAGACGCTGAGGGTGTCGCCACTAAGTTGGCTCCTGCTGAAGCAGCTCCGGCGGATTCTACGGTGGTTGTTCAGGAGACCGTACCTGCAACTGCTCAGCCGAGCGTAGGTTACCAAGACCCAACACCGAAAAGTGGTGTGGGTTATCTGGATGTGTGATCGCAAACGAGCCGTTAACGCTGTTGTATTCCTAGACCCCAATTACACTCGTGATGCTGGTCAAGCGTGCGCACCGCGATCTGCGTCTGCGGACGTGCGCGCCACAGCTCGGCGCCGTACCGGAAGCCGTCCGCTGTAATGGTCGAGCCTCGACAGGCCTTGTATCGGTCATGACGGCAGGAGACAACCGTGCTGTTCCGCACGCTGGATAGCCGGTTGACCTTTCCTTCCTCAGCACGAAGGCTAGCTCCACTTCGGATCCGCTGACAGCAACAGCGACCCGAGCGCTGGAATGGGTGCACGGCAGCATCATCGGCGCGGTCTTCTCACTGGTCCCAGCCTTATTGCTCGGAGTCTGGGCGGCGGGGCGGCGGTTGCTTGACAAGCCCAAGCGGCACCGGCACATCCTGCAGCGCATCGCAGTGCGTGGGCCTGGCCGCGGTGGGTGGTCTCCCCTGGGCGTGCTGGCAAGGACCTCGTGGTGGGAGGCGCCGTCCCCCGCTACGTCGACGAGCGAGAGCTCTTCCCTGAGGAGCTCAGTGGCCAGCCCTGGCTGGCGCACGACGCGTGGCGCGGCTGGAACGAGGTCTACCGCACGACCTACCGCGAATATGTCGCAAATCAGCGCGACAAGGACGCGGCCGTGCTCGGCGTACGCGCCGCGCTCAGCAAGGCCCACCTCTTCGACGACCTCGACTCCGGTTGGGTACAGCTGGTCAAGTTCCACAACGGCGCGATCGCCCTCGCCGAATACGCGGGCGCGGTCGCCGAGCTGCGCATGGCTCGCTTCGGGCGCGACAGCGCCTGGCGGATGATGGCGAGCCTGGGCGCGCTCGACGAGATCCGCCACACCCAAATCCCGTTGCTGATCGGCCACGACATGCTGGCCTACGACGGCAATTTCGACTGGACTCACAAGGCGTATCACACCAACGAGTGGGTGGCGATCGCCGCCCGTCACCTGTTCGACGACATGTTCCTCGCCGCCGACGCGATCGACCTCGCGATCCAGCTCAACTTCGTGTTCGAGCCGGCTTCTCCAACCTCCAGTTCATCGCCATGGCGGCCATGGCGGACCGCGCCCACCACCACCTGTTCGAGAAGACGCTGGCGAGCATCCAGACCGACGAGGCCCGCCACGCCCAGATCGGCCACCCGGTGATGCGGACCCTGCTGGAGAACGGCTCCCGCGAACGGGCCCAGTACCTGGTCGACAAGATGTGGTGGCGATCCTGGCGGCTGTTCCTCGCCCTCACCGGAACCGCCATGGAGTACCTCACTCCGCTCGACGCGCGTGCGCGCTCGTTCAAGGAGTTCATGAGCGAGTGGGTGATCGAGCAGTTCATGAAGAACCTCGCCGAGTTCGACCTCGATCGGCCCTGGTTCTGGGACCTGTTCATCGAAGAGCTGGACTACGCGCACCACAGCTTCC
>DASYMC010000122.1:0-2307 GCA_036009255.1 Pseudonocardiaceae bacterium
TCTTGAATGCAGAATCGGTGCATGCGCCGAAGTGGCGGTGGCCCTTGACTGTCGTGGCTTGGCGAACTCGGTGTGTGAGAGAAATCCCGAGCGTCAACGTCGTCTGATGATCTTGCGCGTTGGGACTGGTGGGTATCCCGGCGACCTAATGCAGTCCGGCCACCCGGCAGGATCGCATCAAGAGGCCGTCATTCGCGCAGCGGCCAGAAGCTGAGCGCCCGGGCTGTTCGGCCAGCCAGCCCGGCCCATGCGCCACCGCCACTCAATGCCGATCTCGCCGGGTGCCTCCGGAGTATCGCGGCAGGTTGCTACGTGCTCATAGCCCAGTTTGGCAGGGACGGCCGCGCTGGCGAGGTTGGCCTGGTCGTGGTGGATCTCCACCGCCATGAGTTCGGGGATCGTCAAGGCTAGCTCGGTGAGGGCAGCCGAGGCCAGGGTGGCGACGCCGCGGCGGGTGTGACGCACGTGGACCCAGTAGCCGATCTCCAGGCGGTGCGCGCCGAGCCGGGCGTGCAGCCCGCACCCGCCGAGCAAGCGTCCCCGGCGATCGCGGATCACATAGAACGCCTCATCCACGGGAGTCTGATCGGACTGCCCGCCATGACGTTCCACGAACTCGGCGGCCACCCCCGGGGTGTACCCTCGCGCCCACGGCATCCAGGGCCGCAGGTGCTCCAGGGAGACCATGACCGCCTCGTAAAGATCCTGCTCATCCCCAGGCTGAAGCCGCTGGCACACCAACCAACCAGCCTGGATGGACCACGCGGCCACGAACCGGTAACCGGGCGGAGCAGGTTCGGCAGACACCCACCCGATCATCCGATACCCCCTGATGAGACTCAACCGAGTTTTCCGTCCCCAGGACGACATGCGGCACCAAGGGCGCAAGCCGGTTGTTATGGCGATCGGAACGACAGGACCCACGCCTGCGACCCCTTAACCCCCAGAAGCGTGCAAGCCCTCTGTCCGGCCTCGATCCGCGCCGCGACCCGGCCAGGGATGGTGCAGGTGGTGCCAGGTTGTCGCCTACGTTGTCGTCACTGCTGTCGTCAGCTTGCTGCTCCGGACCGGCGCTGCTCTGCGTCATCCGTCTTTTGCCCTTCCTAGCCGCAGCGTCTATCCACAGCAGGTACCCACATCCTGTGGATGCTGTCGCTGTCGGTGAGGGCTCTACGGTGTCGGCCCTGTGGGGCAGACGCCGATTTATGACTGGTTGCGTGGTGAGCGGATCAATGCTGATGTGCCGCCGAGTCGTGTTGATCAGCATGGTCACTCGGGCAGGCATTGCCTTGATGAGCACATGCCTGGTGCTGTGGCCGTGGTGGTGCGGCCGTCAGGTCCCGCAGCGGATGGCTTGACTGGTCACCTCCGGCGGGGCTGGATCTACGCGGATGCTCGGCGGGCAGGCGAGGAGCTGGGGGTTGGCTGGGCGCGGGCACTTGGCGCAACCATTGCTTCGGAAGCCCCCGCGCGAGCAACGCCACCACAGGCTGGCCATCCCTCGGCGGACGCGGCCGATGATCTTCTCGCAGTGCCCGCGACTGTGGTGGGCGACAAGGCTGGCGGGCACCGGGCAGTGGCTGCGGCGCGTCCCGAGGAGGGCACCACGCCATGCCCTGCGGCCGAGGGCGAGGCGGTGTTTTCGTGGTTTAGGCCGTGAGAATTGTGTCACTGGCTCGTTAGCAGACAAGCCGTGGTGTGGTGTGGCAGGACTTGTCGTGGGCGTCGGGGCCGAGACACCAGCCAAGACCGCCGTTCGAGGAGGACCTGAGGTGACGCGATGCCGTTAACCCTGACCGAAGTTCGTGACGTGAGCTTCAGCACGCCGCCGGTCGGTGAGCCCGGCTACCACCCAGACGAGGTGGATGACCTGCTCGACCGGGTTGGCGCCGAGCTGACCCGCTTGATGGAGGAGAACAACGAGCTGCGCAGGCAGGTGGCCCAACTCGATGCACAGCTGCGCAACGCGCCGCTCGACCCTGGGCACAACCCTGAATCGCCGCCGTCTCTGGCGCCGCTCATGCCGCCGCTGCGGCCACCGACCAGCGAGGTCGGCGCGCGCGATGCTGATCACGATATGCAGGCCGCCAAGATGCTGGGCCTTGCCCAGAAAGTGGCCGTCGAGGTGAGGGAGCAAGCCCATGCCACAGCGGACAGGATGCTCGGCCAGGCCCGCAACCACTGCGCACAATTACTGTCCGAGGCACGCGTGGCAGCCCAAGATATGGTTGACCAGGCCCAAACCCGGGTTCAGACCATGGTCCAGGACGCTCGTACCACCGCTGAAGCCCTGCAACGGCAGTCTCG
>DASYMC010000123.1:0-10539 GCA_036009255.1 Pseudonocardiaceae bacterium
GCGAATCGGGCGGGATCATCACCAGTCTCGCTCGTTGGTCAGGCTCGCGAACGCCCAGTTTCCCGGCTCAGCGGGAAGGTCTCTGGGCCCCGTCGGCGACAAGGGTCGCTGATGCCGGAGTAACCGAATCCGGACCGAGCAAGGCAGAAGCGCACTACCCGCCTGCCCACCACGTTGAGCTGAGACAACCCTCCATGACCGGTATCGATTTCACAATATTCGAAATCGATACCCTCGGTACTCCCGAGCTCGAGAAGACGCTGCGTGAGAATCCTCGATTGGGTCACGGGTATCGTCTCGTCCTGAGTGCCATGCATGAGCAGCAGCGGGACCGACAGCGAAGTGCAGGCGCGCAGCACATCTCGCGGACCGGTGGCCTCCTCCATCCGCTCCAGCCCGCCCAGCTTTTCTATGCGACGCCGCACCGCGACATTGGCGCAGTCATGGAATCGTGGCCCGGACAGGAAAGGGGACAGGGCGACGCATGCCGACCATAACTCCGGCTCATGGCACGCCGCGAGCAGCGCCAAGAACGCTCCGTAGCTGATGCCCAGCACGACCGGCCGAGCCAGCCGGCGGGATCGCCTGTCCTCATCGAGGCTCCTGGCCAGCTGCAGCACGTCGTCGAGGTCCGGACCGCCCCAGTCGCCGATCACCGCGCGCAGGTGCTCCTCGCCATATCCGGTACTGCCCCGGTAGTTCGGTGCCAGCACCGCCACGCCGGCGGCTGACAAGCGGTGGAACAGTGGCTCGTACCCGAAAGCCCACGAGGACAGCGGTCCGCCGTGCAGCGCCACCACGAGGTGCTCACACGCTCGCCAGTCCGGACCGCCGTAGACGATGGCCTCGATGGGTCCTGCCGGACCGCGGAGATTGATCAGCTCGGCCGGTGGCGCGCCGAGGTCGCCCGCATCGTCACGGTCTGGGCTCACCGACCACCGAGGCACCGCCTCGAGCCGCACAGTGGCCAGCGTGGGAGGTTGAGCTGGTGCGGAGAATCCGAACCGGATGAGGTCTCCAACCCAGCAGGCAGGAGGTGTGATTTTGCCGGGCGGGATGGCGACAGGAGCCAGGGTGTCGTGTGCCAGCGTGTAGACCGACAGTCGGGATACCGCCCCGGCGACCTCATGCACCAACAGCCGTTCGCCACAATCGTCCAAAGCCAGGGCCTTGCGCTCACAGCCTGGGCGCTGCAGCGCTTCAGGAAAGTGCACTTTGGGATCACCGGGAGCGACCCAACCCAGCCTTTCCGTTCCGGCCGCAGTAGTGCTGACAATGAGAATTCTCGACTGGGGGTGGCAGAGCAGGATACGGTCAGCGCTCATCACGGACCTCGACCAGATACGTTTCCACGAGCCCTGGGCAAGGTCGACGGCGATGCCGTTGCAACGGTAGCGGCCGCACGTCTGATTGATCGCTAAGCGCCGTGCGTCACCGTCGAGCCATACACCGCCGTCGAGAGAGCCCGGAACCTGCGCGGCGAGCTCGATACGCGGAGGCGAGGCCGAGATCCGCCAGATTGTCGAATGCCCTAGGTGGAACGCGACGACGAATCCTAGCTGGGCACAGCTGGGGCTCGGGACGAGATAGCCCCCTAACGGTGATGGAACCGTGCCGAGCTCTTCCTGGCAGAAATCGTCGCCCCGAGGTGTCAGTAATGTCAGCCCGTGACAGTGAGATTCGGCTGCGCCGCCCCTCTGGAAAAGCAGGATTCGTCCGTCGTCCAGCGGCAGTGCGTGTGTTCCACTGTCGGCAGCAACGTCACGAATCGTCCGCGGCCGGCCCTTGTCCGTGGCGAGCACCCAGCTCTCCAGGGCCACGTGCTCGTCGCTGGTTCTCAGGCAGGTGCCGTACCGCCCGCCGGTGGAAAAGGTGAGGTGGAAACGGCCGGAGATAACCGGAGCGGCATGTGACGGTACGGTGATCATGACCGACTCCGTTCGAGCAGCGAGTCGACCATCCACAAGCGGGACGAGCCCTCCCGTAGCTGAGTGAATACGCTGAAGTTGAAGTCCGCCATATCCGCCGCCCCTCGCTTCGACCCATCTCGCGGCGCCCGTGAGGGCGCCCTTGAGCAACAGTGACCGAGACTAAGATGGTGGCGTTCACGTGATCTTATTATTCATACAAGATGATCTTAGGTCTCGCTTAGGACACCATTTAGCCCAGTCGGGACGGGCTTCTCTTAGCCCACCGCATCAGCGCGGATAGGCCGGGTGGAGTACGCCTAACCCCGCGATGTCATCTCCGGCACTGGGCGTGGGGGGACGCCGATCTCCGCCCGCTCTGCGCTCAGGTCCTCGCAAGCTGGTTCCGCCCGGAGAGCGCGCAGTCCTCAGCGTGTTGATAGCTCGCTGTGAGCTCGTTATATGTTGCGGCTGTGAGCAACGACTTCTCCGCGGAGATTATGGGGCTACAGGTGGCCGAGCACGGTTCTGATGCCCGTGTGGTGACAGTGACAGGTGAGGTCGACTCGCTGACCGCGCCGGAACTGGCCACCTTCTTGACCGCACAGCTAACCGCCGTCCGGCTGGTGGTAGTGGATCTTGATAGCGTGGCGTTCCTGGGATCTGCGGGGCTGGCCGTGCTGTTCGAGGCCAACGAACTCGCCATCCAACTAGACCGCGGCCTGCGACTGGTATGCCATTCCCGGATCGTCAACCGAGCCATGGACGTCACCGAGCTCCGGCGACACTTCACCTTCGCGGACACCGTGGCGGACGCGGTGAAGGACTTACCTTGACCGCGTCCACCCTGTATGGGGCCCAGGCGTGGATAGCCTCACCCGGAGGCCGTGGTTTGGGACGCCGCACAATCGGGAAATCCCGCCGGACGAGGTTGCACACAGTAGGCGAAGAGAGGTGTAGCGGATGGTGTGCACCTCGGCCTGCGGCCGGGGGTTAACCCATTACGGGTTGCTTCACCCCCCCTCAGCAGACCTGACCGCCACCCTTGCGCCGCTGATCACGGAGCGGCTAGCCCGCGGGGAGACAGTACTGGCCGCAGTGCCTCCCAGTACCGCCGCAGAGCTACATGCGCGCCTGCCCACCCTGGTCGGGTTGCACACCACCGACTCAGGCGAGCTCTACCGCCATCCCGGACGAGTGCTGGCCCACTACCGGGCCTGGCTCGGCAACACGGGATCCGAGGATCGCGCGGCCACCATCGTCGCAGTCCCCGACCACGGCGACGACGATCAGCATCGTGCGGCGCAATGGATGCACATTGATGCCGCAACCACCGTGGCTCTTGCCGACTACGACCTCACTGTGATCTGCGCTTACCCGAACCATCCCGCCACTGCCGACGCTGTCCGCCGGGTTCACCCGAGCCTGCTCAACGGGACGGTCATCCCCAATCCAGATCACCTACCAGCGGAGCAGTTCGTGGCTCGCTACCCGTTGCCGCCTCCAGCCGAGTTGGGCGAACCCGACCTCACCCACATCATTGACCACCTCACGGAACTGTCCCCGCTGCGCCAGATCGTCGCTGCTCATGCCACCCGCGCAGGACTGTCCGCCGCCCGGTGCGACGATGTCGTGCTGGCCGTTACCGAGATCGCCAGCAACGCCATCGAACACGGCGCACCGCCCGCTACGGTCCGCCTGTGGACCACGTCGACCTCGATGATCTGCCAGATCACTGACACCGGCCAATACAGTCAACCGCTGGCCGGGCTGTTGCCCCCGCCCAGCACTCAGTACCGGGGCCGCGGCCTGTGGATGGTTCACCAGCTCTGCGACCAGGCCTATTTGTGGCAGCATCCCACCACCATCCGAGTGCAGATGGACCGAATTCCGGAAATCTCGTCCTGAGTACCCGAGGACCGGTCGTTACCCCGTCCGTGGAAAATAGACTCCTTCGCGTATCCGTCTCGTGGCAGCGTTGGGCGAGAATCCAGCCATGATCCACCGGGTGGCCAACGTCACAGGATGTATTTCTATTTCGGCGGCTTCGTCGAGCAGCAGGTACGCCAGCCTAATCAACTCAGCGTTCCTGCTCACGTAGCCGATGCCGTGCCGATTGAGGGTGCTGGGGCCGACGGACGAATCGAGGAAAAGCCGCAGGCCTCGGTCAGCGAGCAGCTCGCGGGCCAGCGCGTCGGGCGCGGGCTGAGAGATTGGCACGCCGGAGGTGATCCAGTCTTTGATGATCCCGGGCGCCATGCCACCATCGGGCTGGTAAAGCTCCAGCGTCCAGGACACCCCCACCGAGCGGCACCACAGCGCGACCAGCACGTCCGCCGCAACACCTGCGGGCGTTGGTTGCGCTCGAACGTAGTTCCGGCTGGTTCTCATCGCGGCAGCCTCTGCTGCGGTGAGGCTCATTGCGCACTGTCTAGATTGACGTGCTGCGCTTTTCAAGCTCGCACCCGCCCGGCTGGCTGGATGCTCAGGGTGGTGTCCAGTCCAGTGATCGCCAGGACGCGGCGGGCCATGCGGGTTGGCCAGGTGAGCACGAGCCGGCCGCCGACCGCGCATAGGGCCTGGTCGGCGCGGAGGAACACGGTCAACCCGGCGGCGCTGAGAAACTCCAGCGCGGACAGGTCCAGAATCACCTGCCGGTGACCGTCACAGCGCAGCCGATCCAGTAGCTGTTCCAGGCGCGGGGCGGTGTTCAAGTCCAGCTCACCGCGCAGCTGCACGCTGCGGGCTGTGCCGGATGAATTCGCCTCATCGAAAGACACCAACTGGCCGACGTCTTGGCCGATCGCTGAACACATCCGCGCCCTCCCGGGGTCTGGGGGGAGACCCGGGCTGGTGGTGCGGCGGGATACCGTCGCTGACCATCGCTGTCCGGGCATGTCTGTCTGGATGGCTGATGGTCCAACCACGTCAAAGCTTATCCGTCACCGGAGGATGCCGCGAGTTCTGAGCGAGGGAACGCTTACACGGATGTCGGCCCGGCCGTGGTTCTGGGTTCACGAACGGCCGATGGTCTCGACCAACTCGGCGGCCACCACCCGAAGTTTGACGTTGCGGCGCTGCGAGATGGTCCGTAGGGCGGCGAAGGCCTGCTCGGGAGTACCGCGCTGCTGAGCCATCACGATGCCGATGGCCTGGTCGATGATTGACCGGGAGGACAACGCGATCCGGAGGTGATCAGACAGAGTCACCTCGTCGTAGTGACGCAGCGCCGCGGTGACCGCGATCGCCGCCTGACCGGCCACCAGCGCGGCCAGCTGCCGGTCCAGGTCGCTGAAGGCGTTCGGGGTGCGGGTGTAGAGGTTCAGCACCCCGACGGGTTTGCCGGCCACGATCAGCGGCACCGAATGCACACCCAGGATCCCGTGCCCCAGAGCGATCGCGGGGTAGTCCTCCCACCGCGACTCGATAGCCAGATCCGGGGCGTCGACGACCTCCCCAGTGGCCAACGCCTCCAGACAGGGTCCGGTGTCGAGCTCGTATTGCTGCTCGTCAAGCTGGATGGCCAGCTCGTCGGCCGCAGCCACAGTGAACACCCGGTCCTGTTCGGCCAAGGTGATGCCACAGGTCGCCGCCGGATCCAGGGTGCGCACTGCTAACTCCGCAACGCCCTGCACCAGCTCAGTGAAGGACTCAGTGGCGAGCAATAGCCCTGCTAGCTCAGACAGCGCAGGACGCAGGAAAGGAGGAACTTCCTCGGACATGTGCTCGTCCCCAACCGGGGATAGCTCATTCGCCAAGAACGGCGAACGGCAAGACCGCAACGCGAGGACGCTCTCAGTATGACCAGTGTGGCACGCCGCGCAAGGCGACCGGCACGGGAGCCACGCGATAGGCCGTCGGCGTTCCGCCTCGTGGAGTCGAGTTGCGGCGGGGTCATCGGTGCTGGTGAGGCAGCCGGCTCCGCCGTTTTCACATCAAGCGTAGGAGCAGCGGTCTAAATCATCGAGCACCACTGCGGTGAGGGCACCGTAGGCAAGGTGTGGGATGACATCCGCCACCCAATCTTCGGCCGCCCAGCTGCGGGGGTCGGTCACACCGAGCACAGTCATGGGCCCGTTGGTGCCGAGCAGCGCCCCGAGAGTCGCGACGAGGCCGCTGACTACCTTCCCGGGTCGGTAGCCGGCGGCGCGGGCCAGTCCCAACAGCGCCCCGGTGCCGACCCCAGCGGCGATACCGGTGAGCGCGCCAAGTCCGGTGACCCGATTCGCCCGGTCCTCCCCCTGCCCGGGGATGGAGATATGGGTCTTCTCTGAGAGTGCTTCAACGGTGTCTTCCGGGGTACTGCTGGCGGGGCGGCCGCGGGCCACCATGTCCAGGTAGGTCACGGCGTTGAGCATGGTGGTGCCGGCGGCTCCGGCCGCGGCACCGAGCAGCATCCCCCTCAGCAGGCCCTTCATCCGGAGACCTGCAAAGGCTCGCGCTGCTCCAGCGCAGCAACGTCTGCTTCGGGAGACATCTGCACCGCCTCCTCCTCGAACTCGGCCGGCTCGCTCGACGCCCGTTCGGACCTCTGGATACCCCCACATCACAGCGACTACACCCAGCGCTCCCAGCACCGTGTCGGGCCGGGCAGATAGCGTCCCCGGTCATGGGGAAATCATCCGGGAACCTGCGCGCCACGCACCGCTGCGCTGAGTGCGACCATGAGGTCGCCAAGTGGGTGGGACGCTGCCCGGAGTGTCAGTGCTGGGGCAGCGTGGTGGCAGCCGGTCCGCGACCGTTCGCGGCGGTCGCCGCTGGGGCACCGTCGGCTCCGGCCCGCCCGATCTCCCAGGTCGATCTGGACTCCGCGCAGGCCACCCCCACCGGAGTCGCCGAACTCGACCGGGTGCTCGGTGGCGGCCTGGTGCCCGGCGCGGTGGTGCTGCTGGCCGGCGAGCCCGGGGTGGGTAAATCCACCCTGCTCCTGGAGGTCGCCCACCGCTGCGCGATGACCGGGCGGCGGGCGCTCTACGTAACCGGCGAGGAGTCCGCCGGCCAGGTCCGGCTGCGGGCGCAGCGCACCGGCGCGCTGCACGACGAGCTGTTTCTGGCCGCCGAATCGGACCTGCCCGCGGTGCTCGGGCATCTCGACGCCGTCGAGCCGGGGCTGCTGATCGTCGATTCGGTACAGACGATGTCCTGCCCCGGTGTCGAGGGCAGCGCAGGTGGAGTGTCCCAGGTTCGGGCGGTGGCCAGCGCACTGATCAGCACCGCAAAGCAGCGCGGGCTGCCGGTGGTGCTGGTAGGTCACGTCACCAAGGACGGCACGGTCGCTGGGCCGCGGATACTGGAGCACCTGGTGGACGTGGTGCTGAGCTTCGATGGCGACCGGCACTCCACGCTGCGGATGGTCCGCGGGATCAAGAATCGGTTCGGGGCCGCCGACGAGGTCGGCTGCTTCGAACTCACCGATGGCGGCATCGTCGGCTTGCCCGATCCGTCGGGGCTCTTTCTCAGCCACCGTGACGGTGCGGTAGCCGGGACGGCGGTGACGGTGGTGGTGGAGGGCAAACGGCCGTTACTGGGCGAGGTCCAGGCGCTGGTCGCCGAGTCGGCACTGGCGAACCCACGGCGCGCGGTGAGCGGCCTGGACTCATCCAGAGTGGCGATGATCCTGGCAGTCCTGGAGCGACGCGGCCGGGTGAAGTTGGTGGGATCAGATGTGTACACCGCGACGGTCGGTGGGATGCGGGTGGTGGAGCCGGCGGCCGATCTCGCCGTCGCGCTGGCTGTGGCATCGGCCGCCGATGACGTCCTGCTACCCCCGCACACGGTGGCGATCGGGGAGGTCGGGCTGGCCGGGGAAGTCCGGCAGGTGGCGGGGCTTCGGCGGCGCCTGGCCGAGGCCGCCCGGCTGGGCTTCCGGCACGCACTCGTGCCACCCGACGATAGCCGGGAGCGCGACACCGCCGCGCCGACCGGGATGCGTGTGCACATCGTGCCCGATCTGAGCGGTGCGCTGCGCTGGTTGCGTCCGTGATGCCGTTGCTCATGCGGGCTAACCATCCACGAGGGACGGGTAGCCCGCACAGGTTCTGGCCGCTACGCCTGGGTGTAGTGGCGGATGAGTGCGATGAGTCGGGTAACGCTGTGTCGCCGGCCCCAGGCGATGATCGCGGCCATCACCAATACAGCGGCCGGAAAGGCCACCAGCTGCAGGCCGAACATCGACAGCGTGGTGAGGACTGCACCGATCATCAGGCCGACGAACGCGAACCCGGCCAGGCCGGAGAGCAACGGGATCAGCAACGCAATCGCGCCGGTGAGCTCCAGCGTCCCGATGATGTACATACCCGCCACGCCGAGCCCCATCGCGTTGAAGCCTGCAACGGCCTGCGGATCGGCAGTGACCTTGGAGATTGCCGCCATCACGAACACAGCCGCAGTCACAACCTGTAGACCCCACAGCGTGATGTTGACCCCTCGTCGCTGCGCCGCCGGGTCAGCGGCCGCGGCGGATAGGCCGGTTGGGGTAGTGATCGTCTGAGTCATCGTCGGTGTCCTCTCGCTCGGTGGGTCTCTTACCACTGCGTCGAACGAGACAGCGGGAGTTCGACATGCACCCGCCAAGTCGGATCGGATTTGTCAACCAGTCCATCGAGATGATCTACGCGGGCAGCGCGCTACAGCGACGATGACAGGAGACGACACGGAGCTGGTCGGCATCGCGCCGTCCAGACCCGCGCCGGCTGGTGCCCAGCCGGATCGTCGTCCGGTTCAGTGACACCAGGGTGTGGTCGTGTTGCGGACGACGCTGACAGGCGTACCTCGTGATGAGGCTGCCGCGCCGACCCGTTGATGCGCGATCAGTCATCTTGGCTAATACACGGATCTGTGTCTATTTTGGTTTGTCAACCCAGCGCGAGGGGTAAGTCCAGGGTTGTTGCTCCTCAGTTCAAACCGGGCACCTCACAGGCGGTTTTGCTGCGACTGTGAGGTGCAGGTTACAGGAATCCAACCTTAGCGTAACCATGAGCTCCCCCGGGCCTGGTTAATGTGAGTCTAGGCAAATCTGACTCCATATCTATCGCCAGATTTGAGGTCTTCATTTGCGAGGCCTACCGACCAAGCAGGGGAGATAATCATGACGATCGGAAGCTGGACAGAACAGGTCCGCGAGACCGATCCGGATCTGCTGGTAACGCCGGAATTCGCCCCGCTCGCTGAGTTCGCCGGGTTTGGGGCATACGAAGCCGTCGCTGTTCACGAAACAGGTCAGAGCATCACGGGGTTCCTCGACCGTATCCCGGGAGCCATCTGTTCGCACCTGGCAACACGTCCGGAAACTGCATCTTTGATAGGACAATCCGGGGTCGACGAGCCCCTGATCAAAGAGTGGATGGACAGGACGATCACCCGACCGTTTGACGGCGATCTCGCTTCTTTCCTCCGAGGTACCAGTCATCTTGGCGGGAAGAACGTGACCTTCCCCGGTGTGCAGGTACCGATGCCACCCCAACTGGTCCTGGCGCTCACCGCGTGGGTACAGGGTCAGATCCTCGACGCTCTCGGTAAGACCTGTGACGTCGCCACTGTCTCCGCCGCCGGAGCTGCATGGATGAACCAATTCATGCTCCAGCTCGGGATCATCCTCGAACCCAGCCTCGCCGAACCAGAAGCCCCCCTCGGTCATCATGAATCAGCCGAGTTCCACCCCTACGCGGACTTCGCGGGGTTCGGGCCCAGACAAAATTCGATTCTGCGTAACACAGGTCCGCTCCTGGGGCCCGCAGCCGGGGGCGTGGTCACCCTCGCCTACGATTACCTGCTCTCCCGCCCTGAATCAGCCGGTTACTTCCAGGACGCCTCGCACCTCACAGCACGCAAGATGACGCTCAAAGCCTGGTGGACCAGAAGCACCACCAAGCCGATGGACGGCAACTTCCACGGTTACATGTCCCGAGTCGCCGACGCCCACGTCAAAGACGGCGGAACGCACCCGCACGTCGTCATTCCCCCCGAGCTGACCATCGCCCTCATGGGCTGGGTCCAGATGAGGGTCATGACAGCGCTGAACACCATCGCCCCCGGTCCCGACGGAAACTACGTCTTCGGAAAACTGCCCGAACCATCCGAAGCCGCAGAGGTGGGCCAAGCATGGATGCGAATGCTCACACTGCAACTCGGCATCCTGCTCAAACCGTACCTTGAACCACACCCACACACCTGATCATCAGCGCACCCACCAACACGCCGAAGGCAGTTCCACGCCCACCTCGGACGCCCCGGCCTGCGATTCGTGTGCCGCTGCACAAGGCCTGGCATCCCCTCAACCTCCCGGCGCGACTAGCATGAAATCATAATGAGAAGGGCATAGAAATGCTGCTCGTCGGCTTAACCGTGGTTGTTATCGGTTTGTTGATTGCGGTTTTGGCAATTTTCCTCTTCACGATCGGGGTGTTGCTCAACCGTGTCGCTGACAATCTCGACGACTGTCTACAGAACGTGAAAAAGATCAGTGGACAAGCCGAAATCATCATACCCGGCGTCGATCGAATCAACCAAACCGGTAGCGTTGTAGCAGGCGCACTACCACTGCTCATCGAAAGCGCCGGGGGCGTCGCCGCCAAGCTGACCTCCCCAGCAAAGACTCCGGAGAGCCCTACGAACGGTGCACGAATAACCGTTC
>DASYMC010000124.1:0-3964 GCA_036009255.1 Pseudonocardiaceae bacterium
CAGGTCCCCCTACGCCGAGATTCCCCGCGCACTACTGAGAGGAACGAAACGATGACCCCGAAAAACAATGTGATCGACGCTGAGATCGTTGCCGTCAATGGCGTGGCGGGGGCCGCTCCTGAACTGGTCGCCGCGGATGAAGCGATGCTGGCTATGGGTGCCGCCGTGGCGAACGCGCGGGCGTCGCTCAGCCGTGCGCACCTGCACCTGATTGAGTTGGAAATCGTCCTGGCTGAGATCAATAAGCGGGTCACCGGCTGCCCCTGTGGGTGCGGCATCGGGTGAACCGGACCTGGACGACGGGCGAGCCCGACGCCAACTCACGGATCAGTACCGGATCGCCCGCAGTGACATAGTCCTGCAGCCTCCACCTGTTCCTGCCCGACGGCACCGACCACCCCAATCCCCGGCGTCACCGTGGACTACACCGGCGAGTACGGCATCGGCTGCCCCATCGCCGCCGCGGACGAGCCGACCATCTACGCGGACCTGGTCAGCAGAGCCGCCGGCTAGGACGTTCGCCTGCGCCATGGTCCTCACTGACCAGCTACGGCTGGGTGTTCGTGGAGGAGCAGCGGCTACCAGGCGGCAACGCGGGCGGCGCGGTTCTGGTGGACAGCACCGTGCGGCGGCCGACCGGTCCGTGGACGCCGGCCGTGCACGCCCTGCTTTGCCACCTCGAAAGCTGCAACTTCGCCGGGGGTGCTGGGCATCGACGAGCAGGGCCGAGAGATCCTGAGCTACCTGCCCGGCAGGACGGGTCGGATCCGTCCGCCCCTGGCCCGTATGGGTGCACTCCGACGAAGCGATCGGGCAAGCCGGCCGGTGGCTGCGCGGCTACCACGATGCCTGGTCCCGCATGGGACGATCGCACCGTCGTGGCGGACAGCCAAGCATCGGACCCGATGGGGTCGCTGGCGCTGCTGCGGGCGAACCGGCCGTTGCGGCTGCTGTGGACGGCGCGGACGGTGTCGTTCCTCGGCGATTCGCTCAGCCTGGTCGCGCTCATGCTCTACGTCGCCGACGCCACCGGGGCGGCCCTTGCGGTAGCCCTGCTCCTGCTCGTGGGCGACTTCGCGCCCGCCCTGCTCGTGCCGCTGACCGGCACCGTCAGCGACCGGTTCGCCCTCAAGCGGATCATGCTCGGCTGCGAGGCCGCCCAGGCGCGCTGGTCGCGGTGATCGCGTTGTGGCTGCCGTCGCTGCCGCTGTTGCTGAGCCTGGTCGCCCTGCGTGCGATCACCGGACAGATCTTTCAGCCCGCATCCCGGACCGCCGTCCCCGTCGTGGTGCCGGATCAGCATCTCGAGAGCGCCAACGCCGCGATAGGGATCGGGACTAGCGGCGGGGAAGCCCTCGGGCCGCTCCTGGCCGCAGTGCTTTTCCCCATCCTTGGCGTCCGGGGCATTTTGCTCGTCGACGCCGGAACATTTCTCGGCTCGGCCATCCTGTTGGCGTTCCTGCGACTGCCGCCCCGCGCAGCATCGGTCAGCACGCACGGTTCGAGTTTTGGCAGGACACCACGGCCGGGTTGCGCTACATCTGGGCCACACCGCTCGTCCGGACGATCGGGCTCGGGTTCTTTGCGATCGTCGCGTTCAACGGCATCGACGACGTCGCCCTCGTGTTCCTGGCGACGGACACCCTCGGCGGCGGAGACTCCGCTGCCGGATTTCTGCTGGCCGCGGTCGGCATCGGAGTGTTCCTCGGATACGTGCTTCTCGCCCGACCACACCGAAGGAGCATGCTGACGCTGTTGCTGGCCGGCTTCTCGATCAGCAGCGTCGGCAACCTGCTCACCGGCCTGGCATGGGCGGTGGCGGTCGCGTTCGGAGTGCGAACGATCCGCGGCGTGGGAATCGCGGCGATGGACGTCGCCGTGAACACCCTGCTGCAACGCAACGTGCCGCTCCATCCGCCGATCGACCTTGAAGCACTGACAGTCCTGGTGCACGGTCGCTGGGCAGTCACCCCGCCAATCCCGCTGACGGTGTCGTCTACGGTGACGCTCGACGAAGGGACGATGAGATGCGGCGTGCGCTGGCCCTCCCGGCTGTGGCATTGGCGAGTGTCCTCGCCCTGGCCGGTTGCTCGACCAACGCACCGAACTCGGCGTCGGGCGCGAAACCCAAGGATCCCACCACTGACTTCGGCGTCACCCGAACCGAGATCGTTCTCGGCGCGCTGACCGATAAGTCCAGCCCGTTCTCCGAGGTCGGCACCGGGGTGCTGCAAGGCCAACAACTGTGGATCAAGGAGACTAACGCCGAAGGCGGGATCTGCCGACGAAACATCACTCTGAAGATCGGCGATTACCAGGACAACGCTGTCCAGGCCAGCACGCAGTACACCGCACTGGAGCCCATGGTATTGGGCTTCATGCAGATCGCCGGGTCCTCAGCCACGGCGGCCCTGAGCCAGCGCATGATTGACGACGAAACGAGCGTGGTCGCGCTGTCGAAGTCCTCCGAGCTGCTCAGCAACCCATACATGATCATCCCAGCCGCTACGTACGACGTCGAGATGATCAACGGCCTGTCCTACTTGATGGAGCAGGGCAAAATCCACGATGGCGACACCATCGGCCACATCTGGCTCGACGGTGACTACGGGGCAAACGGGCTACGCGGCGCGCAGTACTTCGCCCAGCGCCACCATCTCAACCTGCGCGAGGCCAAGGTCGGCACCGAGTCGACGATGCGCGATGTCGTGGCGGCATTCGCCGCCGAGCCTCGAGCGAAGGCCATCGCGCTGAGCACCACGCCGGATCAGGCCGCCGCAGTGGCCGCAGCCAACCAGGAGGTGAGGCTCCGCGTGCCGATGGTCGGCAATAGCCCGGTGTTCACACCTCGGTTACTGACCGGCCCAGCTGCCAGAGCCCTGAACAACCTCTCGGTGGTAGCCAGCGCGGTGCCGTTCTCGTCCCCCGTACCCAACGCCCGACACGTCGCTGACGCCTACCGGCAGGCCGGCTACCAGGAGCTGCCCAATAGCGGCGTGCCCTACGGTTACGCCATCGGTCGGATCTGGGGCCAGCTGCTCACCCGGGCCTGCATCAACGGCGACCTGAGCCGGGCCGGGATCCAGGAGGCGCTGCGCCAGCTCACCACCATCACCACGGAAAACCTGGTGGCCGCCCTGAGCTTCGCCAAACCAGGCTCCCCCGCGGCCCGGGAGACCTACGTCGGCATTCCCGATCCCGCCATACTCGGAGGGATCCGCGAAGTGAGACCGTTGTTCGCGTCTCCGGATGCATGGAGCTACGTGGCCCCGCACCAGACTGGCGACTGACCCTCGTGAGCGCGACGCCGAACCGACTTCCCAAGTCAAGGGCAAGGGCTCTTGAGCACGCGGGCTGCTCGCAAAAGCAGCCCGCACGCAAGCGCGGCAGCACCGGTCAGCACGGTGGCTAGGGGCAGGGTCAGGGCCAACAGGGCGCAGCCGACGGCCCCGAGCACCGCCAGCGGTCGGCGCCAGCGGCGCGCAGGGCCGGGCAAGGTGAAGGCGGCAGCGTTCGTGATGGCGTAGTAGGTCAGGATCACGAAGCTGGAGAACCCGATGGCACCACGCAGGTCGGCGAGCAGCACGATGACCGTGATGGTGAGGCCGAGCAGGATCTCGGCCCGGTGGGGAACCTGGTGACGGGGGTGGATAGCGGCCAGCCCGTGCGGGAGCTCGTGATCACGAGCCATCGCCAGCACGGTGCGGCCGATACCGGCCAGCAGCGAGAGCAACACCCCGGCTGAGGCAACGGCGCCTCCGATGCGCACCACGGGTGTCAGCCAGCTCAGGGTGCCGGATTGGGTGGCCGCCGCGAGCGGGGCAGATGAGGCAGCCAGCGCGGTGGCACCCACCGCGGCCAGCACGGCAGCGCCGACCAGTGCGTATACCGCGACAACGATGCCCAGGGCTACCGGGATGGCCAGCGGGATGGTGCGGGCGGGGTCGCGGACCTCCTCGCCGAG
>DASYMC010000125.1:0-5795 GCA_036009255.1 Pseudonocardiaceae bacterium
CAGCCGCGGCCGTGATCAGATCCCGCCAGTCCGCCTGTTCTTCCGCGCCGCTGGCCTGCCACCGTTGCTGCCAGCTGCCGCCGCGGTGGGTCTGCAGCCAGGACAACACGGCCAGCACCCCCAGCCGGCGCGTCTGCTGGCTGGCCGGGTTGTCCAACGTGAAGGGAGCGGCCAGGACCTTGGTCAGCACCGCGGATCGGCTCACCTCGGTCGCCGGCCACGACGACGCGATCGGGCGGGGAGGGAACGCGGCCAGCAGTGCCGCCCCGGTCGGCTTCACCAGCCCACTTTTCGGCGTCGTGACATCGGTCGGCGGCGTCGTGATCACCTGCTCGCTGCTGGCGGTCACGACTCGTTCTCGCCGAACAGAATCCGCAGGCTTTCGGCGCGGTATCCCGCCGCCGGCGGTGCGGCCCGGTCGCGGTCGCGTTGCCGGGCGTGGAAGGCGAGCACGCCAGCGATCACGTCCTCGGTCACCGGGTTCAGGTAACGCTGCGTGGTCGATAGGTGCGCGTGGCCCAGCACCCACTGCACGTCGGTCAGCGGCATCTGCGGATCTCTAGCCATCCGATACGCCGCCGTATGGCGAAGATCGTGCAGCGACCAGTTCGACCCCAACGCGGCGTTGGCGCGGGTGAACATCGCCCGGGCCGCGTCGTAGCTCAACGCTCGAAACGGGCGCCGCAACGTCCACCACAACGGCTCGTCCCGGCCGGAGGGCACCAGCTCGGCGAGCTGCGCCTGATACAGCCGCAGCCACACGAACGCGTCCGGCGCGGCCGGCAACGGCTGCAACGCGCGGGTTCCCTTACGGATCACCGTGATCAGCTGCTGTCCCGGGTCGACATCGGCGGCGGTAGCGCCAAGCAGTTCCGAGGCACGCGCGCCGGTCGAGACCCAGAACGCGACCAGCGCCCGGTCACGGTGCGAACTCAGCTGCGCGAACAACGCATCGAACCGCTCGTCCGGGATGGACCGCGGCGCCCGCGCCACCACCTTCGGCCGATACCGGCCGCTGCGCTGCCCGGCGAACGGCTCCATCGGGTTGTGATGCGCATACGCCCGACCAGCACCACGGTGCCGAGTCAGTGGGAACGGGTTAAGCATCGGCCCGGTCCCGGCCTCCAGATGGAAGTCATAGAAGCCCCGCAGCACGCTCTCGCAATGGGCCGCCGTCGAAGCCTCATACCGGCCCCCACGCGACGGCTTGCCGGTCACCGCATTGGTCGTCGCCGGCGCCGGTGCCCCGCTACCCGACCGCGGGGCACCGGCGGGAGAACGCCAATGCGGGCGCACTGGCTTGGTGGTCAGCTGAAGCCAGCGGCAGAAGTCCCGGGCCTCACCCCGAGTCACCTGATCCCAATCCACCTGCAGGGCCCACACGAACCGGAACCAGCGCAGCAGATCCATCCCATAGGAACGCTGTGTCGTCGCCGGCCGCCCACACGCGGCCAACTCGGCGAAGAACGCCGCCGCCGGGACGACCACCACACCGTCGCCATCAACGAGCCGGTACGGCACCAACAGGTCAACCGTCGCCTCAAGCGAGCCGCGCTGCGGCACCACCAACCCGGACAACTCCCGCGGCACGTCCCCGTCGTTGATCACGAGGACGGAACCTAGCCAGCACAGCGGAACGCCGCGCGCACCGCTCGAAAGATCGGTCCGGTAGTTCGGTCAACAGGTCCGTCTTCGGGCGCCCCGGCAGGTGCTTGACGTCTTTAGCCCGAACTTACGTGCTTTTTGATCAGTGATCATGCGGTTGAGGTGCGGGGACCCTGTCCGACACGAGCCGAGTCGTAGTCACAGAAATGCTGGCCTTCTGGTGTGCGGCATGGTTGGATATTCGGGGTGAAGCGCCAGACGGGCTCGATGCATGTAGACACTAGGCCGCGGACGTACACGGCGGTGGACGGGTCGGTACGCCAGTACCGGCAGGCATTGCTGCGCCGGTCGTATCGTGACGCGGCGGGCAAGCCGGCGAAGCAGACGTTGGCGAATCTGTCGATGCTTCCCGATGAGGCCGTCGAGGCGCTACGCAAGGTGCTGGCGGGGAAAATTCTGATGGATACCGAGGAGGCATTCAGTATCGAGCGTGCGGTGGGGCACGGGCATGTGGCCGCGGTGGGGGTAATGGCCACGCGCTTGCGATTCGCTGATCTACTGGGGCCGCGATGTCGGGAGCGTGACCTGGCGTATGCGTTGATCATCTCTCGGGTGGTGGCACCGGCCTCGAAGCTCTCAACGATCCGGTGGTGGAACGACACCAGCCTGGGCGTGGATCTCGCTATCGCGGGCGTCCACACCGATGAGGTGTACGCGGCGATGGACTGGTTACTGGCTCGCCAAGAGGTAATCGAGAACAAGCTGGCCCGGCGTCATCTCACGCAGGGTGGGATGGCATTGTTTGATCTGTCCAGTACGTGGATGGAAGGCACCCGCTGCGAGCTGAGCAAATTCGGGTACTCGCGGGACGGCAAACGGGGACTGCCGCAAATCGAGTTCGGGTTGCTCGCAGACACCGAAGGCCGCCCGGTCGCCGTGCGGGTGTTCCCGGGAAACACCAGCGATTCACGCTCCTTCATCGAAGCGATCACCACGGTGCGGGACCGGTTCGGCTTGCGGGAGCTGATTATGGTGGGCGATCGCGGGATGATCACTAATGCGCGGATCAAGGACCTTCAGGCGCTGGCGGGCATGGACTGGATCACCGCGCTGCGGGCACCGGCCATCGCTGCCCTGGCCGCCCAGGACGGCCCGTTGCAGATGTCGTTGTTCGACACCCAGAACCTCGCTGAGATCACCCACCCCGACTATCCCGGTGAACGACTCGTCTGCTGCCGCAATCCTTTCCTGGCCCAGGAACGTACTCACAAACGCCAGGCCTTACTGGACGCCACCGAGCAGCAGTTGAACAAGATCGCCGCGTCGGTGGCGGCGGGTCGTCTTCGCGGGGCCGACCGGATCGGTATCGCGGTCGGGAAAGTCATCAACAAACACAAGGTCGGCAAACACCTCATCACCACAATCACCGAGGACACCTTTGCTTATCACCGCGACGCACCCAAAATCGCCGCCGAAGCAGCACTCGATGGCATCTATGTGATCCGAACCAGCCTCAAACCAGAAAAACTCAACACCCCCACCGTCGTCGAAGCCTACAAGAACCTCGCCCACCTCGAACGCGACTTCCGATCAATCAAAACCGACGACCTGGACCTGCGGCCGATACGGCACTACCTACCCAACCGGGTCACAGCGCACGTCTTCTTGTGCATGCTCGCCGCTTACCTCACCTGGCACCTACGCAACGCGCTCGCACCACTCACCTTCACCGACCAGAACATTCCCCCACGCAGCGATCCCGTCGCGCCCGCGCAACGCTCACCAGAGGCGAAAGCCACCGACGCTTCCAAGAAAACCCCCGATAATCTCCCCACCCACGACTACCAAGGATTGATCACACACCTGGGAAACCTCACCCGCAATACCGTCTCATTCGCCGGGCAGCGCTTCAACAAACTCACCGACCCAACTCCCGTCCAAACCCGCGCCTTCGAACTCCTCGGCGCCCCCATCCCACTCACCCTCACCAGCACGTAGACACAGATAACCGCCCCCACCACCCAAACGCCCAACTCACGCCACCACACCCATCACAAGATCACGTAAGTACGGTCTATTGATCCGGGGGCTTTCCGCATGGACCTTCAGGACCTCTGGTTCATTGCCATCGCACTGCTGTGGACCGGCTATTTCTTCCTCGAAGGCTTCGACTTCGGGGTCGGGATATTGCTGCCGGTGCTCGGCCGAGCCGAGGACGAGCGTCGGGCGCTGATCTCCACGATCGGCCCGGTGTGGGATGGCAACGAGGTGTGGCTCATCGTCGCTGCCGGCGCGACGTTCGCGTCGTTCCCGTTGTGGTACGCCACCATGTTCTCCAGCTTCTACCTGCTCCTGCTCGTCATCCTCGTTGCGCTCATCCTGCGCGGCGTGGCCTTCGAGTACCGCGGGAAGGTCGACAGCACCAGGTGGCGGGCCAACTGGGACGGGGCGATCCTCTTCGGCAGCGTCGTCCCCGCGGTGCTCTGGGGTGTCATCTTCGGCAACATCATCCGTGGCTTACCGATCAACGCGGATTTCAACTATGCCGGCGGCATCCGGGAGCTGTTCAACGTCTACTCGCTCGTCGGTGGGCTCACCACGCTCACTCTGTTCCTCCTGCACGGGACGCTGTTCCTTGCCCTGAAGACCGCGGGTGACGTCGAGGTCCGGGCCCGCCAGGTGGCCTGGCCGGTCGGCCTCGCAGCCACCGTCCCCACCGCGATCTTCCTGGTCTGGACCCAGGTGGAGCGCGGCAAGGCCGCCAGCGCGGTGACTGCCATGCTGGCAGGCGCCGCGCTGCTGGGCGCACTGGTCCTCAACCGGGTCGGCCGGCAACGCTCGGCGTTCGCCCTCAGCAGTGCCACGATCGTGCTGGTCACCGCGACGTTGTTCGTTGCGCTCTACCCCGACGTGTTGCCTTCGACGAACTCCCCCTACAGCTTGACCATCGATAACGCCCGGTCCACGGACTACACGTTGACGATCATGACCTGGGTGGCGGTGATCTTCCTGCCGTGTGTGTTGGCCTACCAGGCGTGGACCTACTGGGTGTTCAGGCAGCGCATTACCGTGGCCGGCGGCCAGGGCCAGGATCGTCCGTCACCCGACCTTGCAGCTGGAACGGGACAGCGGGGAAGGCCCGACGTACCGTGAGAACGCGATGAAGCCGCTGGACCGGCGGCTGCTGCGGTATGCCCGGACCACCAGGACGTACCTCGCGGCCTGTGTGACCCTGGGGCTCGCCCTTGCCGGGTTGCTCATCGCCCAGGCGACACTGCTCGCCGACATGATCACCGGTGCGTTCCTGGACGGTCGGACCCTGTCTGACCTCGAAACTCCGCTGATCCTGCTCGGCGCCGTGGTCATCGGGCGCGCCCTGGTCACCTGGACGCAGCAGGTCGCGGCATATCGCTGCAGTGCAGCGGTCAAGGCGCAGCTGCGGTCGCGGCTGCTCGACCACACCGTGCGGCTGGGCCCGGGTTGGCTGTCGGAGGAGCGCAGCGGCGAGCTGGCTACGCTCGCCACCCAGGGTGCGGAGGCGATCGACGGCTACTTCTCCCGGTACCTGCCGCAGCTCGTGCTGGCCTGCCTGGTGCCGGTTGCGGTGATGATCTGGGTGCTCAAGGCAGATCTTGTGGCCGGGGTGACGATCGCGCTGACGCTACCGCTCATCCCGATCTTCATGGTGCTGGTGGGCCGGGCGGCGCAGCGGAAGATGGATCGCCAGTGGGGCACCCTTTCGTTGCTCGCCGGCCACTTCCTCGATGTCGTGGCGGGGCTGCCGACCCTCAAGGTCTTCGGCCGGGCCGCTGCGCAGACCCAGACCATCAACACCATCACCGGCGACTACGCGCGCGCCACGATGAGCACTCTGCGCGTCTCGTTCCTTTCCGCGCTCGTGCTCGAGCTGCTGTCAAGCCTCGCCGTTGCGCTTGTCGCGGTGGCAGTCGGCCTGCGCCTGCTCGCAGGTGAGGTAGGTCTGTCCACCGCGCTGCTGGTGCTCATCCTGACCCCGGAAGCCTACTGGCCACTGCGCCAGCTAGGCGTCCACTACCACGCGAGTGTCGAGGGCATCACCGCCGCGCAACGGATCTTCGCGGTGCTCGAGACACCAGGGCCGCAGGTGGGCCATCGCAGCGACCTACCCGACGTGGCGAGCTCTGCGGTGCGGGTGGAGGAGGTGACCGTGA
>DASYMC010000126.1:0-3874 GCA_036009255.1 Pseudonocardiaceae bacterium
CATTGACCGCCTGGCCGATGATCCGGGGCACGATCAGGTAGCTTTCGGCCAGCCGGTAGACGATGAAGAAGCCGATGGTGGCCAGGCAGACGGGCAGTGACACGCTCAGCGCCACCAGGCACACGACCACGCCCGCGATGACGGAACCGATCACCGGTAGCAGGTCCACGATCGCCACGAAGATACCCAACAACAGCGGGTAGGGCACCCCCGTGATCACCAGGAAGATCCACGTGAGGCTTCCCGCGATCAGCGAAGTGAGCAGGTTTCCCAGCACGTAGCCGCCGACCTTGGCGAAAATCTCATCGCCGAGCAGGATCGCGCGGGGACGGCGGGAATTTGGCACCAGCCGGTAGAGGGTCGCGCGCATACGTGGCAAGTCAGCCACGAAGTACACGACGAGCACGGCGACGATCACGGTGCTGGACAGGGCGTTGAACACCACCTGACCGGCACCGAGGAGGCCGCCGAACAAGCGCGAGGTATCCCCACTGAGGGTCTGCTGCAGGTGCTGTTGCAGGTGAAGGCGGGCATTGAACTGGCCTAGTACCGAATGGTCGCTCCGCAACCGGCCGAGCATCGTGGGCGCTTGCGTGATGAACTGGCTGGCCTCTCGCACCAATGGCGGGATCGCTGCGGCCAGGAAACCACCTACCACCGTCAGGACCAGCATGATGACGGCGAGCACCGCCGCCCATCGCGGCAACCAGCGCCGAGCCAGCACCGACACCGCGGGCTCCAGGCCGATCGCCAGGAACAACGCCAGGCCGATCAGCACCAGCACGCCGCGGACAGTGATGATCATTACTACCAGCCCAGCGGTGACCGCGACGCCCGCGGCGCCGCCCATCCCGGTGAGGAACGCCGAACTTCCATCCAGGGGAGGCCCCGGCTGGCCCAGCGGGTACTCCTTGGAGCGGATCCCGGCCGCGACCACCTCGGCATCTGCGATGGGACCTTCGGCTGTGGTGTGAGGCTGAGCGACGCGAGCATGGTGGCCCACCGCCAGCTCCGCGCCGGGGATCCCGGCCGCGGGTCGCGCAGTCTGGCGATCGTGGGCTCTCACCGGTTTCTCCTCCGTTGTTGGCTCAGCGGGTTGCTCCCAGTCGCGCCGCTTTGCGCGGACGGCCGGCTCTCCTGGATGTGGGGAGCCGGCCGGGAAATTTCGGTGTCAGGCTGGGGAGTTGGCCAGTCGCCCAGCGCTGGTACCTATCCGGCGTGCTTGGGTGGAAAGGACGAGCGCGGAGATTCCGTTCACGATGCTGAATAGCCCGAATACGGTCGCCAATGTCAGCGCGCCGACGTCGGGACGAAGAGCTAGGACCACACCGAGCGCGATCGAGACAAGGCCGCTGAGAGCCCACATCGCTCGTTCACCGGCTGTCTCACGCTGACCGAAAGCGAGGACGACCTCGATGACGCCGGTAACGAAGGCCCACGCCGCCACCCAAATAGTCAGCACCAGCGCAGTGATGCCCGGCCAGAGTAGGGCGATCAATCCAGCCGCGAGTGACAGCAGGGCAAGTAAGAGGTAGCCCACCACCGGGCCAGCATGATCGCTGCTAAACGCCCGCACCGCATCACCGCCTGCAGCCAGAAACGCATAGATTGCGAACAGGATGACGAACGCGCCGACAGTGATGTTTGGCCATGTGACTGAGACCACCCCGACGGCGACCGCGAGGAGTCCCCGCCACAGCAGGGAAGATGACAGAGACGAGAACATGAAAGTTCCCTCCAAAGATGAGAGTAATTACAGAGTGCGTCGCTCGTCGACGTTGACGACGTCGGGGACCAAGCGGCTGCGATGGCTGCGTCGTATTCCCACCATGAGCAAACGTTGCGGGTGTGGGGTCATCCACAGCGCGTGGAATCACGACGATGGTGTCCGGTGTGGTGATATCTGCCCCACTGCTCACGGCGCGGTCCCTCCCAGCGAGGTGTTGGCAAACGGCGCCGGATTAACAGGATCGACGTGGACACCATGGCGCACGCGACTGCACGGGCGCATCAGTCACGTGACTGCCGCGCCAGTCGCGCCTGCATCGCGATACTGGTGACCTTTAGGTCGAGCGACTGCCCGGACTCCGACAGGTAGCTGGGCCATGACGACATCCGTGTCGCCGCCGGATCCGGTGCTTGAACCGGCCGCACAGCAGTGCGTCGAGGCCACCGCCAACCCGCCCTACGTACCAGCTACCGGTTGAGGAGGGCCCTCGCACCATCGATGCTGCCAGGACGGGGGGTGCCCGAGCCGGCTGCCAACACCGAGGACCTGACCAGGCGGATTCCAGCCAACGTCGCATCGCAAACCATCAGCGCACGAGGACACAGCTGTCCAGGCCTCCCGCTGAAACGGTGAAACCTCCGCCCTGGTAAGCCGATCCTGGCGGAGGGTTAGACACCGAGGCGACCCTGGTCAGACCGGGGTTGAGAATTGCTTCGAGATCACGTTCCCCCGCGTACGGCATCGCAGGGAAGACCGGCATGTGGATCGTCGGGGCAGTCATCGGGTGGCTGTGAAGGTGTGGGCGGCCCAGTCGGCGAAGCTGGTCCAGGCGATCTTGGGATAAGCGGCGTGCAGCGCCGCGATATCGACCTGGTAACCGGGCCCATTCAAAAACTCCCACATCGCGCGCATATCCGGATCACCGATCGTGGTCAGGGACACCCGCTCATGGCGCACCTGCCGCCGTAGCGCATTAGCCAGCGCGGTCGCCATCTCGGCCGGGTTGGGGGCATCGCTGGCCAGCTCGATCCGCTGCCCCGCAAAGGGCCCGGGGTCGAGCAGCACCCCGGCGGCGAACGCGCCGTGGTCGGGCCGAGCCAGCTGCTGCAGCCGCCGATCGCCTGGCAACGGCAAGTCCAGCACGCCACCGCGGATCCGATCAGCCCCACCCAGCGCGTTATCGAAGAAATACGTCGGCCCCAGGATCGTGTACGGCACACCGCTGGTGGCCAGTCCGGTTTCGATCCGCGCCTTGCTGCCAAAGTGCGGCACCCCGGCGTGCTGCGTCGCCCCGGCAACCGAGCTGAACACCAGGTGCGGCACCCCCGCGTCGCTCGCTGCGGCGATGATCGCGCGGCCCTGGCGCACCTCGGCGTCCACCCCGGCCTCGAACGGGGTGGTCAACGCGAACACGCCCACCACCCCGGTCATCGCCGCGACCAACGAGTCACGATCGTCCAGCGACCCCGCCACGAGCTGCGCGCCCCGGCCAGCCAACCGCCGCGCAGCACCCCGGTCCGGGTCACGCACCAAGGCCCGCACCCGCGCGCCGCGGACCAGCAGCGCATCGGTGACCGCAGCGCCCTGCCCGCCGGTCGCGGCCAGCACCAGCACCGGGTCATCGGCCATCACCACTCCCTCCTCAAGCAGGCACCACCCGCAACCGCAACAGGTTCCCCACCGGCGTACTCTCCGACACCCTCCAACCACAAGCTGGCTTGTTTGAGAGTCGATTTCCGGCAAGGGGCGGTGAACGCACACCAGCTAAGCGGGACTCCATGAGCAGCCCGCCACTCGGTTCGTGATACTCCGTACGCCCCGCGGAACCGGCGACTGAAGTGGCTCACGTTCGTGTACCCGCACTGTCGCGCAACAGCGCTGATATTGAGCCTGGCTGGGCTGCCTTCAGCCAGGCGGCCGTGTGCCCGTGCCAACCGTCGGGACATGATCGATTGACCGAGCGTCGGTCCGCCAGCATCTCGTGCCCACACGTTGTACAGCTGTCGGACTGAGATGTAGTGAGCGGCGGCAATCTGCGCCGCACCCAGATCGGAGTCCTGCAAATTGGCCTCGACGTATGCTGTGAGCCGGACGAGAAACGTCTGCTCCAGGTATGCGTCGGCATCCCGCCCATCGGCGGCCGTG
>DASYMC010000127.1:0-2333 GCA_036009255.1 Pseudonocardiaceae bacterium
CGACGCTGATCGCCGCCCTGATCGCGGGCGCGTGCCTGGGTTTCCTGCCGCACAACTTTCAGCCGGCTCGGATCTTCATGGGCGACTCCGGGGCGATGCTCATCGGCGTCATGCTGGCCGCGGCGTCGACCAGCGCCTCAGGCAAGCTTCCCCCCGTCAGCGGTGCCACCGACGCGCTGGCGCTGTTCTCTCCACTGCTGGTGGTGGCCGCAGTGCTGTTCGTGCCGCTGCTGGACTTGTTGCTCGCGGTGGTCCGCCGCACCCGTGCGGGCCGCAGCCCCTTCGCTGCGGACAAGCTGCACCTGCACCACCGGTTGCTGGAAATCGGGCACTCGCACCGCAGGGCGGTATTGTTGATCTATCTGTGGGCGGCGCTGATCGCTTTCGGTGCGGTCGCATTTACGCTGTTCGATGTCCGCGTGGTGGTGTGGTCGATCACACTGGGACTGCTGATCGCCATGCTGGGTTCGATGGTCCCACGGCTACGCGCCCGCTGATCGGCTTTAAATACGGGTGTCGCAGCGCCAGAAGCGCAGCTAGCAGCGGTGGGGCGAGCAAGGGTGGGGTCAGTGCGTGTGATAGCTTCTGTTTTGTCCCACCCGGGGGTGGGATTTCAGGTCAGGCCGGCCCATCGGCAGTGCGATCGATCATGATTTTTCGCTATGCGCTGCCCCTGGACTGCAAGGAGTGCCTTTGAGCGATGGCGGCGGGCGACGTCTGCGCCCGCTGAGGTAGGTGGTCGTGAACCAACGCAACGGCCCGGAACTAACGACACTACTCGGCCTCGGCGCCGCAACCGCAGCAATTCTCGTGCTCGGCCTTGGCCTCGGATGGCTGGTCGATCGGGTAGTGAACACCCTTCCGGCGTTCACCATGGTCGGCCTGGCGCTCGGCATCGTCGGTGCTGGCGTCTATATCTACACCAAGTTCAAGACGTTTCTGAAGGGGTAAGCGTTCCACCTATGGCGTCAACACCCGATCAGTCCATCGAAGGGCCCGCCGTGACCCCACATGTGACGAGCACGGAGGCGACCGACCACGAGGTGCCCGTATCGCCGAGGCCGGTCGTCAATTTACGCCGGGCGGCGATCATCGCTGGGTGCCTCGGTGCGGGCAGCATCGTAGTACTCGCGCCGATGGGTTACGCGCTCGCTGGGGCGTTCTTCTGCGGTGGGCTTGGGCTGGGAATGTTCAACACCGCACTCGTGCAGCGTTCCGCGGCGCGTTTCGCGGCCAGTGGTGATCCCAACAAGCGGCGGTTCGCGGTGTCGGTACTGGCCCGGCTCGCGCTGATCACTGCGCTCGCGGTGGGGCTGGCGCTGGCGTTGCGTCCTGCTGGTCTGGCGGTGTTCGCCGGACTGGCCGCCTTCCAACTCTTGATGATCTTTATATCGGCGGTTCCGCTGATCAAGGAGCTGCGCCAGTCTCGAGCCGGGGTTTCTCATGAGTAAGTTGTTCGTCGCCGAGGGTGGCGGCGTCCAGGTCGGCGAGCACTTGCAGTGGCACGTGCTGGGGCTGACGATCAATGCTGACACCGTGATTTCCACCGCGATTGCCGCGGTCATCGTCCTCGGGTTCGGCTTCTATCTGTCGAGGAAGTCGACTGCCAAGGTGCCTAGTGGCTTGCAGCTGGTCTTCGAGACGGTCACCGACCGGGTCGAGCGCGAGGTGGAGAGCAACATGGGCGTCCGCACCGCACCCTTTGTCGTGCCGGTGGCGATCGCCCTGTTCTTTTTCATCCTGATATCGAACTGGTTGGCCATCCTGCCGCACGCCTGGGAGGAATACGTCCGACCACCGACATCGGATGTGAACCTCACGTTCGCGTTAGCCGTCTTCGTGATGATCCTTGTGTGGATAACCGGGATCCGTGTTCAGGGCAGGCACTACTTCAAGCACTTCGTCGAGCCGTACCCGATTCTGCTCCCGCTGAATATCATCGAGGAGCTGGTCAAGCCAGTCACCCTCGCGCTGCGGTTGTTCGGCAACATCCTGGCGGGAACCGTGATGGTCGGCGTCATCGCGCTGCTGCCTTCAGTGATCTCATGGGCGCCCACCTCGGCCTGGAAGTTGTTCGACCTGTTCATCGGGATGCTGCAGGCACTGATCTTTGCGCTGTTGACGATTATCTACTTCGGAATGGCGACTGGCGGTCACGAGGAGGAGGCTCACTGACTCTGGTCCCATCGCCCCGGCGGTGTCACTCGTCGCCGGGAATCATCCGCTCAGGCACAACAAACCCAGCTCCAGCACTAGAGGGGAAGACATGAGTTTCTCTGCACTGCTTCTCGCCCAGCAGCCGGGCGGCCCCACCGGCTCGGTCGAGTTGGCCA
>DASYMC010000128.1:0-12113 GCA_036009255.1 Pseudonocardiaceae bacterium
CCGCCACCAAGACCGGAGCTGCCACCGGCGGCCGAACCGGCCCCCGCTCCGGTGCCGACGGCGCAGCCGGCTGGACGGACAGTGCCGGTGGGCACCGCTCCGGAGGGTGTCGTGGCCGATTCGCAGACCCACATCGTGGCCCTCGGGGTGCGGGATCCGGCTGCGTTGGTCCTGGTGGACGCCAACACGGGCGCCGTACTACGCAAGGTCCCGTTGCCCGGCGTCGTCCGGCACTTGCAGCTGGCCATGCCTGGCGGTCCGGTGCTGGTCCCAGATGAGAGCTCGAACCGGCTGCTGCGGGCGGCGTTACCCGGTGGCGAGATCACCTCCCAGGTGATCACGGGCGTAGTCCCGCACGATGCCACGCAAGCCGCCAATGGCACCGTGTTCGTGGCCAATGAGCTCGGGCACAGCGTGGTCGCGGTGCGCGGCGATCAGATCGTGCACACCTTCACCGACGTCACCCAACCTGCCGGGCTCGCGGCGGTCGGCAACCTCGTCGGGCTGGTCGATGTCCGGGAGAACACCCTGACCGTCTACGACGCGCAGCGGTTGCAGCGGGTGGCTCAGCTGCCCGCGGGCGCTGGACCTACCCACGTCGTCGCGGACAAGCGCGGCCATCTGGCGGTCGTCGACACCCGGGGTAACGCGGTGCTGCTCTACGAGCTTTCGCCCACAATCCGGCAGATCGGGAGGGTGGAGGTGCCCGGTACACCCTACGGAGTCGCCTACGATCCGGTCCGCGACCGGCTATGGGTGACCCTGACCGCGCTCAACGAGGTGATCGCACTCAACCTCGACCCCAACGCGGTGGTCAGCGCCACCCCGCTGCCCGCGGTTCGCCAACCGAACACGATTGCCGTGGATGCCAGCACCGGCCGGCTGTTCGTGACCGGCACCACCGACGGGGTGTTAGAGATCATCGAGCCGTGACGTAGCGTGCGCGGGATGCGAATCCTGATCACCGGCGGCGCGGGTTTCATCGGCTCGCACATCGCCGATGCGCTCGCCGCCGACGGGCACTCGGTGCTCCTGCTGGATGCGTTCCTGCCGCAGGCGCACGGCTCGGGATCGCCGCCGCCATGGGTAGCCGGGCATGAGCTGATTCGTGGTGACGTCCGGGACGGCGAGCTGCTCGGCCGGGTGCTGCCCGATGTGGACGCGGTGTGCCACCAGGCGGCGATGGTGGGGCACGGGCTGGATCCCGCCGACGCTCCAGACTACACGGCGAACAACGATCTCGGCACCGCCGTGCTGCTGGCGGCGATGCATAAGGTAGGTCTGCGCCGGCTGGTACTGGCGAGCTCGATGGTGGTCTACGGCGAAGGCCGCTACGCCTGCCCCTGCCATGGCGTCGTCCCTGCGCGAACGCGACGCGCGGAGGACATTGCGTCGGGTCGTTACGAGGTCCCTTGCCCGCACTGTGGCTCCGATCTCGAGCCGCTGCTGGTGGGTGAGGACGCTCCGCTGGATCCGCGCAGCACCTACGCCGCGACGAAACTGGCGCAGGAACAGCTCGCCGCAGCGTGGGCCCGGCAGACCGGCGGGGGTGTGTGGGCGCTGCGATATCACAACGTCTACGGCTCTCGCATGCCCCGCGATACCCCCTACGCCGGAGTAGCGTCGATCTTCCGGTCCGCGCTGGCGCGCGGTGTGGCGCCGCAGGTAATGGAGGACGGGCGTCAGCGCCGGGACTTCGTGCACGTCTCCGACGTCGCGCAGGCCAACGCGCTGGCTCTGACTGCGAAGCCGCCGTCCGGGCGATGCGAGCCGGTCAACGTCTGCTCCGGGCAGCCGCACACCGTCGGCGAGCTGGCCACCGAGCTGGCACGGGCGATGGACGGTCCGGATCCGGTGATCATCGGCGGTTCCCGCCCAGGCGATGTCCGGCACGTGACGGCGGACCCCGCCCGGGCCGTCGAGCTGCTCGGATACCGGGCGCGGGTCAGTTTTGCCGAGGGCATCGCCCGCTTCGCCACCGACCCGCTGCGCGAACCGGTCACCACGTCGTGAGCAGCAGGTGGTTGATCGCCAGCGCAACCGCCGCCTGAGCAGCCAACCACCACCTGACCTGCCGCGCCGGCAGCAATCCGGCAGCAGCGATCAGCCAGACCGCGAACGGCAACCAGATCCGCTCCACCTCGGCCTTGCTCAGGCCGGAGAGGTCGGCGACCAGCACCGCTATCCCGGCCGCGGCGCACAGCAGCACCAGGGCGCGTGGCTGGTGCTGCCCGGGGCTGAACAGCCGCCGTAGCCCGGCCACCCCGGCCGGGCCGAGTACGACCGCAAGGCACGCCAGGTCGGCCCACACCCAGTAGCCGTATGGGCGCACCTGCCCGTACTCACCCGGCTGGTAGTAGCGGATCGTGACCTGCCGGTAGCCCTCCAGCCACCAGAAGCCCGCAGCGGCGAAGGCGGCCACCACCGCGGCCACACCGGCGCCAGCCACCAGCAGGGGGGCCACCCGCCGGCTGGCGAGGGCAACGGCCACCGGGAGCAGCCCAGCCAGTACCAGCCCGTACGACAGAAACAGACTCGCGCCGAGAAGCAACCCACCAGCGGCTGACGCGGTGACCGCGGAAAAGTCGAGCCGGTCCCGTGCCGCGCCGAGGGCCAGCAGCGTCACTCCCCAAGCCAGCACTCCGGCGAACAGGCCGTCCGCGGATACGCCTATCCAGACAGCGCCGGGCAGCAGCACCCCGAACGGCAGCGCGGCGCGCGCGGTAGCCTCCGCACCCAGCGCCCGCAGCGCAACCGCCACCGCAATTCCCGCGGATGACCCGATGAGCACGCACAGCAACGCGGCCGGCCCCCCGCCGGGCAGCCCGCCCCGGTCCAGGCCGACGAAGACCAGCAACGCCCCGGGGGGATGCCCGGCAACGTGGGTCGTCCAGGACCCCGGCTGCAGGCCCTGGATGTGCTGGGCAAAGCTGCGCAGCATCGCACCGACGTCGCCGACTCGCGGGACGTCGTGCAGGTACTCGGGGTCGGTGGTCAGCCGATCAGCTACTCCGCGCTGCCACCCGTCGATCAGCGCCAAGCCGAGGGTCCAGACCAGCGCCGTGGCTGCGGAGACCCCGAGCAGTGGCCGCCAGGACAGTCGAGCGGCCAGCTCCGGTCCACGCATCACGACGAGCAGCGCGATGAGCACCGCAGCAACCGTGCCCGGGCCGGTGTGCGGCAGCCACTGCGCTCCCAGCGGCGGGGCGTCCACATGCAGCGGCACCCCTTGATCGAGCAACCGGGCACCGACCACCGCCGCCACCACGACCAGCAGCGCAGCGCCCCCTACAGCCAGCAGATCAGCGCCAAGACCGGGGCGCACATCGGCCGATGGCTCGCGCGGCGCGATCCTCGTCGTCACAGCACCGAGTTATACCGTCACGCGAACGGATCAGAATGTTCGCTGCACGCCCCCTGCTCGTTGGTGACTCGGTCTCAAGTGGAACCGATCGGCCGCCGGGAGCCACTGCACGGGGCTAGGCTCACACCGACAGTCGGTCGGAGCTTTACATGCCGCCCACTTGCGGAGATAAGAGCCTGCGACGGCTCGCTTTGTGGCGTTACCGGTTGCGCTGACCGCCCAGCAGGAGAGCGGCTGATACGCCAGAGCAGGCCCTTTACCTCTGCTCGGGGCTCAGGCGCCGCCGGCGGTGAGCAGCATGTCGGTAGCGAACCCGGCCACCAATCCGGCCCATACGCCCCAATAGAGCAGGGGCCGGTGGCCGCCCTTGAGGGCGATGGCGACGAGCTGGATGATCACATAAAGGATGGACCCGGCGGCCAAGGTCAGGAAAACAAGACTCACCGGCTCGCTGCTGAACTGGTGACCCACCAGCGTTCCCAGCATGGTGGGGCCGCCGCCGATGAGGCCAAGCAGCAGGAGAAACCCCCACCCGGGTTGCGCGGTGTCGGTGGCCAACGGCGCCACGATGCCGAATCCCTCGGTCGCGTTGTGCAGGGCGAAACCGGTCACCAGCAGGGTGGCCAGCGCGAGCTTGCCCTGCGCCGCGCTACCGCCGATGGCAAGACCCTCACCGAAATTGTGCAAGCCGATTCCTACCGCAATCAGCAGCGCAAGACGGCGCGCCGGGGTCATGGGGCTGGCGCTACGGAGGCTGAGTTCGTCTGCAGCCATCGCACCCGGGCCCAGCAGCGGAACCTGCCCCTCACCGGCGAGCCAGCGCTCGTAACCGGCCAGACTCAACAGTCCTACCCCAAGCCCGGCAAAGAGCAAGGCACCGAAGCCGATCGCTGGTCCGATGCTGCCTTCGCCGTCGTGCACCTTGCTCAGCGTCGCGTCGATGGTCTCCCAGGCGTGGGTCAGTAGATCCCACATGATGAAGATCAGGATGCCGATCGCGAGAGCGTTGAGGAACACTCGCAGGCCTGGCGTCGTACGGCTGTGTCGAGGGGCACGCAGCCGGCCCAGTGGTAGCCCGAGCAAGATCGTGACCCCTGCTATGAAGCCAAGGATCAGCGTCTGAACCTCATCCACGGGCGATCAACCTGGACTTGGCGTCGAACAGCATTTGACCCCCTACCCCTCGTGAGCTGTCAGCTTTGCGTCAATGAATAAGATCTGTCAAGAACGCTGAGCTCGATTACCGGAGAGCAGCGAAACCGTGACGTCTGGGTATCATCGGACGGTGATTGCATGCGTACTGACAGTGATCTATCTGGACAGCCACTGGGACCGGAAAGGAAATTTTCCGACATATCTCATAGTTAGGCGTACCTTAGGTGCCATTAGTTAGGTGGCACTCACCAATGAGCAGTTGGCATTGGCGGTTGCTCCAAATCCCCTCCGCGCCCGCAGCTGGCAGGCGCCCGAAGCCAGGGACACACTGATGATCTTCATCGTGGTCAAGTTCACGATCCGTGCCGACCGGAGCGACGAGTGGCTCGCCCTCGCCGACGAGTTCACCGAGGCCACCCGCAACGAGACCGGCAACCTCTTCTTCGAGTGGTCCCGCAACGTCGACAACCCGCACCAGTTCTTCCTGGTGGAGGCGTTCGCCTCGGGTCACGCGGGCGAGGTTCACGTCAACTCCGAGCACTTCAAGACCGCGATGACCTGGATGCCCGAGGTGATCGCGGAGACTCCGCAGATCGTCAGCGTCGAGGTGGGGCAGGAGGGCTGGGGCCGGATAGGTGAGCTCGCCCCGCGCGGAGACCAGTAGGTCACGACGAGCTGCCGGTTCACGCCTGCCGGACAGTGATGGGAATATCCGGCTAACATCAAGACATAATCCGGTATTCGCCATATCTGAATCGAACGGGCCGCTCCGAGCGAGTTTTCGGGGAATGGAATGGCGACAAACCAACACTAATGGTGGATCAGTTAATCGGAAAGCTCGACCGGGTCGAGCTCGCACTTACCCACAAATATCCGGTTGACCAGCCAGAGCAGTATCCCGACTGCCAGCAATACACCTGCGAGCAGATAGTCTTGGGGGTTCCGGCCGGACAGCGGAGTTGCCAGGAAGGCGCACAGCAGCGCCCCTAGCCACGGGCTCCAGGCCGGGGCCCGGAAGTGCTCGTGCTCGGCAGTGTCCCTGCGCAGCACCAGGCAGGCGATATTGACCAGGGTGAAGACCGCGAGCAGCAACAGCGATGTGGTGCCCGCCAAGCCGGCCAGCGGAACAAAGCTGACCAGCACCACAGCGATCACACTGGTGAATAAGATCGACACCCAGGGTGTGCGCCGAGTCGGGTGCACCGAACCGAGGATCCGCGGGACGATCTTTTCGCCTGCCATGCCGTAGACGAGCCTGCTGGCCATCAACATATTGATCAGTGCTGAATTGATCACCGCGAAGAGCCCGATGACGGCGAAAAGACCCAGCGGAAACCCGGGTGCCCCGACCTTGACGACCTCGAGAAGCGCGTCACTTTCGAGGGCGGCCAGCCGGTCGGCGGGGACCAGCAGCGAGCAGCTGACCGCCACCAGCACGTAGATCACTCCTGCCGCACCCATCCCGAGCAGCATCGCCCGCGGGAAGATCCGAGTCGGGTCCTTGCATTCCTCGGCCATGTTCACGGAGTCCTCGAAACCGACCATCGCGAAGAAGGCCAACGCGGTGGCCGAGGTGATCGCCAGCAGCACTCCGGAATCTGCAGTATCGACCTGGATGAGCCTGCTCGGCTCACCCTGGCCCGAGCCGATCGCGTAAACGCCGATGGCGATGATGATGAGTAGGCCAGACAGTTCGATGCAGGTGAGCACCACATTGGCCTTCAGCGACTCACCCACACCCCGGAAGTTGATCAGCGCGAGCAGCACGATGAAGGTGATCGCCACCGCCCAGGTGGGCAACGCGATGAACGCCTTGAGGTACGTCTGGCCAAACGCCACCGCCGCCGAGGAGGCGCTGGTGATGCCCGAACTCATCACGGTGAAGGCGACGATGAAGGTCAGAAACGGGATCCCGAACGCCCGGTTGGTGTACAGCGCCGCCCCGGCCGCCCGGGGGTACTTACCGACCAGCTCGAGATAGCTGAACGCGGTCAGGAAGGCCACCAGGAACGCCCCGACGAAGGGCACCCACAAGGCACCGCCGATCTCTCCCGCCACGCTGCCGGTCAGCGCGTAGATCCCGGTGCCGAGGATGTCGCCGATCACGAAGAAGAACAGCAGCTTCGGCCCGATAACCCGTTTGAGTTCGGTCCGAACCTCGCCGCCAGGAGCCGCATCTCGTGCTGTTATGTCGCTCATGACACACAGTGTTCATCCCACACAGTGTGGCGGTGGTATACGCGCTGAGTCATCACGACGGAGCAGCTAAGGTGGGTTTGCCGGTGGTTTGCCGGGTGCGCTACCCGGGCATGAGCTCTACGTGTCGCGCCGCTTCCCGCTCCCGCTGGCGATGGCCTTCGCCGTACCGGGCGCCTACCTCGGGGCGGCGGACTACCTGGGTTTGCCGCATCCTGATCTGGCCCCGGCGCTGGCCGCGCTGGTGTTCGGCATCGCGATCATCGGGGCGGCGTTCGTCCTGTCCTGGGCTGCCGAAGCCGCCCAGGTCGACATCAGTGCCGGATTGGCGCTCGCGCTGCTGGCGCTGCTAGCCGTGCTCCCGGAGTACGCCGTCGACTTCGTATTCACCTTCCAGGCTGGTCAGACCTACCAGCAGTTCGGGAGCTGCGTACCCCGACCGGATGGCAGCAATCCCTGTTCCCTCGCGCTGGCCAACATGACCGGCGCGAACCGGCTGCTGGTCGGCGTCGGCTGGCCGCTGGTGGTGCTCGTCGCCAGCCTGGCCGCGCTCCGGGCCCGCCGCCGAGGCGGTCATGACAGCCTGTCGAGCCATCCCGGGCGGGTCGCGCTGGCCCCGACGATGTCAGCCGAGGTGGTGTTCCTCGGCATCGCCACGCTGTACTCGTTGACCGTCCCGCTGCGGCACACCCTGACGATGGTGGACGCCGCGGTGCTCGTGGCGATCTTCGTGGCGTACGCCTGGCGGCTGTCCCAGGCACCCGCCAAGGAGCCGGACCTGGCCGGGGTCGCGCAATGGATAGGAGGCAAGCCGCGCGGCTCGCGGCGGGCCTGGGTGGCGGCAATGTTCGCGCTCGCCGCGATCGTCATCCTCTGCACCGCCGAGCACTTCGCCGAAGGCCTGGTAGAGACCGGCGGCCAGCTGGGCGTTGACCAGTTCGTGCTGGTGCAGTGGGTGGCGCCGCTGGCCAGCGAGTCCCCTGAGCTGCTGGTCGCCTGCCTGTACGCGTGGCGGCTCAAGGCGTCGGACTCCCTCGGTGCCCTACTGTCCAGCAAGGTCAACCAGTGGACGTTGCTGGTGGGGACGATCCCGCTGGTCTTCGCGCTGTCCGCGAGCACCACCGACGGCCTGCCGCTGGACACTCAGCAGCGCTTCGAGTTGCTGCTGACGGCCGCGCAGTCAGTGTTCGCGGTCAGCATCCTGGTGAACCTGTGCCTGACCGTGTGGGGCGCTTCGACGTTGCTGGTGCTGTTCGCGGTGCAGTTCGTCGCCAGCTTCATGCTCTCCACCGAGATCAACCAGATCGTGATCATTGCGTTGTCCATCGTGTACGGCGTGCTGGCCGTCGGCCAATTCCTGCGCAAGCGGCACGATACGGCTCGGATCCTGCGTGAGGGGCTGGTCACTCCGTTCCCCGTGCTATCCGAGACTCCCCGCTGAGAGTCCCGGGCTTGGTCGTCGCCGGCCATCGTCGCCCTCGAACGCGCCGGCTGGATCCGCGGCAGGGTGCTCGATTCCGGCGGCGGTACCGGGGAGCACACCATCCACCTCGCCGCGCTCGGCTACGACGTCCGCGGTGTCGACTCCTCGGAGCACGCGATCGAACAGGCCCGTACCAACGCCACCGGGCGCAACGTCGCGGCCCGTTTCGAGGTCGCCGATGCGCTGCGGCTGGGAGAAGAGCCGACCTACGACACCGTCATCGACAGCGCGTTGTTCCACATCTTCGACCTGCCGGACCGCGACCGGTACGTACGCAGTCTGTATCGCGCCTGCCGCCCGGCCGCGCTGGTCCACGTCCTTGCGCTGTCCGACACCGGGCCAGGATTCGGGCCGCCCGATCGGCGACGTGGTGGACCTCCCCGCCTGGCTCGCCCGGATCCGCCGGATCTGACCGAACCGTTCGGTTACGACAGGCCGGGGGCCTTCAGCGTCACGCGGTACAGCGATGTCTTGGCTGTGATGTAAAGCGTCTTACGGTCCGAGCCACCGAATGTGCAGTTAGTGGGCACCTCGGGGACGGGGATGGTGCCCCACAGCGTGCCGTTCGGCTGGTACACCCGGACGCCGGCGTTGGTCGCCACGTACAGGTTGCCCGCATCGTCGATCGCCATCCCATCGCCACCGCCGCCCGTCGAGGGCACGAAGGCCGTGGGCGGCCCCAGGGAGCCGTCGGGCCTGACCGGAAACCTGCGCACAAACGCGTCCTCGGAGTCGTCCACGTAGAGCGTCTTCTCGTCCGGCGAGAGGGCCACCCCGTTGGGGCGGTTCATGTCCATCGACTCGAGGTGCAACGTGCCCGCCGGGTCGACCCGGAACACGCCCTGGAAGTCGAGCTCGCGCGCCTGCCCGGCTGGGAGGCCGTAGGGGGGATCGGTGAAGTAAACGGTGCCGTCGCTGCGGGTGATGTTGTCGTTGGGCGAGTTGAGTCGCTTGCCCTGCCAGCGCTCCGCCACCGTCACGACGGTGCCGTCGGCCAGGGTGCGCGACACCCGCCGGTTGTCGCCTTCGCTCGCGATGAGCCGGCCCTCGGGGTCGATCCCGAGTCCGTTGGCTGCGCCGCTCGGTTTGCGGAAGACGGTGACGGTGGCGGGCGGCTGAAGCTGGTTGATGGTGTCAGCGGGTATGTCTGAGAACAGGAGCACGCCTTTCGACGCGATCCACGCCGGACCTTCGGTCAACATGAACCCGCCGCGAACCTTCTCGACGGTGCCCCGCCCCATCAGCGGATCGATTCCGGTGGCGGCATTGCGCGCCGTACCCGCCGATGAGCCATTCCCGGATCCCGTGGAGGTGCCACATGCCGGGTAGAGAACTGCGGCCGCGAGGGCAATGCCTGCGACGGCGACGCGTGTGGGGGACCCCATGCGGCGCAGAGCATACCGGCAGGCGCCGGCGACCCGGGCGACGCGCTGATCGGGATGTTTCGCGCTTGTCTGAGGACGCCGCCCAGCTGGAGCAGATCATCAGCGAGCACCGATCCCGGCTCGCTATCAGCCGAGACGACCGGCACCACTGACGCCGGATCCTGTTCGGAATCACTTCCAGGCAGCGCGAACGCGTCCGCCGCGATGGTTTTTGCGCAGAGGAATGATCATGCGCTGGCGATGGCTTGGGGGAAGCTGAACAACCGGTCGGGGTCATAGCGCAGGGCGATCTGGCGTAGCCGGGTCAGATTGTCGCCGTAGTAGGCGCGCGCCCAGTTCGGCATGGTCGCCTCGATGTAATTGACGTATCCCCCGCCGCCGACGATGCCGGTGAGCTCGTCCCGCATCTGGGCTACCGACGAGGCGGCGGCAACGTGATCGGCTGGCGACGTTTTCAGGTAGATCTGCATGGTGGCCAGTGCACCTCGGTGCGGAAACGCCGTCTCAGCCGGTGTGATTCTGCTGATCGCGCCACCGAGCCCGTCGATGATGACGAAGACGGTTCGCCCGTCGAATACGGAGTCGATCCGGGCGGGGTCGGCCACCGGCCCGGTCAGCACCCGCGACGACGCCACGAAGGCCTCACGATTCCAGTTCTCGCCGCTGGCCTGGTCGTGACATTCAGTGGCTGATTTGGTCGAGCAACCGGCGAAGTACCGCATCGCGTCGAGGTAGCTGTGTTCGGCAACGGTGCGTGTCGTCGGTTGGTTGCCGATCCGGTGGATCAGATCAGCCAGCAACGGATTCAGCGTGTTTTCTCCTCTGGCATAGCAGCCGATCACAATGCAGCGCGGCGGGCCGCCGCCGATGATGTAGCAACTCGACGACAGCTCGTCGGGCATGCTAATGATCCACTGCTGCCATCCGCCGAACACGTCAGGCACTGAGCCCACTGGAAAATCGAGCGAGAACACAACCAGTTGCGGCGCCGGCACGGTGTCGAAGGTGAACGAGGTGACGACACCGAAGTTCCCGCCACCACCGCCGCGCAATGCCCAGAACAAGTCCGGCTCAACCGACGCTGACACCGTGCGGGATGTGCCATCCGCGGTGACCACCGTCGCCGACACCAGCCGGTCGCAGGTCAACCCGTATTTGCGAGACAGTATGCCGATCCCGCCGCCGAGCGTGAGACCAGCAATACCGACCGACGGGCACGTGCCGGCCGGCAGGCAGCGCCCGACTCCCGCGAGCGCGGTGTAAATGTCGATCAGCCGAGCGCCGGCGCCGATCACCGCAGTGCCATCGGTGTTGACCTGCACGCTGGACAGGCCGGACAGATCGGCAATCAGCGCGCCGTCCGGGGTCGAGTAGCCGGCGTAGCTGTGCCCGCCGCTACGAGCCGCGATCGGCGCCCCCGCCGCAGCGGCAGCCGACACACAGGCCTGCACGTCCTCGATGCGCCGGCACTGCGCGATCGCGGCCGGCGCCCGGTTGTCGAACAGCGGGTTGAACGATTTGCGAGCCAGGTCATAGCCGGGCCGGTCCGGGGTGATCAAGGGACCGGACAGCTTCCTGGCCAGTGTGGGAAAGTCGATCGGCGCGTGAGTTTCCCCGGCGATCGACGTGGGGCGGGTGCCCCCGCAGCCGGTGAGCGCGACCGCGGTCGCACCAAGGCCCGCGGCATGCAGAAACGCGCGCCGGTTGATTGGCACGGCGCCGAGGCCTCCTAAAAAGCCGTCCGCAGCAGGGCGGAGTTGATCAACTCAAGGTGTACGCACCCTACCGGACAGCCGACATGGCATGCCTCGGAATCGCTGTCGCTTTAAGGCCGCTCCGCGGCGGTAGTCGCCGATCGGCTAGGTATTTCGGCGGTTGGTTCCGCACATGCGGGTGGGCGGGCCGCGGCGGTGTGTTCAGCCGAGGCTGGTACCGGCCTGTAGCGATATTCGCTGCTCCGCTGGCCGTCGCCCATTTCGGAGACGGTGGAATGACCAAGCGAGTTCGCCATTGCGCTGAAATCAGTTCTGCGATCAGCGGGGTTCGGGCAGCCTCGCCGGTGAGCACGATGGCGTCCACATCAGTACCGTCCTCGCGCGCCTTGCCCATGAGGTGGGCAATCGCGGACAGCCCTGCGCGAATCGGTTCACGTGCCAGCCCTTCGAACTCTGCGCGCACGACCCGGACGGGGACACGCCACGCGGGCAAGCGAACATCGACGACAGTGGACGTCTCTTGAACCAGGTCTTCGCGCGCTCGTCGGCAGTCAACCACGAGAGCCCGCTTGGCGCAGTTGGGTAGGTCCGCGGCCGGGAGCTGGTCGCGCACCTGCTCGATCACGAACCTGGCTAGCGCGCGGTCGAGACCAGCAGAGCTCAAATCATCAGTTCGCCAGATCGTAACCACTGCCTACCTTCGGCAACGTGGCCGGTGACAGCGCTAGGGTCATCCGGCGCGGCGGCCATCGCCGCCCCGAGTTGAGCACCGCAGCACGGACCCGGTCCCGGGCCTCAGACAGGGCGGCATCGGG
>DASYMC010000129.1:0-2789 GCA_036009255.1 Pseudonocardiaceae bacterium
GATCTCAAGCTGGAACTTAACGAGGACAAGACCCTGGTCACGCACGCCCGAACCGGCGCGGCGTCGTTCCTCGGCTACGAGGTCACGGTCCAGCACAGCAAGACCCGCCCGCGCGTCAACGGGAGCATCGGGTTGCGCGTGCCCCGGGCGGTGATCAAGGCGAAATGCGCCCCGTACTTCAAGCACGGCACACCCGAGCGCCGCACCGAGCTGCTGAACTTCGATGACCACCTCATCATCAGCACCTACGGAGCCGAGTACCGGGGCATCGTCCAGTACTGGCTGCTGGCCGGAGACGTCTGGAGACTGAACCGGCTGGAATGGGCCGCCAAAACCTCCATGCTCAAGACCCTGGCCGCCAAGCACCGCTCCCGGGTGACGCCGATGGCCCGCAAGTACCAGGCCAAAATCGACACCCCCCACGGGAAGCGCCCGTGTTTTGAGGCCACCGTCGAGCGGGCAGGCAGGAAACCACTGGTCGCAAGGTTCGGTGGCATCCCGTTGAAACGGCAGAAAAAAGCGGTCCTCGACGACCGCCCGACAGTCCCGGCCACTACCCACAAGGAACTGATCACCCGGCTCCACACGGGCCGGTGCGAATGGTGCCAACGACACGCGGACGTGGAAGTTCATCAAGTCCGCAAACTCGCTGACCTCGCCAGACCGGGACGCCCACAGCCCGCGTGGGCAAAACTCATGGCCCAAATGCGCAGGAAGACGCTCATCGTCTGCACCCCCTGCCACCAAGCCATCCACGCGAGCAACCGCACCACCGTCACGGCATAGTCACTGGAGAGCTACGTGCCCGGAAACGGGCCCGCGTGGTTCGGACCGGGGGCCGGTGGAAAAGGGCCTGCCACACGGCAAGCACCTCGCCACCGGCCTACCGGTGTTGCTGCGCTCCCGCGCGAACGCTCTGCTGAGCGTGCGGCGGGTGACAGAGGTCAATGCTGGCCGCAAGACGGCCGGGGTGGATGGGCGGGTGGTGCTGGGGGCGTGGGAGAAGGCCGAGATGGCTCCCTGGCTCCAGCAGGGCACCCACGCGTGGACACCCAGGCCGGTCAAGCGGGTATTTATCGCGAAAGCAAACGGAAAACGGCGCGGACTCGGCATTCCGGTGATCGCCGATCGGGCTCTTCAGGCCCTCACGGTGAGTGCGCTGGAACCCGAGTGGGAGGCCCGGTTCGAATCCCGATCCTATGGGTTCCGGCCGGGCCGGGGCTGTCAGGACGCGATGCAGGCCATCTTCGTGACCGCACGCGGCACGACCTGTAAGCGCCAGTGGGCGCTGGACGCGGACCTGGCCGCCGCATTCGACCAAATCGATCATGCTCGGCTACTCGATCAGCTCGGCTGGTTCCCCGCCCGGGGAATGGTCGCGGCCTGGCTGAGGGCGGGTGTGATCGAAAAAGGTCGGTTCGCTCCGACCGAGCGGGGTAGCCCGCAAGGCGGGGTGATCAGTCCCGTGCTGATGAACGTGGCCTTGCATGGGATGGAGCAGGCCGCCGGGGTCCGGTACATCCTCACCGGCCGCAACGCCGCGACGGCGAGGCCGGGCTCACCGGTTGTGGTCAGGTATGCCGATGACCTGTTGGCTCTGTGTCGCTCGCGTGAGCAGGCCGAGCAGGTCAAGGCACGGCTGGCCGCGTGGCTGGCGCCCAGGGGTCTTGTTTTCAACGAAGACAAGACCCGCATCGTGCACCTCGATGATGGGGTGGACTTCCTGGGATTCAACGCGCGGCGCTACCGCGGCAAGCTGCTGACCAAGCCGAGCAAGGCGGCCGTGAAACGGATCCGGAAACGGCTGACCACCGAGATGAGAGCCCTGCGCGGGCACAACGCCCAGATGGTTCTCATCCGGCTCAACCCGATCATGCGCGGATGGTCGGCCTACTACCGGCATGCGGTGTCCTCCCGGGTGTTCAACGAGCTGGACGACCATGTGTGGAAGCTCACCTACAAGTGGGCGAAATTCACCCACCCACACAAGTCGAAGCATTGGATCATCACCCGGTACTTCGGCGCGTTCAACTCCACCAGGCGAGACCGGTGGGTGTTCGGCGACCGCGACAGCGGCGCCTACCTGCACAAGTTCGCCTGGACAAAGATCACCCGGCACACGCTGGTCAAGGGCTGGGCCTCACCCGACGACCCGGCCCTGGCCGACTACTGGGCAGCCCGGCGACGCCGCGGGAAACCCCCGCTAGACCAAGCCAGGCTGCGGCTGTTGCACAAGCAACGCGGGCGCTGCCCGCTGTGCGGTGGTCTGCTACTCCACGCCGATCGGGAACCACAACACCCTGACGAATGGGAACAGTGGATCACAGCCACCCGTAAGGCGATCCGCCACCAAGCGATCACCATCAACGCGGGATCCGGGACACCGGAACAACACACCGCAATACGTCTCATCCACACCCACTGCCGACGCCGCCTACCAGACGGCACCGGCACTGGACCAGCGCTCCTGCATCACTGACTGCAAGCCTTCGGGGCTTGCTTGAGCCCGGTGCGTCGAAACGGCGCACGCCGGGTTCTGAGGGGGCGGCGGCGCAGCAATGCGCCGCCGCTACCCGACTGGAAGCCGGTGTTTTATCTGCTCGAGGCCCAGGGGCTGGATCCGTGGCTGGTCAACGCGAAGGACGTCCAGCATCTGCCGGGTCGCCCGAAGACCGATAAGTTGGACGCGGTGTGGCTGTGCAAGGTCGCCGAGCGGCAGATGGTCCGGCCTAGTTTCGTGCCGCCGCCTGAGATCCGCCGGTTGCGTGATGTGACCCGGTATCGGATCG
>DASYMC010000130.1:0-8245 GCA_036009255.1 Pseudonocardiaceae bacterium
ACTACGCCGCACAAGGCATTCTGCTTCCTAGGCTGATGACCGAACTGCACACCCTGTATCTCACCGACCCGGAGCACCGCGTCGACGTCTGCAATGCACTGATGGACTGCTATCACGCGGCGGGGGTCATGCTGAAGAACCTAGGCGTTCGTGGCCTGCCTTCGCTGGCGGCCTTCCGGGCACAGCAAGTGGCCGAGAAGCTGGACGATCCTGCTTGGTTTGGGCTGGTCGCGTGGCTGCGGGCATACACGGTGGATCGCAAGGGCCGGCCGCGCATGCTGGCGATCTCAGTGCAGGGCGCTAACAAGCTGGAGCCCCACCTCGATGACCCGCGCGCAGCGCAGATGTACGGCGCCCTGCATCTCAACGCCGCGATGGCGTCGGCGGCGATGCGCCGCGGTGACAACTCCGCCGATCACCTCAAGGAGGCCGTGGCGATGGCCGAGCGGGTCAGCGGGTACGGGCGTGGTTTCGGCGACTTGTACTTCGGACCCGACAACGTGGGGATCTGGCAGTTGTCCATCGCCGTCGAGCTGGGTGAGGCCGGTCGCGTCCGAGAGATCGCTCGGCTCGTCGACCCGTCGCGAGTGCCCTCGGCAGCGCGCCAGGCGATGTTCTGGGCCGACCTGGGACGCGGGATGGCGCAGGAACGATCGACCCGCGATGCGGCAGTCGGTGCGCTGCTGCGCGCGGAGAAGATCGCACCTAATTGCATCCGCCCGAACCCCTTCGTCAGGGAGACCGTCGCCGATCTGCTGCGCCGAGGCCAGCGGGCCGCAACAGTGGGTCGGGATTTACGCGGGATGGCGCACCGGATGAGTATTGGCGTCGGCTAGCTCTGCCGCCGCTTGACTTCTTGTCAAGGTCTCGGCGGTGATCGCGTCCACTGTGGTCAACCGTGGCCAACGGTACCCATGATGTAGCGGCGGCGACGCCGGTCAGAACCCGGAAGGTGATCCACGCGACCTGCACTCGTCACGGTGGTTGTCGCAGGTTCACCAGCATTGTGATGACCAAGGTCAAGGGGCCGATCGTGTTTCGCCATCACGATGTGGGCGCGTGCGAGTTCGAGTTCGAGTTCGAATGCGGCTACCCCGGTTCGGGACACGATCACGGAGTGGCTCGGGTGAGGGCCCTCGGATCCGGGTCGGGTCTACCCGGTGGGCGTCGGCCTACCTCACCATGGCGAGTCGGGCGCCGCACGGATGTCTAGTCATCGCCGTGCTGGCGTGGTCGCGAGGGTGCTGCGCCTGCGCCGGTCACCGAAGGTGGCGGTCCTGGCGCCGCAGCGGTCGGGTATCGAGTTGGTGGACGCGCGGACTCGGGTGGCGCATCGGGTGAGTCCTGACGGACTACTGGCTGGTCGCCAGCGTGGGGATTACCAGGCGTTGTGTGGTGCCCGGCTGCTGGCGGCGAGCCTGACTGACCCGGGGCGTCGCCGGTGTCCGGGGTGTGCGTTGTGAGTGATCCTCGGGTGGAGATCGAGGCCACCTGAGAGGTGCATCAGGGTTCGGGTCGCCTGGTCATCAGGCGGGACGGCGACCGGATCGTGCTGGATGCCCGCGCCGATCACTGCTGCGTGATCACGCTGGAAGACGGGGCAGTGACGCTGCTGTTCGATGTGCTGGGGGAGTGGCTGGGGTGACCAGCCATGCCTTGTGGGGGGTGGTCTCACCGGTGAGTCCGGCGAGCTGCGCGGCGACGCTGCGCTGTCTCATCGTTGATGACAGCCCGCGTTTCCTGAACGCCGCGCGCGGCTTGCTGGAACGCCAGTTGATCAGGGTCGTCGGCGTGGCGTCGACCAGTGCCGAGGCCCTCCAGCAAGCCACCGAGCTGCGGCCGGACATCGCCCTGCTCGACATCAACCTTGGTGGGGAGAGCGGCTTTGACCTCGCCCGGCGACTGTCCCGAGAAGCCAGCCTGGCGCGCTGTCGGCTAATCCTGATCTCTACCCACGCGGAACAGGACTACACCGACCTCATCGCAGCCAGCCCAGTACTGGGATTTGTGCCCAAGTCGGCCCTATCGGCCGACGCTATACGCGCCCTGATCATCAGCCGCGGCGATGGCGACCCTGTGGATCCGGTCAGCGGGTCTCCAGGAAGGTGACCACCACCAGGACCCGACGGTGATCGTCGTCGATCTGCGGGAGACACAGCTTGGCGAAAATGCTGCGCACGTGCCGCCCTCGGCCATCCACGCCAGCACCTGCCGCTCAGCGTGCTGAGCTCAGCCAGCGGGTCATTGCGCCGCCGCTCCGACACTAGCTCCTGCACCAGCGTCGGATCCACCACCAACGCGCCCTTAGCGATGCGCTCGAGCGTCTCCACTAACTCAGCCAGGTCGGTGACCCGGCTTTGAGGATGCTGTTGGCACAGTCGCATTGAGGCGAAGAGCGTCCTCACCATGCACCAAGCAGGAAGGCAAGACACCTTAGGCACCGTGGAAACCCCAATAACCGGACATCTGAAGGCCTCTCCCGCGGCTTCTGGGTGAGCGAGTGGAGCAGATCGGATGAGCCGATCGCTCAATGCAACTGTGCCGCCGATTCCTATCCCGCCGGTTCGACCTCGAGCGGAAGCGCGACGACGAGCAGCGTCCCGGCGCCGGGCGGGCTCTCGATCCTGATCGTCCCGCCGAGGGCCTCGATGCGATCGTGCAAGCCGACGAGTCCCGAGCCGTGGCGGGAATCCGCTCCGCCGACGCCGTCGTCGCGGATCGACAGCAGCAGGACGCCGTCGCGCGGCGCGAGCGAAACGTCAATCCGTGACGCCTGTGCATGCTTCGTCGCGTTGGCCAGGGCCTCCGACGCTGGAGCATGAGCGTCACCAGCCGCTGCTGCGTGCCGCCATGGAGGTCTCGCTCGATCCGGCGGCGAGCCTCGTCCGACGCCGCGACGATCCGCCTGCGCGCGGCGGCGAGCTCGGACTTGCTGTCCGCATTCGCGGTCGCGGTTGCGAGGAGCTCGGTGAACTTCTCGAGGCGTTCGACGGTGTCCAGCGGCAGCGGCAGCCAGGATGATCCTCGAGGTAGTCGCCGATGTCGGATGCCGATCGCCGTGTCCGACAACGCTTTGCGGGCAGCCTGCAGGTGACGGCGAAGATGTCGGATTCGATCCGGTCACGTCGACAGCGGCCATTAGGGTGCCACGATTGCTTTGAGATTTTATGCATGCACCGCTTGCCGGGGGTGGTAGGTGTTCAACTGAGGGCAGTGCCGTTTTTGGGGTCGAAGAAGTACAGTCGCTCCAAGTCCACGCCGATCGGGATGGGTGTGTCCCTCTGCATCGTGATGCGGCGATCCAGGCGTGCGACCAGTGGCTGCGAGGCCGTGATGTCGTTCATTGAGAGGTACACGAGCAGCTCAGAGCCCAGTGACTCGGTTCGAGTCACTGTTGCGTAAATGATTCCGTGCTCGCTGGCACGCAGGTGCTCGCCGGACACGAAATCTTCCGGGCGAAGTCCCAGTATAACGTCGTGACCGGCTAAGGGCCGTACCGCGGCACGTGCCTTCGGGGGAATCACTAGGCGGGAGTCTCCGACGTGGGCGAACCAGTCGTCTCCGGAGTTGTCGAGTGTTGCCGACAGAAGGTTCATTGCGGGCGAGCCGATAAATCCGGCGACGAAGACGTTGGCGGGTTGTTCGTATAGCTCTAGGGGGGTGCCGATTTGCTCGAGGGCTCCATCGCGGAGGATGGCGACGCGGTCGCCCATCGTCATGGCCTCGGTCTGGTCATGGGTGACATAAAGCGTCGGTGCACCAATGCGCCGATGGATGGTGATGATCTCTGCGCGCATCTCCAGGCGCAGCTTAGCGTCGAGGTTCGACAGTGGCTCGTCCATCAGGAACGCCGCGGGTTCGCGGACGATGGCTCGGCCCATGGCGACGCGCTGGCGCTGGCCGCCGGAGAGTTGGCGCGGCTTGCGGTCGAGCAGGGTGGTGATGCCGAGGATGTCGGCTGCCTGGTCCACTCGCGCGCGGATCTCGCGTTTGGGCATGCCGGCCATCTTCAGCCCAAACCCGATGTTCGCCCGCACGCTCATGTGCGCATACAGCGCATAGTTTTGGAAAACCATCGCGACGTTGCGATGCCGCGGGGGCAGACTGGTGACCAGCCGGCCTGCGATGCGGACCTCGCCGGCGGTGACCGCCTCGAGTCCGGCGACCATGCGCAGTGTGGTGGTTTTCCCGCAGCCCGACGGGCCGACGAGGACGACCAGCTCGCCTGGGTGGACCTCCAGACTGATGTCGCGCACCGCGACGACCCCGCCGGGGAACTCCTTGCGGACGCACTCCAAGACGATCCCGTTCGTGGAAGCGGCGTCAGGACGATCCACTGAGCATCCCTCGGATGTGGCGATTGAGGACGAGAGCCACGATGGCGGGCGGCAACAGTGCGAGCATTCCCGCCGCCGCCAACAGTGGGTAGTGCGTCGTGTACTTGCCGACGTATTCCGGGATGAGCACCGCCACGGGCTTGCTGGCGCTAGTGGAGGTCAACAGCAGCGGGATGAGGAACTCACCCCAGACGGAGAGCACGACCAGGGCGCTGAGCGCGGCGATGCCTGATCGCATTTGGGGCAGCACGACGTGCCAGAACGCTTGCCAGCGGGTGCAGCCATCGATGAGGGCAGCCTCTTCCGGTTCGGGTGGCAGCTCCTTGACGTGGTTGTGCACCAGCCACAGTGCCAGGGGGGTGGTCGTGCTGACGAACACCAGCACCAGTCCGAGCGTGCGGTCGATCAGGCCAGCGCCGGCCAGGAGCCGGAACAGTGCGATGACGATCGTGAATATTGGAACGACGGCCGTGGCGACGATCACCCAAAACAGCGTGTCGCGGCCGGGGAAGCGCAGCCGGGCGAACGCGTAGCCCGCGCTGATCGAAACGCACAGGATCGCCAGCGTCGCTATCAGGGTCATCGAGGCGCTGTTCCACATGGCTTGGGCGAAGGCGCCGGTCTCCGAGACGGTGCCACCAGCGCGGATATCACCGCTGCCGCCGAGCAGCCAACGGTAGGGGTCCAGCGTCGCGTGATCAGGCAGCCAGTGGGGTGGCACTGCCTGCACGTCGGCTTGCGTCGATAGGCTGGTGAGCACTCCCAGCACGATCGGCGCGAGCGACCACACAACGATCGCGGTGATGGCTACGGGCCGTACCAGTTGCCCAGCGCGGGGACGCGTCACGTCCGGGACCTCCCAAAGGAAAGCGCGTAGCCGGCCGCGAGCAGCACGGTGACCCCCGCGAGCAGGAACGCCAGCGCCGTGCCATGAGCGAAATCGGCGTTGACGAACGTGGTGGTGTAGAGCTCCATGAGGATCGAGCGGCTGTTGAGTGCCGTGCCGTTAAGCACGTAAATCTCGTCGAAAATCTTGATCGCCCACACCGTGCCGACGGTCAACGCGACCGCGATCGAGGGCCGAAGCAGCGGCAGCGTGATATGGCGGAACTGCCGCCATGGTGTTGCGCCGTCGACCGCTGAGGCGCTGTACACGTCCTCGGGGATGCTCTGGAGCCCCGCGATGAGGATGAGACTCACTAGCGGGAGGACGCCCCAGACGTGTACCAGCGTGATGAACACCAGCACCCACCCGCGACTGGCCAGCCAGACCTGCGGGTGGCTCACGAGGTGCAGCTGCACCAGCACACCGTTGAGCAGCCCACTGTCAGGGTCGAACACACGCCGCCAGAGCACGCCGCTCACCACCGACGGCAGTGCCCACGGCAGGACCAGGATCGCCAGCACGATGCCACGGCCAGCGAAGGCACGGTGCAGCGCCACGGCAATGATCAGCCCGAACGTGAGTTCGAGTGTCACCGCCAGCACCACGTAGATCAGCGTGTGCACGATCGCCTCGCGCACGGTCGAGGAGCTTAAGACCTCGCCGTAGTTGCCTAAGCCCACGAAGCGCGGTTGTTCGCCAATGGCCGGGTCCCCGGACTCCAGGCTGGTCAAAAACCCTGCGATCAGCGGGTAGATGACCAGTGCTGCGGTGACGATCACCGCCGGTGTCACCATCAGCATCCCGAGCCGCGTCGCTTCCCGCGCCGCAAGGTCGACCCGGGAGGTTCGCCCCTGCGATGCACCGCCGGGGCGAACGTTGTCCTGACCAATGTCCGATCCCATCGCGGCCTACGAACCAGCCAACTCCGTGGCCTTCGCGGCAAGCCGCTGGAGCGCTGCCTCGACACTCATGTCGCCCTTCACGGCGGCGTTAAGCAGGCCCTGCGCGGTGGAACTGAACTGGCCATACCACTTCGGCGCGCCTTGCGGGAAAAGCGGCACAACGTGGGCGAGCTCGTCGCTTAAGACGGTGCCACCCTCGAGCTCGCCGCTGCGGGCCATAGCTGTGACCACCGAGCTGCGGCACGGCAGCAGGCCGGCCTGCTTGTAGAGCACGCGAAGGTTGGCTGGCTGCATCCACCACTCGATGAAGGCCCGGGCCGCGTCCTTGTGCTGAGCCGTCACCGGGATCGCCAGGCCCTCGGGCAGCCCCAACGTTAGGCCCGGGCCGCGCACGCCGGGGACCAGCGCGGGCTTCGCGTCAGAGGCGATGCTGGACAGCTTTGGGTTGTTGGCGGTCGGCAGATTACCGGGGCTGGAGGCCAACAGGATCGCGCTGGAACCAGCAGCGAACTGGTCGAAGGCCGCTGCGTTGTCCAGCGTGACGCTGCCCGGCGAGACCCAGCCGTTGTGCAGTGCATCGACTTCGAACCGCAGGGCCCGGTAACCGGCCGAGCCAGGGGAGGCGAACAGCGGCTTGAAGTCCTGGTCGAACAGCTGGCCACCCATCGCCACGGTGAGCAGGTACCACGGCGTGAGACCGCCCTCGGTAGCGGCCATCGGTATGCCCAGCGGATAACGTACACCGGAGGCTTTCAGCTTGGCCACCGCCGGGCCGAGTTCAGCGAAGGTCTTGGGGAACTCGCTCAGGCCGGACGCCGTGAACATCTCGGTGTTGTACAGCGACAGGCGATAGTCGTTCGAGTAGCACGCCGCGTAAGTGTGGCCGCCCGCGTTGAAAGCCGCGTCAGCCTGGGAAAGATCCTGCACAAGGGCCGGATCGAGCACCTTCTCCAGCGATTCATACCACCTGGCGGCAGCGAACTGACCGGTAAAAGACCAGTCGAACTCGGTTACGTCGGCGATGTAGGTCCTCGCTGTGTTCGCCACGATCAGCTTGGAGCGCACCGCGTCCCAGCCAGTAACGTTGAGGTTCACTTTCACGCCAGTCTTGCCCGTGAAGTCGGCCAGGAGCGGCTCGGGTATCTGATAGGGCAGCAAGACGTTGATCTCCTGACCCCTAATCGACACCTGATCGCGCGGCGCGAACCCCGAACTCACGCTGCTATCCCCGCGACCGCACGCCCCGATGATCAGCACGGTCACACAAGCGACCGTCCAGAAAAGGCCACGCGTTACGTGCTTTTTCACCCATAGATCCCTCATCGGGCGGGGCGGCGCGGTCGGCCGGGAACCAGCCTTCCGCGCGGTGCTCCTGTACTGTCCCGCAACGTGACCGCCGAGCCTTTCCGCTCTACTGAATCGGTCAACATCACGTGCTGGCCAGTCACGGCGCCTGGCCCGCCGAATAGCCAGCCTCGATACCTGCCCTCGCGCGGGATGCTGGTACGGTCCTTCGGATCCTGCTTCCTGCGCATCATGCGGGCGAGTGTAAGCCGCAGAGTTGGACAGCCAGTTGAACCTCGGACCGACCAAAGATCGCGCCGAATTGAACCACCCCGGGTTCGGTAGAGACTCGTTGTTGGGGTCGGGTCAGGCGACCAGGCTGATCAGGTCGGCTGGTGTCTGGGGTTAGCCGCTCGTCGTCGTGGTGATCCTGTCCATCGTTGGATTTTACCGTTCTCGTACGCTGTGTGCTCGTAGCCTTAGTCGTTGGACGTCGGCTTGGGCGTCGGCTTGTTTGAACTCTTGTGACCGGAGCCAGCGGTCTGGGGGCAACGCGTGAGCGACCGGCGAGATGACAGCGGACGGCATTCCAGACCGCCAGCGTGGAAGTGGAATTCGAACGCGAAGTCCCCGTCTGAGTGCTTGGGGCAACCCCGCTCAGTTCAGCGTCGCCCACTGGACGGGGTAGCCAGGCTACCGGCTCCGAGGCAGGGCGAGCATGAGCTGGTTACTCCTCCGGCATCCCCTCCCCCGGGACCTCGATACTTCTGGTCTACTTCTGTTGGGTGGGGACTTGCAGGATGGTCGTTTCGGCGGCGAGTGTGCAGCCTCGTGCT
>DASYMC010000131.1:0-4252 GCA_036009255.1 Pseudonocardiaceae bacterium
GCCGGAGGCAGCCGGTTACCTGTCGGTCGATCCCCAGACGCTCGGCCGGTTGCGGATCTTGAAAATCGGTGACGTGGAGCTGCAGCTCGATGGGCACAGGCTCCTCGTCCGAGGAACACCGGTTCACCTGGCCCACAAGGAGTTCCTGATCCTTCAGCAGCTGATGGGCAATGCCGGTCGGGTCTTCACTCGTTGCGCGTTGTTGGACAACGCATGGGGTCCGGATCGAGCGGACGCCAAGAACTACCTGGAGGTGCACATCCGCCGGCTCCGTACGAAGATCGAGAGTGATACGAACCATCCCACTCGTATTAGGACAGTCCGTGGGATTGGTTATATTTTCGACCTGCCGCAAGGCGACTCGGTTCGGCATGCCGTTGCCGCATCCGTAACTGGTGTCCCCTCGCTGCGTTAACCGCAGGTTGGGTGCGCGACGGCATTCCCCGAGGCGGGTGGCGCTTGTCAAGAAGTTTGCGCGGGGTAGGAGACGCCGTATCCGCTGTCGCCGGTGCTGGCGATGATCACAATGCGGCGGTGCGCAGGTCGGTCGGGCCGTATCCGTTGGGTAGCGCGTTGGCGGCGAGGTTGGGGACCCCGGTGTCGGCCTGGCGGATCGCGAAGCAGGCCAGCAGCTTGCCGTTGTCCGGGCACACCACGGGTAATGGGGTGGTGCGCGGCCGGAGCCACCGCATCACCGGCAGCGGCGATCGGCTGCCAGAACACCACGACGCCGGCGGCCACCGCCAGTGCGGCGAACACGGCGAGAACCTTGCGCATTTGTGCTCCCATGACGATGGTGCGGCCCGCCCAGGGCAACGCTGGGTCCCGAAGGTGGACACAACACATCCATCCGACCAGCCCCACAAAGGACGGCTAGGGGATTTGGTGTCCCCGAAGCCCCGCGTTCAGACCTTGCGGAAGACCCAGCGTCGCAGCAGAAGGAATCGCAGCAACGTGGCCGCGGCGTTGGCGGCGACGAGCAGCGCGAGCTCGACGGCGGCCGGCGGTGCGCTGTGCAGGGAATGCGCTACTGCCAGGGTGCCGCTGGTCAAGCCCAGAGCGAGCCCGAAGACGATCAGGCCCTGAAGCTGTTGTCGCGTCGCCCCCTGCCGGCCCACGACACCGAAAGTGAACTTGCGGTTCAGCGCCGTGTTTGCGATCGCGGTGATCAGCAGGGTCAGGGCGTTGGCGCCCTGGGCGCCCAGCGGGTGCCGCAGCAGGACGAACAGGATCAGGTAGGCCACGGTGCTGAGCAGCCCGACGGCACCGAACCTCACTAGCTGACCAGTCAATCCGGCTGGTACGCCCGGTGTGGCCGGCTCCAGGGGAGCCCGGCCCAGCTGGGCGCGGAGATCGTTGACCGGCAATGTGCCGGTGGCAAACGCGCGGGCCAGCCGGGCGATCCCGCGCAGGTCGGCCTTGGCGGTGTCGACGATGTGCACGCGGCTGTCCGGGTCGTCGATCCAGTCGACCGGGACCTCATGGATGCGCAGCCCGCTGCGCTCGGCGAGCACGAGCAGCTCGGTGTCGAAGAACCACTCGTTGTCCTCGACCAACGGCAGCAGGTGCGCCGCGACCTCGCGCCGGATCGCCTTGAACCCGCATTGCGCGTCGGAGAAGCGGGCGGACAGAGTGTGCCGAAGCATCAGGTTGTAACTACGGGAGATGAATTCCCGCTTCGCGCCGCGGATGACCCGCGACCCCCGGTGCAGCCGGGTTCCGATGGCGAGGTCTGAGTGCCCCGAGATCAGTGGCGCGATCAGCGGCAGCACGGCCGCGAGGTCGGTCGACAGGTCGACGTCCATGTAGGCCAACACGGCCGCGTCCGACGTCGACCACACCGCGCGCAACGCCCGTCCGCGTCCCTTCTCCGGCATGTGCACGACCCGTACCGACGGGAACTCCGCGGCCAGCCGGTTGGCGACCTCCAGTGTGGTGTCGGTGCTCGCGTTGTCCGCCACGGTAATCTGGAACGGATAGGGCAACCCAGCGCTCAGGTGCGCGTGTAGACGCCGCAGGCACGGCTCGAGACCGATTTCCTCGTTGTAGACCGGGATCACTATGTCGACGACGGGCGCAAGAGCGGGCGGTTGTGGAGCACCGCGGGTATCGGCCGGGGCGAGGTTTCCGGAGGTCACGCCCGAACAGTAAAGGGGAATGTCAATGCCCCTATTAGTTCGCTCTCAGTGGATTGTTCGTCACTCAGCGCGGAAAACCGAGGTGAAATCGCCGCACAGGAGACGGTTCTGGTCTTGACGGTACCGGGTTTCCTTTAACGTTGATCGTGCCTAAACGACACTTCGTAAACGCGCCTCACTGCCGTAAACCGCTGTTCTCGAAACGTTCAGGCACGTCTTGAGAGTCGTCCGGGCGGGATGCTGCTGGAAACGGAAGAGGTGACGTCGCCTGGAAGCGGGCGAGGTTCAGCGTAGCGATCTGGACGATCAACCTTCTGTACAGCTAGCGGTCGCCGGGGCGCTCGCGACAGGTACTCGCGTAACGGGCATCGTGTTGGCTCCGGCTCTGCTCATGGAACTGTTCGTCAGGAGAGCAGGCGTGCGCATGCAGTTCGCGATCGAACCGCCGCTGCGGTCGGCAACGATTCCATAGTCAAATTTGCCCACATTGGAGAAAGTGCGGAGATCTTCGTCGCCTCGCCACTCATTATCCTTACGCTGCGGCGCAGGTGGTACCTCAGCGTCCGTGTTCACGCATCGTGAAAGATCCAGCGGCGCAGCAGGAGGAATCGCAGCAACGTGGTCGCAGCGCTGACTGCGACGATCAGCGCCGGCTCGAGCGCGGCCCGTGGCGTGCCGGACACGGAATGCGCCAGGGCCAGCGTGCCGCTGGTCAGGCCCAGAGCGAGCCCGAAGACGATGAGGCCCTGAAGCTGGTGGCGGGTCCTGCGCTGCGGCCCGACAACCTCGAAGGTGAAGCGCCGGTTGAGTGCCGTGTTCGCGACCGTGGTGCTCAGCACGGTCAGTCCGTTGGCACCCTGGGCACCCAGCGGGCCGCGCAGGAGCAGGAACAGGACCAGGTACGCCACGGTGCTGACCACCCCGACGGCACCAAACCGCACCAGCTGACGGGTCAGTCCTGCCGGCACGCCCGGTGTGGCAGGCTCCAGCGGGGCCCGGCCCAGTTGGGCGTGCAGATCGTGCACCGGCAGTTTGCCGGTGGCGAACGCGCGGGCCAGCCGGGCAATACCGCGGAGGTCGGCCTTGGCGGTGTCGACGATGTGCACGCGGCTGTCCGGGTCGTCGATCCAGTCGACCGGGATCTCGTGGATGCGCAGCCCGCTGCGCTCGGCGAGGACGAGTAGCTCGGTGTCGAAGAAGAATCCGTTGTCCTCGATAAGCGGCAGCAGGTGCGCCGCGACCTCGCGCCGGATCGCCTTGAACCCGCAGGTTGCGTCGGAGAAGCGGGTGGACAGGGTGTGCCGGAGCATCAGGTTGTAGCTACGGGAGATGAATTCCCGCTTCGCGCCGCGGATGACCCGTGACCCTCGGTGCAGCCGGGTTCCGATGGCCAGATCGGAGTGCCCTGAAACCAGTGGCGCGATCAGCGGCAGCACCGCTGCGAGGTCAGTCGATAGGTCGACGTCCATGTAGGCCAGCACGGTCGCGTCCGACGTCGACCATACCGCGCGCAACGCACGCCCCTTGCCCTTCTCCGGCATGTGCACGACCCGTACCGACGGGAACTCCGCACTCAGGCGGTTAGCGACCTTCAGCGTGGTGTCGGTGCTCGCGTTGTCGGCGACGGTGATCTGGAATGGGTAGGGCAACCCGGCGGACAGGTGCGCGTGTAAACGTCGCACGCACGGCTCGAGGTCGATTTCCTCGTTGTAGACGGGTATGACAATATCGACAACGGGTGGGAGTGTAGGCGCACAGGGGGCGTCGGCCGGGGCGAGCTCTCCGAGGGTCACGCCAAAACTGTAAAGAGAATGTCAACATCGCCATTGTTGCTCAAAGTGCACTGTTCGTCACCATACGCGGAAAGCCATAGGTGCAGCACTGACACCGAGACGAACACTGGCCAAGACGATGCCGGCGTTTCCTCTAGTGTTGGTCCCCCCTTAACCTGGAGTACTTTCGGCTGGCTCAGGATGTCCCGTCGCGGCAGGTGAATCACTAGACGATGGTGCATTCTCCCAATGAGAGCGGCGCGAACCTTCCGAAAAGATGTCCGGCGTGCATGAATGCGCCGGTATCCCGTAAACCGACGTTCGATCGGTGTTCATTCCCGT
>DASYMC010000132.1:0-10666 GCA_036009255.1 Pseudonocardiaceae bacterium
TCATTGTGGTGTCCACCTTCCAGTGGTGAATCCGTGATCAGCCATGATGTCCTCGGGTTTCCTGGAGTGGGGGTGTGGTGGGCCCGCGAGCACACCGGTCGAGGTGGTCCTTCAACGCGTCGAGCGGGCCGTCCCAGTCGCGGGCCAGCGCGGCCAGGAACTGCTGTGCCACCTGCATCGGCGCAGAGCGCAGCCGGTACCGCACCCGGCGCCGCTCCCCCGGTTCGGCCGTCACCAGGCCGACCTCGGCCAGCAGGGCCAGGTGTTTGGCGATCGCCTGCCGCGTGATCGGCAGACGCTCGGCCAGGTCCGTGGCCGTGGCCGGACCACCTGAGGCGAGCGCGGCCAGGATGGCGCGCCGAGTGGGGTCGGCCAGGGCAATGAAGACCTGTTCGGCGATCGCCTCGATGTCAGGCGGCATCGAGGTAATCGACTAGTTCACCCAGCTCGCTCGCCCAACCCCGGGTGTTGCCGTCATACGCCGTGCGGTAGGCGTCCCCCGGCAGCTGGGCGAAGCCGGTTTCGGTCACAGTGAGCCGCGTGCCCGCACCGACCGGTTCGAGCGTGAACTCGACGTAGGTGCGGCGCGGATCGTCCTCGGGCAGGCCGTAGATGTGCCAGGTGAAGCCGAAGACCGTTGGCTCCTCGACCCGCTCGACACGCATTTCGGCCTTGTGGCCGCCGGTCCACCTCATCCGGGCCGACCCACCCGGACGCAGCTCGATCGTCGCCTCGTTGCCGAACCAGGCGCCCAGACCCTCGGCCGTGGTGAGCGCCGCCCACACCTTGCCCGGCGGGTGAGCGACCTCCACAGTGCGCTCAATGCGATCAGGAAAACCCATGACAGCCTCCATAAGTAGCAACCAACCGATTGCCACTTTATAGCAACCAGTTGGTTGCGTCAAGCAGGCCTACGTCCTGGCCCGGAAACCGACGACGACCGGCGACGTCAACAACGTCCGATAGAGGGGTCGGGTGGAGTCAGCCGGTATGGACGCTGCTCTACAGACGCCGCGGCTGTCGTTGCGCCGTCCGCGCGTCGCCGACGTCGACGTGGTCCTGCGCCTGCACCAGGATCCGCTGGCGGTGGCCCACAACCCCAGTGACTCGCTGGCAGACCGCCAGAAGCGCAGCGGCTCGGCAGCGAGGCGGCGGCCGTCCTCGAATGGTCCCTGCAGCTCCATCCGGTTGGCCGGTCATCGCCAGGGTGCGACCGGCCAACCACACCAGCGCCCGGGTGGCGCTCAAGGCTGGGCTCGTCAGGACCGCAGAGCTCGACAACCTCGGCCAGGACGGCCCGGACTGGATCTTCGCATCGCCGGGCTGGATGACCACCTGACCCTGCACCGCAAAGGGATTGAGTTGTTCGGGTTAGACGATGCCACCGTTGGCACGCAGGACTTGGCCGTTGACCCAGCGGGCCGGACCGGCGAGGAACGCGACGACCTCGGCGATGTCCCTGGGAGCGCCCAAGCGCTCCAGCGGGGCCTGCGAGGCGAGGCGCTGGATCGTTTCGTCGTCTTTGCCGTCGAGGAACAGCGCGGTGGCGGTCGGGCCGGGGGCTACGGCGTTGACGGTGATGTCGCGGCCGCGCAGCTCCCGAGCCAGGATCAGCGTCATGGCCTCCACGCCGCCCTTGGTGGCGGCGTAGCCGGCGTAGGTGGGTGTCTGCAGTGCCAACACGGAGCTGGAGAAGTTGATGATCGCGCCACCGGAGCGCACCCGGCGCGCGGCCTGCTGATCGACCACGAAGGTGCCGCGCAGGTTCGTCCGCACCTGCCGATCGAACACGGCGAGGTCCATGTCGGCGACCGTGCCCAGGGCCATGATCCCAGCGGCGTGCACGACCACGTCCACCCCGCCGAAGGTCTGCTCCGCCGCGTCAAACACCGCGGTGACCGCCACCTCGTCGGCCACGTCGGCCTGCACCGCGATCGCTCGGCCGCCCTTGCTCTGGATGGCCTCGACGGCCGTATCGGCCTCGGTTTTGTTGCCCGCGTAGTTCACGACGACCGCGAAGCTGTCGGCGCCCAGGCGCTCGGCGGCCGCCCTGCCGATGCCGCGCGAGCCACCGGTCACGATCGCCACGCGGGGGGAGGCGCTGGTCATCGTCTTTCTCCTTCGATCGAATCAGGTATGGAGACCCGGTGGTGCCGACCCTCGCCTCGGAATCAGTGCTGTGCGGCCGACGGCGACGCTGGCGATGGCGATCAGCAGGGCTCCGGGGACTGGTGAACTGGATCGGGATACGGCCGAGGTGCCATCAGGAATGCCGGCATCATGGTCGTTACCTGCTGAGCTTGTTCGCGCACGTGATGCAGGTCCTCGCCGCTGGGCGGGCGGTGAGGCGGTCTGCGGAGATCAGACCCCCGCAGCGCTCACACACCCGGTATTCACCGGTCACTACCCGCTCGGCGGCTCGGTCGAGATCCTCCAGATCGACGCGTGCGTGCCTCAGCATGGCCTGTACCTGGGCGCGTTCGAACGCGACCGTGGCGCCCTCCGGATCGTGCTCGTCGTCGTCGGTGCTCAGCGCTGACGCTTCGACGATGCCATCCCACTGGCGCATCAACGAGTCGATCAGCCGCACCGCACGAGCACGTTCCTCGCCGATCAACTTTCTTGCGGCCCGCCGCTGCGCTGGCGAGAGTCCGGCAGGCTCGGTGGGATCGTCCACGACAAGCCTAACTAGACGCGCAGGCTACCCATTCCGGCAGTTACCCTTTCTGATCGACCTTCTCCTCCGCGAACACGCAGCCGGCTGCGCGCAGCCGCTGGTAAGCGGCGGCGGCACTCAGCATGGTGGCGGCCCCGTTCGCGGCGTGCTGAAAGGTGAGGGTCTCAGTGGTCCGAATGAGCGCCCCATCGTGCAGGGCGTGAATCCGCAGAGCGCTGCCGTCCGCCACCAGGTCGACGCTCGGCCCCACGCGGGCTGGCGCGACGCCCCACCGTCGGCGTCCCAGCTCACCTGACGACAGTTGCCGCGTCAACTCGTCCAGCAGGTCGGCCGAGACGGCGGGGCCGCTCACCTGGCGAAGCGAGGAGTCGGTTGCGGTCAGCACCACGGTCCGCTCGGCGCTGTCAAGGCACAGCACCTCATCGCCGAGCACCGGCTGTTCCTCCACCAGACGTACCCGCCACCGCACGGCGGGGGCAGCGCCGGTCTCGCCGGTGGACCGAGCCGCTGGCCCAGCCTGTGCCCGTTGGCGCCGAGACAGCCGCCCAGCCAGCAGATGACCGCCACGCATCGGCTCCAGTAGCGACCATCCCGCGGCGTGCGCGGCAATGAGCTCGGCCGCGATCGCTCTGAGATCCTGGGCAGCGTCGGCCAAGGTGCGCGTCGCGTCGAGCTGCCACCGGTGTCGGGTCTCGTACTGGGACCCGGGCCACGGCGACGGTCGGCGCGACCGTGCTCGTGTTCTGTCATGGCGGCCATGTGCTCCCGGAGCTAAAGCGACCGCCGCCAGTCGCCAGTCGCCACCGCGGTGCGCCGGCCGATCAGCAGGTAGATCCCAAGCCGACGAGCATCCCGATCCGGGGCCTGACCGCCGTCGGGGAACATCCGCTTGCCGCCGCCGACCAGGATCGGCTCGATCAGAGCGTGCGAGATGCACGTACTGGGCATCTCGTTCATACGGTCGGCGAACGGGTCGCCGGCGCGGCCGGGCCAGGCTCATGAAGTCGCTGAGGATGATCTTCATGGCTGCTCCTTAGTGGTCGGCTGGCTGGTCAGCTGGTAGACCCGGCGCGCGCAGCGGAATCATCGCTACACCGAACTGCGCGGATCGCCACGCCCACAGACGAGCATCACACCGAGGGCGAGGAAATCCAAGGCTGCGAGCAGCCCGACGGCGAGCAGCAACCAGGTAGCCCCTGCGGCGCATGAAGCTCACAGACTTGGGGAACATCTGTGGCGTGACGCCAAGCAACGCGGGCCACCAAACGGGCTTTCCGAAGCAGATGCGGGTGCCCGGGCGGCACCAGAGAACGCCGAAACCGATGGGAAAACGCAGCGCAGTGGTTGCCGGCACCATGCCGGGATATCCCCGTGGCTAGCGGCGATCACGATGGCGCCGAGCAGGCCAGGTTAGCCGAGATGATCGCGGAGCTAGCTGATTCGGAGCACCGGGACATTGCGGTGGCGGAGTCGCTGACCGGCGGAATAGTGGCGAGTAGGTTGGCCGCAGCGCCCCGATCGAGTAGGTGGTTTCGGGGAGGCGTGGTGGCGTACGCGAGTGACGTCAAGCACGAACTGCTCAACGTGCCACCCGGACCTGTGGTCAGCGCGCAAGCCGCCAGAGCGATGGCCGAGGCAGTGCGCCAGCTGCTCAAAGCCGACGTGGCGGTAGCGCTGACCGGCGCAGCCGGCCCAGACGGGCAGGACGGGCAGCCACCAGGCACGGTGTTTCTCGGGTTATCTGACGAAACAGGCACCCACATCGAACACCACTGCTTCGAACGAAACGATCCCCTCGAGGTGTGTGCTGAAGCGGTCGCCAGAGCACTACGGCTGCTCTACACGCACCTCAACAACGGTCCTGGGTCCGCCGTTGCGAGGGAGCACCACAGTGCACCACCCCGGGTCGTCTAGGTCGTTGGCTCTGTGGGTCAGACTCGGTCCGTGGTGTGGGCCGTCGCTGCCTGGTCGAGTGTGGCGGCCCGGCTGGCGAGGAGCTTGAGCGCGTCCTGGGATGGGGAGTCCGGTTCGGCGGTGTAGGCGAGGACGGTCAGTCCGGTGTCAGCCGGGCGTTCCATGGCCTCGAAGGTCAGGTCCAGGTGGCCGACGACTGGGTGGCCGGGCGTTGTTCGCAGGCCGCGCCGGACTGGCGATCAGGGGTGAGTAGAGCGCGTAGCCGATCCGGTTGGCGGCGAAGAACATGCGGCCGTTGCGTATCCAGGCCGGTGCACCGGTGATGGCGTCGAGGATCCGCTGCACTCCAGGCCGGATCCGCTGCGGTGACGGACAGCGACGGGTGCTGGCCGAGCTGTTCGCCGCGCGGGCGAGGTCGAACAGGTGCGCTCGCTCGGCTTCGTCGAGCTGCAGCGCCCGGGCGAGCGCTTCAAGCAGGAAGTACCGGACGGCTACCGCGCCATGGCCAACCGCGAAGCGCTGAAGGTGCTCATCCGCCCCTGAGCGACGTGTAGGCGTGCAACGCGGGACGCACGACGCAAGCCTCGCATGGACGAGTTCAGTACGCACTGGCGTGATATCTCAATTAGTTTGTGACAATAATCGGCTGCCTCCCGTGGGGTTAGCGGTCATCCTTTGGTTGCCTACTGGATCTGTTTTGTTCACTTCCGAACCGCGGTGAAGCCTCAACCGGGTCCGTGAATAGACACCACGCGACCCACGCAGGGAGTACTGTATCTGCACCATGGCCGCACCCCTACTCACTGTCCAGCAACGGAGTTACCAATGCCCCTGACCGCGAATATAGACCCGTCGATAGCTTCGCTGCTGATCGACGCGAGTATAGAGTCATACTACGCGCTCGACCCGCATGCTCCGGCAAAGTGCAATCCGCGGAATGTCACGCCACCCACCGGCTACGATCTGGTAGATTGCTGGACCGGCATTGACACGGTTTTCAGCATACTCAACCAGGTTGAGTGTTTCGGCGTGGTCTTTCGCTCGCAGGCGGCGCCCTACACCTACATCTTCTCTTTCCGTGGCACCTACTCCATGCTCGACGTCTTCGAGGACGCGGGGTTCTGGGAACAGGAATACTTCGTGCCCTTTCAAGCTTCCCCGTCTCCGGAAGCCAAGGTCGCCTGTGGCTTCTGGAGTATCTACAGCACAGCCGTGAGCGGCACGCCATCCATGCAGAAGCAACTTTTCGACCTTCTCAGCAAGTACCACGCATCCGCACAGCCAATCCACCGGCTCCTCGTTACCGGCCACAGCCTCGGCGCTGCACTGTGCGAGTTGTTCACCCTTGATCTGGCGCTGTCGGGCTACCGGGACATCGCATACTCCAATTACAATTACGCCGGCCCTCAGGTAGGCAACCCCGCGTTCGCCGAGCTCTACGACTCTCAGCCCCGGGAGAAGGATCCAGCAACGCAGACGCTGCGCATCCAAAACACCTACGACATCGTGCCCTGCTCGCCACCCAACATACCGCTGTTCCCCGTCTACCAGCACGTGGGCGCCGCCTACCTGATCGCCTTCTACAACAAGAACGCCGACTGGGTGGACCCGTACGCCCTGCTCTACAGCCATCAGGCGCTGAACTACCAAGCGGTGCTGGCCTGTGCCTTTGCCAGTCAGGGCGGCATATGTATCAACGACAACCTCTTCGTCCCCAGCGACGGCGAGACCCTCGTATCGCTCCAGCCCGACCCCTCGACGCTGTGCTCGTTGTTTTTTCAGGCGCAGACGCCTAGCACCCCTGCAGCGGTACCCACAGGCCGGCCGGGCAGTGATAGTTCTGCGGTGGTGCCGAACCCAGGACCATGACCCGAAGGACCAGGCCACCGTGATGGGTAACGAGGCCAGGCCACGGCAGACGGGTGATACGGCAAAGGGGGATGAGTGGTCCAGAACGCGCTGAGCCGCGCTACCCCAGCCCGCCGATCGGATGGCCCAGAGCTGGCGTCACGGCTGAGCTCCGGGTGAGGACCGAGGGGCGTGCCGGCGCGCGGAACAGGAGGACCGCGGCCTCGGCCGTCCCGCAGGACGCGACCACAGAACCAGCCTTGGGCCAGGTTTCGGGGGTCGGTTAGCGGAAAGGCCCGGATCACTGCGCCGGGTGACCGCGGTCGCGCTGGCCGTGGCGCTGGTGCTGGTCGCGTCGGCCTGTGGGAGTGGCGGCTGGGACACCGTGGCGAGCGGGTCGAGTCAGGTCACCACGCCCGTCGCCGATCTCGGGTCCCGGTTGCGCCGAGCATTACCGCGGTGATGCGTGACCTCGCGATCCCCGGCGCGGTGGTCCTCGTCCGCACCACCCAGCAGCGCCGGGAGGCGTTCGGCACCCGCGTGGTCGGGACCGACAACCCGGTACAGGTCAGAGATCACTTCCGGGTCGGGTCTAACCCGAAAACGATGACCGGCACGGTGGTGCTGCAGCTGGTACAGGAGGGCCGGATGGCGCTGTCTGACCCGATTTCGAGCCCGGCGCAGCGGCCGAGGTCCGCGGCGCCCAAGCCGTGGCGGAGGGGACGGTGTCCTTGCCGGCAGGTCTCAGTTCGCCGAACTGCGCTGGTCAACGGCACAGTGGCAGTCGTCGTGGCTTCGCGTGGCCAGCTGCTGCTCGCACTCACCTTCACCATCGAGGACGACGGGATCGCCGAGTACGACGTGATCGCCGAACCCGCACGCCTCCAGAAGCTTGACTCGCTGTCTTGAACTGGCCGAATAGCAGAGCGAAAGCCAAACAAATCTCGGCGCACCAGATACCTCTCCTGATCATATCTGCCGCGGCGACTCTGCGCTTGCGCAGATTATTGGGGTGTGGATTTAAAGTGTGGTGGCTGGGCCCTGTCAACTCCGGAGCGTTATTATCTACACACGAAGCGTGACGGAAAACGATGTATCTGTAATAAGATAGTTAAATTATCGGGGGACAGCTGAGAATCACCTGGGAATTAGCCGGGTTCCTTGCGCGCAACGCGGATCGCCGGTTATCCGTGAGGAGGTATCTTGACGGACACCGCCGAATCGGGGGAGGCCAGCAAATGAGCCTAAGAGAGGCGTTACTCGTCGCGCTACGCGCGGTGCGCGCCCACCGGCTGCGGTCCGCGCTGACCATGCTCAGCCTGATCATCGGAGTTTCGGCGGTGGTTCTGCTGTCCGCCTGTGGCCTAGGGGTGAAAAACTCAGTTGATGCGCGTATCGAACCGGTGGCCAACAACATCACCGTCGTGGCGCAGGCCGAGGCCGTGCCCGACGGCCCACCTGCGCAGCCGTTGACCGACGCCGACGCCGCCGCACTACAAAAAGCACCCGATATCGCCAGCATCGCACCCGCCGTCACGGGTTCTCCCACCCCTGGCGCAACCACGACCGGAACGCTCATCGCGACCAACACCGCCCAGGACCTCACGGCGAACATCATCGGTACCACGGAGAACTGGGCCACGACGAATAACCGGAACCTCACGGCGGGGTCGTTTTTCGACGACGCCCAGGCCCGCGAGGCCGCCAGGGTGGTGGTCCTGGGCCCCACTGTGGCGCGCACTTTGTTCGGTCAGAGCTCCGCGGCGCTGAGCCAGACAGTCCAGATTGACCACGTGCCTTTTCGGGTCGTGGGGGTGGTGGCCAGCTACGGCCAGCAACTGGACAACACCGCAGTCATGCCGTTGAACACTGCCCGCCGCTACGTGTTCGGATACGGCATGGGCAGCACCACCCGTCAACTCAACCAAATCACCGCGCAAGCCACCCAACAGGCCAACGTCCCGGCCGCCATGACCGAGATCACCCGCATCCTCGACGCCCGCCACCACATCACCGACCCGCAGATGCGGGACTACCAGATTCAATCCCTGGGATCCCGGCTGCAAAGCTTCAACCAGATCGTGAACATCCTCGTCGTGTTCACCCCGGCCGTCGCGGCGATCTCACTGTTGGTCGGCGGTATCGGGGTCTTGAACATCATGCTGGTCTCGGTCACCGAACGAACCCGCGAGATCGGCATCCGCAAAGCCATCGGTGCCACCAGTCGCGCCATCTTGGAACAGTTCCTCCTCGAATCCACCGTGCTGGCCGGTCTCGGTGGGCTTATCGGCGTCGGAGCCGGGATGGGGCTGTCCCTCCTAGTGGGACTCGTCGCGCCGGCCTTCACCCCCACCTCCGGTGCCCTGGCCGACTTCACGCCAGTCTTGTCTGCCCTGCCCGTGGTGGTGGCATTCACGATCAGCCTCGCCATCGGGCTTATCGCCGGCGGCTACCCGGCTTACCGCGCCGCCCGGCTACGCCCCATCGAAGCCCTCCGATACCAATAACACACCGTGCTCCCCTGCGGCGTCCGCCGGCCATCTAGTTCACGGGATTTCGGTTCCGTTCACCCCGACACCCTGTGGGCGCTAGGATCACCACAGTGCAAGCTCTCGTATTCACGCTGGCACTGACAAGCGTGCTACTTATCATAGGGATCGTCGGTACGCTCATAGGGATTACCCACCTTGTCTACCCATCGAGCAGTAGTTACCGTCGACCAAAAAGAAGAGACAAAGACATCAGGCAGCGCGAAACCTCAGACGATGAAGGCCACAACGCGACGGAACCACAAAACGGCAAAGAGTAATAGTTATAAGGATTTTTCGCCTTGCGCGCCTGCGTGGGCTGCAAGGTCAGAGGTGTCCGTGGTGAGACATCCGGTGGTGGCGGTTGAGGTTGTTGATCTAAAATCACAGTTGTGACTGTGGGGCCGCAGGCAGAGTCGGCGCTTCCCGATGATGACGATCCGGCGCTGCATGCCGGGCATGTCAACGTCCTGGCCGACGAGCTGGCCCGGCTGTTTGGCCCGACCTCGCAGGAGGTGCGCGAGCAAGCCGCCGAGGCGGCACTAGAGGTTGTCAATCGCCACCTGAGGCAAGAGCCACAGGACAGCGGCGGCTGATCGACTTTCGCTAGGGACGGCCCAACCACATCTAGCGTGCCCCTCCGCCATCGTGGTTCGCCGAGGCGTGACCCTCAAGGAGGGAGACTCGCTGTGGGTTGTTGGCACGACCGTAGGGATCGGCGCGCGTTTCTTGGAATTCTCGGAGTCGGGCTGGCGGCGGTGGTGACCGGGTGCACGTCGCCCTCACAGACGCCACCGGCTGCCCAGCCCCAGTGGCCACCCCCACCGTTACTGACACCGCCGGTAGACGAGCAGGAGCCGCCGGCGGCCCAGCCCGAGCAGTCAGCTCCACCGTTACCGACACCACCAGTGGGCGAGCAGGAGCGGCCAGCGGCCCAGCCTGGGCAGTCGGATCCACCGTTATCGACACCGCCAGTGGGTGAGTCGGTGCCACCGTCCCCGGCGGCGCAACCGGGTGGCCGGGTGGCGGTGCGTGGTGGCCCAGCGGGTACGCCGGGGGTCGCCTTGACCATCGACGATGGCTACTGCGCCGGCTGCGTGGCCGGCTATGTGGCCTTTGCCCAGCGCACCGGCATCCACCTCACGTTCAGCCCCAACGGGCGCTACGCCCATGCCTGGGCACCGCAAGCCACGGTCTTGCGCCCATTGATCGAGGCCGGCCAGGTGCAGATCATGAACCACACCTTCAGCCACTCCAACCTCACCCGGCTGCGCCCCGACCAGGTACGCCACGAGTTGGACCGCAACGAACAGTGGATCACCACGACCTTCGCCACCACCGCCCGGCCCTACTACCGGCCTCCCTACGGTGCCCACAACCCTGATGTGGACAACCTGGCCGCTGAGGTCGGCTTTGATCGGGTGGTGATGTGGAACGGCTCCTTCGGTGACGCCCAGCTGGTCACCCCGCAGTTCCTGATGACTCAGGCCTACACGTACCTACGTCCTGGGGTGATCATGCTCGGACACGCCAACCATCCCACCGTGCTGGGCCTGTTCGACCAGATCAGCCACCTCCTCCGCGACCGTCAACTACAAGCCGTCACGCTCGACGAGATGTTTGGCACCCGCCGCTGACGACAATCCTAGTGGTCCAGGTCTGTCCTAGTGGTCCATGTCTGTCGACCTCGCGGGGCCGG
>DASYMC010000133.1:0-4068 GCA_036009255.1 Pseudonocardiaceae bacterium
CCCGCGTAGATGATTGATTCACTGGGATGGCTGAAGGGTATGGGTTGACCGCTGGAGTCTGCCTCTTCGGGATGCCAGCAGGAAGTCCAGGTGAGGCCGGGGTCGATGAGGGGGAAGTCGCCGAACAGATCGGCGATCTGCGTATGGGAGCGCCAGATCACTGGGCTGCTTGACGTGTCGTACATCGATTTCAGTTGGGCGAGTGTGTCGGTGATCTCTGCCGGCACGCCTTCGTCGGTGGCGTGGGAGATGGCCAGGTAGGAACCGCGGGGCAGGAGCTCCCGGTAGTGGGCGACGATCTGGTCACCGATGTCGCTGCCCTGCTCGTTGGCTTGTCGGATGTGCAACACGGCGATCATTAACACCGCGACCGGCTTGCTGAAGTCGATCAGTCCCGTGTCGGTGACTTGCCGCCATAGTCGTTGGGGGGCGCGGAGGTCTGCGTTGATGGCGATGTGTCGGTGGGGATCGCCTTGTTCTTCGAGCAGGATTTGGGAGTGGGCGACGGCAACGGGTTCGTTGTCGACGTAGACGACTTTGGCGCTGCTGGGCTCGAACTTCTCCGCGATTGAGTGGATGTGGCCCATGGTGGGTATACCGGCGCCGAGGTCGATGAACTGGCGGACTCCGCGGCGCATGAGGTGGCGTACCACGCGGGTAAGGAACTGGCGATTGGCCTTGGCTGCCGGCCGAGCCAGGGGCAGGGCAGCCTGGATCCTGTCACCGAATTCCCGGTCGATAGCCCAGTTGGTGTGCCCGCCCAGGAAGTAGTCATACACCCTGGCGACGCTGGGTCTGTCAAGGTCAACACCTTGGGGCGGGAACGGATCCTGGCCGGACTCATCCACAGCATTCATCCCTTCCTCCGACCCTCGTGGGCGGCCCGGTATGATCAATAACACCCGTGGCGAGGCTAGCGGGCGCGCACGTCACCCTCCTGCGCACTCGCCGCGGAGTTTCAGCAGGAGCTCCTGGGTATTTTCCCGATCGAGTGCCGCCCGAGCGAGGGCCTGCCAGGCAGCACCGGCTTTGTCTACCGCGCTGGCGGAGTCGATATACTGGGCGCCTGCGACGTGTTCGATGTACACCACGCTGTGTCCGGGGTCGGCGAAGCGCAGGAGGGAGAAGTCGTTGTCCAGATACGGCACCGCAGCCTCCGCGGGCAGCAGAAAGATACTGGTACGGGCATCGGCAAGGTGCCGGGGATCGGTCGGGTCGTTGACCGCCAGGAGATAGTCGATTTGGTCGCGGGCGGTGTCCCGGCCCAAGCCGCAGGCCGCTCTGCGTAGCGCCTCCTCGGCGAGAACGCAGTGGTAACGCTGTAGCTGCGGCTGATGGAGCAGTTTTCTGCGCCGTTCACGGTTGCGCATGTAGGGGGCAACGTCGACCTTCCCGGCGGTGTTGAACTGCCGGAGCATGAAGTGCATAGACTGTAGTGGTCCCGGTATCCGCATCTCGTGCCAGCTGAGGATCTCCGTCGCGCTCTGCTCCAATTCCAAGTATTTGCGGGCGTAGTGGGGAATGAGCGCGCGTTCCCCCGACCACGGCTCTCCCACCGCGTTGAGCGCAACCAACTCGCGCATCCGGCGTGCAGTGGCCGACTCGACGCCCAGAAGTTTGATCAGTCGTTCGACGTCCTCAGGTTCGATTTTGACGTCGGCAGCCTCGATCTTCTGAATTTTGCTCTGCGTGCAGCCCAACAGGGCAGCCAGCGCCGCTTGGCTTAGCCTGCGTCCCTCGACGACGCGCTCTCGCCGAGCCGCCTTGATCAACGCAGCGAGCGCGCGACGCGCTGGCATGCCTGGGGTGGTCACGGCGGCTCCGCACTTCACTGACAAAACCTCAGTCGCGACACTCTAGATCAAGCGGCGGTGCGATGGTGTGTTGTCCGGTGGCCGGGTCACGGTCCCCCGTGACGGGTTGTATTCCGGTGACGGGGATGGCTTAGCCTCAACGAGTTGTTCCCCCAGCTCGCTATGGATTTGGCGCCACACCACGCAGGGAAAGGGGCGGCGGCGCCACAGGCGACGCCAGGTGAAGCGGCGGCAGGTGCGGCATCGGCCGGCGGGAGTGGGGGGCTGGTGGTGGATCAAGACGAATCGCAGTGCGGCGATGACGCTGGGGTGGTGACCGGCCCGCTCCAGCTCGGCGAGCCTTGCCCACACCGAGACGACCAACTCGCCAGCGCGGGGTCGGTCAGCCAGCCAAGCCAGGGTCTGAGCTGATAGCTGCAGCGTCACGTCCACCACCGAGTCGATCCCGCGCTGGTCGACACTGCCGTGGGCATCAGTGGTCGCCGTCGCTAGGAGCTTGCTGGGCACGGATCCAGCGCAGCAGCTCGGCGACCAGCTCGTCGTTCGCCGCGTTGTCGCCACGGTCGGCGTTGGCCAAGAAGTGCTCACCCAGTGCCCGGGCGGCAGCGTCTGGGCTGTCGACCACGGGACCGGTCAGGGGACGCGGCCGCTCACCACTCGACTCTCCGTCAACGCGTCGGGGATCCGGCTGACCGCCAAGGCCCGCAAGCTGTACGGGGTAGCTCAACCGGGAACCCGCCGACTCCTCGGGGAATTGAGAATCGGACACCCGCAGGGACGCCTGTTGAGTTGTGCTACGCAGCTGCGCATACCGAACGTGTCCGGCATCAGTGACGGTCACCCACCGCAGTTGGTACGGGTCTGGATCGCCCAGGGCCAGCAATCCGCCGGCGATGAACTCATCGAAGGCTCCGGCGAGATGGCTCGGCGTCAAAGAGCCGCGATCGAGGTAGTGATCGCCCGTTTTGGCCACCGTCCCGCCGTACGCTCGCCGCAGCGCGAGCGATGCAACCAGTTCAGGACTGGCACCGTTGGTAGCGCTCATCCTTTACTACCTCTTTATCCCTGCGGACCGGTGACTGTGGTGCCCGGCGGAGGTGTAGCACCGGGCACTGCGGCGCAGCCTGGGCCGATCGGTACGACCATCGGTGTGAATGAAATGACGTACCCGAACGGCTTCAGTACCAGCCGTGCCGCGTCGAGCGGTGCGGTAAGACCTTGTGTTAGCGGCCATACCGGCCTGCGTGTGCTGCGGTGAGAAAGCTCTGCCACTCGTAGTCGTCGAAGACCAGGACTGGGGACCGAGACCGCTTTGAGTCGCGGACAGCGACACGTCCGGCTACGGAGAGGTTGACCTCGACGCAGTTGCCCCCGTCGGGACCGCACGCGGCGGCTCGCTTCCAACCACTGGAAGAGAAGACGCCAGCCAGGCCCAACGCATTGCCGGTGTCCACAGCATCCCCCTCGACTCGAATCACAGGTCTTCGCACGATTAATCGTGTTCTAGGATTAATCGCAGCGCAACCACAGCAGGACGCCAAGGCCAACATCGGACGATGTTCACCCATCGGTGCCGTGCGTATCGAGCAGCTGATAACCCGGCGAAGCAAGAGATCGGCACCCTGGTCGAGCGGACCAACCGGCATGTGATCCTGCTGCACCTGCCTGACGGGGGCACACTGCTGAAGCGGTCCGCGACGGCTAGCGGTTCGCGGCGCTGCGGGATGGCCGACATGCGTCGACACAGCCGGGAACTACCGGCCGGGCCGCCGCAGATCCAGTTCCGCCCGGACTGGCGAACGAGACACTGCGCGAGCTCGTGCCGCTGCTGCCCAGGAGGGCATCGACGTCAACGACATCGACGTGCTCGACCTGGACACCCTGCAACCGGCGATGAACCGCCCGGTTGAAGGGGCACAACGACCCGATTCACTCCTGTTGGTCGGGCACCCGAACTGGTGATCACGGGCGAGCAAGGGAACGGCGTTGAGCGCCACGCAGCGACGCGAACTGTGTGTTATCAGGTGATCGGAGATCCGGCAGTGAAGCCAAGCACGTCGGGCAAGGTGTGGTTCATAACCGGTACTTCGCGTGGCTTCGGCCGAATCTGGGCAGAGGCGGCACTTGAACGGGCGATCGGGTAGCCGCCACCGCCCGGGACATCACCGCGATCCAGCCGCTGGCTGACAAGTATGGTGACGCGGTGCTGCCGATGACGTTGGACATCACCGACGCGCAGGCAGACCGAGTCGCG
>DASYMC010000134.1:0-11227 GCA_036009255.1 Pseudonocardiaceae bacterium
CGCCATCACCACCGCGTCGGCGTGCGCGGCCGCCTTGAGGACCGCCTCCCGCAGCTGGCCCGCGGTGCCCACCCGGACGACCTCGACTCCTGCCGGATCGGGCAGATCAGCGGTGTGCGCGGCGACCAGCGTGACCTGAGCACCGCGCTGGGCCGCAACGCGGGCCAGCGCGTACCCCTGCCGGCCAGAGGACCTGTTGCCGAAGTAACGCACCGGATCCAGCGGTTCGCGCGTTCCGCCGGCGGAGACCGCTACATGGTGCCCAGTGAGGTCCGCTGGCAGCGCATCCGCGCGATGCAACAGCAGAGTGGCCAGTTCGACGATCTCAGTGGGTTCCGGCAGCCGACCTGCACCTGAGTCGGCACCGGTGAGCCGCCCCGACGCCGGATGTGCGACCACGGTTCCGCGGGCACGCAATGTTGCGACGTTGTGGCGGGTGGCGGGATGTTCCCACATCTCGGTGTGCATCGCGGGTACCAGCAGAACCGGGCAACGAGCAGTGAGCAGGGTTGCACAGAGCAGATCGTCGGCCCTGCCGTGGGCGGCGCGAGCCAGCAGGTCCGCGGTAGCCGGGGCGACCAAGACCAGGTCGGCGGTCTGCCCCAACCGCACGTGGGGCACTTCGGGAACGCTTGCGAACAGGTCGTGGTGCACAGGCAACCCGGAGAGCGCCTCCCACGTTGGCGCACCCACGAACTTCAGCGCTGCCTCCGTGGGAACGACCCGAACCTGGTGTCCCGCCTCGGTGAGGCGGCGGAGTACCTCGCATACCTTGTAGGCGGCAATGCCGCCACCGACGCCGAGCACGATCCGCCGGGGTGAAGCCAGCCGGCGGAGCCCGGCTCGGGTCACTGCCCCTCGGTGTGCTCTAGCAAACCAGCGTGGATCTCGCGCAGCGCGATTGACAGCGGCTTCTCCCGCGGTCCTGGCTCGACCAGTGGTCCGACGTACTCCAGCAGGCCCTCGCCGAGCTGCGCGTAGTAGTCGTTGATCTGCCGAGCCCGCTTCGCCCCGAAGATCACCAATGCGTACTTTGAGCTGACCTTGGCCAACAGATCGTCGATCGGCGGGTTGGTGATGCCTTCAGGGGCGGGAGCAGCGGGCGCGTTCAGCGCGTCCAATTCGGTGGGGATGCTCACTCATTGTCTCCAGGTGCCATCAGATGTCCAGTGCGGTCAAATGTGCCAGTGCCACAGATGTCGGTGCCACAGATGTCGGTGCCACCGCGGTCGGAGCCGACGTTGTTCACCGAGCCGTGCCGCACATTAAGGATATCAACTCCTGTGCGGCCCGTTGCAGGTCGTCATTGATTACCGTCGCGTCGAACTCTCCTGCAGCGTCCAGTTCTTCGCGCGCGACACGCATCCGGCGCTCCCGCACCGCGGGATCTTCCGTTCCTCGGTCGGACAACCGCCCGTCGAGCGCCTCCCACGACGGTGGCAACAGCATCACCAGTAGTGCGTCGGGCATGGCTGCCCGGACCTGCCGGGCGCCTTGCAGCTCGATCTCCAGCAAGGTGGACCGGCCGGCAGCCAGCGCCTGCCTGACCGGCTCGGCAGGGGTGCCATAAAAGTTGCCGGCGTACTCGGCGTGCTCAAGAAACTCGCCCCGCTCGATCATGCCAGCGAAGGTCTCGCGATCCACATAGTGGTAATGCTCGCCGGGCCGTTCTCCGGAACGGGGCGACCGCGTCGTGACTGAAACACTGACGAACAACTGCGGCCACCGTCGCACCACCTCGGCGACCATGCTGGATTTGCCAACTCCGGAAGGACCTGAGACGACGGTGAGCCGGGGCCCAGTATCCTTACTGGAACCCGGCTCACACACCGTCACAGCGCATATTGATCACTGTGTGTCCGATTTTCCTGGGCTGATTAACTCCAGAGTGCTTATTCTGGGCCGAACTCGCTGAGCAGGGCCTTGCGCTGGCGTTCACCGAGCCCGCGCAACCGCCGGCTCGTAGCGATTTCCAGCCGCTCCATGATCTGCTGAGCGCGAACCTTGCCCACGCCAGGCAAGGCCTCGAGCAATGCCGAGACCTTCATCTTGCCCAGAATGTCGTCACTATCAGACTTGGCGAGGACTTCCTTAAGGTTGGTCCCGCCGCGCTTGAGGCGCTCCTTGAGCTCGGCCCTGGCACGTCGGGCGGCGGCCGCCTTCTCCAATGCAGCGGCCCGCTGCTCCTCGGTCAGCTGGGGAAGGGCCACGGTCTCCTCCGTCGATTGCTAGTGCTTGAGGGATAATTCTGGATTGGTGCGGCCGACCGTATCCCCCGGCCGCGGTGCCGCTCAACCCGGGGGTACCCCCGCCGACCTGCCCTGGACCAGATGGAGCACGCCAGCGGCCTCGTCGGCGATTCGCCGGACGGCGTGTCGCAGCGACGCTGGTTGCGGTCCATGGCGCAACAGCTCACGTGAGATGGCCGCGACGACGTGAGGCAGCGCTGCACCGAAGACCTGCGGCAAGTCCGCCAGCCGTGCGCCTTGTGCCCCTATCCCCGGCGCCAGTATCGGGCCGTTGAGAGCACCCAGCCGCAGGCCGGCGACCGGTGCCGTGGCTCCCACCACCACCCCGACGTCACCGACGGGATGCCGGCCGACATTGCGTGCGGCGACAGCGTCCACCACGGACTGGGCGACGGTGTTCCCGCTAGAGGTAACCGCGGCCTGCACATCCGCACCCTCCGGGTTGGAGGTCAGCGCCAACACGAATATCCCGCGCCCGGTCCGGCTGGCCAGCTCGAACGCCGGATCCAGCGCGCCGACCCCGAGATAGGGCGACACGGTGATGGCATCGGCAGCCAATGGCGCCCCGTCACTCAGATAGGCGGTGGCGTATCCGGCCATCGTGGAGCCGATGTCCCCCCGTTTGACGTCCAGCAACACCAGCGCGCCGGCCTCCCGAGCCGCCACCAGCACCCGCTCCAGCACGGCGACACCCTGCGCTCCGTACCGCTCGAAGAATGCCGACTGCGGCTTGATCAAGGCTATCTCCGGGCCCAGTGCCTCCACCGCCCCCAGCGCAAACCTTTCCAATCCAGCCACGTCATCCCCCAGCCCCCACTCGCGAAGGAGCCCGGGATGAGGGTCAATCCCCGCACACAACGGCCCCCGCACGTCCATCAGGCCCTTCAACCGCGCCCCAAATCCGCATTCAGCAGGCTCAGCGTGGTTATTGGGCACCCGATGACCCCGCTGCGGGAAGGGCACGAAGAGCGGCGTGGAGGGCCTGGAGGGAGCGGACGGTGATGTCGTTGCGGATGAGGGCCTCGATTCCCTGTACCGCTGCAGCGGCTCCTTGCACGGTGGTGATGCAGGGGATGGACCGGAACACCGCAGCAGTGCGGATCTCGTATCCGTCGACTCGGGGGCCCGGATTACCGTAGGGAGTGTTGATAATCATGTCGACCTGCCCGGCATTGATCAGGTCGACGATGTTGTCCGGGCCTTCGAAGTGCTTACGCACGACGCTGCAGGGGATGCCGTTGCGGCGCAGCGTGTTGGCGGTTCCCCGGGTGGCCAACACCTCGAAGCCGAGATCTGCCAGCCGCTTGGCGGGAAACACCATCGCCCGCTTGTCCCGGTTGGCCACCGACACGAACACCCGGCCCGACGTCGGCAGCGATCCATAGGCGGCAGCCTGGGACTTCGCGAAGGCCTGCCCGAACGCGGCGTCGATACCCATCACCTCGCCGGTGGACTTCATCTCCGGCCCGAGAAGCGAATCCACTCCCTGGCCCTCCGGGGTGCGGAACCGGTGGAAGGGCAGCACAGCTTCCTTCACCGCCACCGGCGCGCTGGCCGGAAGGTCACCACCGTCACCGTGCGGAAGCAGCAGTCCTTCCGCCCGAAGTTGCGCGATACTGGCGCCGAGCATGATCCGGGCGGCGGCCTTCGCCAGCGGCACCGCGGTGGCCTTGGACACGAACGGCGCCGTGCGGCTGGCCCGCGGGTTGGCCTCCAGCACGTAAAGCACATCGTTCTTGAGCGCGTACTGCACATTGAGCAGGCCGCGCACGCCGACGCCATGGGCGATGGCCCCGGTGGATGCGCGCACCGTGGCGAGGTCGGACTCCCCCAGGCCGATAGGGGGTAGCACGCAGGCGGAGTCCCCGGAGTGAATCCCGGCCTCCTCAATATGCTCCATGATGCCGCCGAGGTAGACCTCAGTTCCGTCGCAGAGCGCGTCGACGTCGATCTCGATGGCATCGTCGAGGAAGCGGTCTACAAGCACCGGATGTTCAGGGGTGATCTCGGTGGCGCGGGTGATGTAGCCGGCGAGGGTCTGCTCGTCGTAGACGATCTCCATGCCGCGGCCGCCCAGCACGTAGGAAGGGCGGACCAGGACCGGATAGCCGATCTCGTCGGCGATCTTGCGGGCCTCCGCGAACGAGGTGGCGGTGCCGTAGGCCGGGGCGGGTAATCCCGCGCGCTCCAGCACCGCGCCGAACGAGCCGCGGTCCTCGGCGAGGTGAATCGCCGCCGGGGGTGTACCGACCACCCGAACGCCCGCGTCCGCAAGGCGCTGCGCCAGGCCCAGCGGGGTTTGGCCGCCCAGCTGGACGATCACACCCGCCACGGTGCCTGAGGCCTGCTCAGCGTGCACCACCTCCATGACGTCCTCGAAGGTCAGCGGCTCGAAGTACAACCGGTCGGCGGTGTCGTAGTCGGTCGACACCGTTTCCGGGTTGCAGTTGACCATCACCGTCTCGTAACCGCCGGGTGGGGTGGGAGACGAACGCAGCGCCATCGCGGCGTGCACGCATGAATAGTCGAACTCGATGCCCTGCCCGATCCGGTTCGGCCCAGACCCCAGAATGATCACTTTGGGTCGTTCCCGCTGCTCAGCGACCTCGGTCTCGGCCTGTGGGTCGCTCTCGTAGGCGGAGTAGTGGTACGGGGTGCGGGCGGCGAACTCGGCAGCGCAGGTGTCCACGGTCTTGTAGACCGGACGCACACCTAGACGGTGCCGCAGTGCGGTGATCTCGGACTCGGCGAGGTCATCGCGCACAGCAGCGAGCTGCCGGTCGGAGATGCCGGCGCGCTTGGCGCGGCGTAGCAGCGGCTCGTCCAGCTCCGGCGCGGCAACAAGCTCCGTGCGCAGCTCGACCAGTCCGGCGATCTGGTCGACGAACCACGGATCGATACCTGATGCCTTCGCGGTTTGCGCCACGGTCGCGCCCAGGCGCAGCGCCCGCTCGACGGTGTAGAGCCGCCCGTCATGGGGAACCGCCAGCGCCGAGAGCTCGGAGTGGACGGTGACATCCGGCGGGTCGGGCTTGGTCCAGAAACCGGCGACCGAAGTCTCCATGGAGCGCAGCGCCTTGCCCAGCGCCTCAGGGAACGAGCGGCCCAGCGCCATCGCCTCACCGACCGATTTCATCGTTGTGGTGAGCGTGCGATCCGCGCCGGGGAACTTCTCGAAGGCGAACCGGGGCACCTTGACGACCACGTAGTCCAGGGTGGGCTCGAAGCAGGCCGGGGTCTCCCCAGTGATGTCATTGGTGATCTCATCGAGGGTGTAGCCGATCGCTAGCTTCGCGGCGATCTTGGCGATGGGGAACCCGGTGGCCTTGGACGCCAAGGCGCTCGATCGGGACACTCGCGGGTTCATCTCAATCACGACCAGGCGGCCGGTGTGCGGATGCACCGCGAACTGGATGTTGCAGCCGCCGGTGTCCACCCCCACTTCGCGCAACACCGCGATGCCGACGTCGCGCATGTGCTGGTACTCGCGGTCGGTCAGCGTCAGAGCCGGAGCGACGGTGACCGAGTCCCCAGTGTGCACCCCCATCGGGTCGATGTTCTCGATCGAGCACACCACCACCACGTTGTCCCGGTGGTCGCGCATCAGTTCGAGCTCGTACTCCTTCCAACCCAGCACGCTCTCCTCGATGAGCACCTGGTGCACCGGGCTCTCCGCAAGTCCTGCCGAGGCAAGTCGCTCCAGGTCCGCGGATGAGTGAGCCATCCCGGAGCCAAGCCCACCCATGGTGTAGGACGGCCGGATCACTACCGGCAGGCCAAGCTCGTCAGCTGCTTCCCGGACCTGCTCCAACGAGGAGCAGACGGCACTGCGGGGCACCTCAGCACTCACCGAGCGCACCACATCCTTGAACTTCAGCCGGTCCTCACCGCGCTGAATGGCCTCGATGTCCGCGCCGATCAACTCGACGCCATAACGCTCCAGCACTCCACGCTCGTGCAGGGCGACAGCGGTGTTCAGCGCGGTCTGGCCACCCAAGGTGGCCAGCAAAGCTGTCACTGGGAACCCGGCAGCTCGCTCGGCAGCGATCACCTTCTCGACGAACTCAGGGGTGATCGGCTCGATATAGGTGGCATCGGCGAACTCCGGATCTGTCATGATCGTCGCCGGGTTGGAGTTCACCAGGCTGACCCGTAAACCCTCCTCCCGCAACACCCGGCAAGCCTGCGTCCCCGAGTAATCGAACTCACAAGCCTGCCCAATCACAATCGGCCCCGACCCGATCACCAATACATGCGAGATGTCATTCCTCCGCCCCATTATCCCTCCTCTCTTGAGCGCTATTCGGAGCCGAATCGCGGTTGTCGACCGCCGCGAGATCGCCATTCGGAACTGAATGGCGGTTCTGGACGGCCATCAGGTGGCAGAAGCGGTCAAACAGGTAGGCAGCATCGTGCGGGCCAGCGGCTGCCTCCGGGTGGTATTGGACGCTGAAAGCGGGGGTGTCCAGGCAAGTCAGGCCCTCGACGGTGCCGTCGTTGGGGCAGAAGTGGCTGACCACCGCCGGACCGAAGTCGGAATCGAAACGCTCACCGGGCTCGCCCGCGACGGCGAATCCGTGGTTCTGCGAGGTGATGGCCACCCGCCCGGTCGCGTGCTCAACCACCGGGATGTTGATCCCGCGATGCCCGTAGCGCATCTTGTAGGTGCCCCGCCCCAGGGCCCGGCCGAGGATCTGGTTGCCGAAGCAGATGCCGAACAGCGGCACCCGCCGCGCGAGCACCTCGCGGGTCAGGGCCACCGCGTGAGTGGCGGTGGCCGGATCGCCCGGCCCGTTGGACAGGAACACCCCGTCGGGTTCCCGCTCCAGCACTTGCTCCAGGGCGACGGTGGCGGGTAGCACGTGCGTCTCGACACCCCGGGCGGCCAGCATCCGCGGGGTGTTGTACTTGATTCCCAGGTCCAGTGCCACCACCCGGAAGCGGCGCTGCACGGCGGCGGGCACGATGAAGGGCTCAGCGACGGTGACCTCTCCGACCAGGTCCGCCCCGGTCATCGAAGGGCTGGCCAGCACCCGCGTGATCAGCTGCGACGGCTCTGCCAGCGCGTCTCCGGAGAAAATCCCCGACCGCATCGAGCCGTGCTCGCGAAGCCGGCGGGTCAACGCGCGGGTGTCCACTCCGGAGATCCCCACGACGCCCTGCCGGGAAAGCTCCTCGCCCAGCGGCCGGTCCGACCGCCAATTGGACGGGACCCGGGCGGGATCCCGCACGACGTAACCGGCTACCCATATCCGGCGTGACTCATCGTCCTCGTCGTTCCAGCCGGTGTTGCCTATATGCGGAGCGGTGGCAACGACGATCTGGCGACGGTAGGACGGGTCGGTGAGAGTCTCCTGGTACCCGGTCATTCCGGTGGCGAAGACCGCCTCACCGAGCGTCTGGCCCACCGCGCCATAGCTCTCACCGCGCACGATGGTGCCGTCTTCCAGCACGAGAACCGCTGGTCCGCCGGTCACCGCCGTTGGTTTGGTCAACGCTGCACCTTCCCGTCTTCTGTGGTGATCTCGCCGCGGAGCATGCTGAGCACCATCCGGCAGGGCAGCTCCATCCCCTCGTAGGGGGTGTTCTCGGCCAGGCTGGCCAGTTGCGCTCCACGTACCGTCCAGCGGGCGTCGGGGTCTACCAGGATCAAGGTCGCCGGCTCACCCACGGCGATCGGACGGCCCTGGTCGGTCGCGCCACCGATGCGAGCGGGGCGCTCGCTCATCACCCGGGCCACACCCCGCCAGTCCAGCAGTCCGGGCTCGACCATCGTGGCCACCACCACCGACAGAGCGGTCTGCAACCCCAGCATGCCCGGTCGGGCCGCAGACCATTCGCAGTCCTTGTCCTGGGCGGCGTGCGGAGCATGGTCGGTGGCCACGCAGTCCACGATCCCCTCCGCCAACGAGGCGCGCAGTGCCGCGGTGTCGATAGCGGTGCGCAGCGGCGGGTTGACCTTGTTGATCGGGTCATAGCCGGCCAAGCGCTCATCCGTGAGCAGCAGGTGGTGCGGGGTGACCTCGGCGGAGACCCGGATCCCGCGCTCTTTGGCCCAACGCAGCACCTCGACCGTGCCTGCGGTGGACACGTGGCAGACGTGCAACGCCGCGCCGGCGTCCCGAGCCAGCAGGCAGTCTCGGGCCACTATCGATTCCTCCGCGGCTGCCGGCCAGCCGGCTAGCCCCAACCGGGCGGCGGTCTCCCCTTCGTGCGCCTGCGCCCCGGCGGTGAGCCGGGGGTCCTCGGCGTGCTGGGCGACGACACCACCCAGCCCACGGGTGTACTCCAGGGCCCGGCGCATCAGCAGCGGGTCATGTACGCACACCCCATCGTCGGAGAACACCCGGACCTCTGCGGCCGAGGTGGCCATGGCACCCAGCTCGGCGAGCCGCTCGCCGCGCAGTCCGGCGGTGACCGCGCCGACCGGGTGCACATCGACCAGCCCCACCTCGCGGCCGCGCCGGTACACATGCTCGACAACCACCGCTGTGTCGGCCACCGGGTCGGTGTTGGCCATCGCGAACACCGCGGTGTAGCCACCCAGCGCCGCGGCCGCTGAGCCGGTGGCGATCGTTTCGGCGTCCTCGCGGCCAGGCTCTCGCAGGTGCGCATGCAGGTCGACCAGGCCTGGCAGGGCAACCAACCCCCCACCGTCGAGCACCTCGGCGCCGGTGCCGTCCAGGCCGGTGCCCAACTCGGCGATCACGCCACCGCGGACCAGAACGTCGATCGGCTCGCCTACCCCGTAGGGCCTGATCCCGCGCACCAACATCGGCAGCGTCATGCCTGCTCCTGGGTCTGATTGCCGGCTCCGCCAGCGGTCTCCTGGGCTGCGAGCAGGTGGTAGAGCACCGCCATCCGGACGTGCACCCCGTTGCGAACCTGTTCGGTGATCGCGGCGCGCGGGGAATCGGCCACCGAGTACGCGATCTCCATGCCGCGCAGCATGGGCCCCGGGTGCAGCACCACGGCGTGCCCGGGCAGCAACGCCAGGCGCGTCTCGGTGAGCCCGTAACTGATCGAATACTCCCGGGCGGACGGGAAGAACCCGCCCTGCATCCGCTCAGCCTGCACCCGCAGCATCATCACCGCGTCAGAACCGGGTAGTGCGGCGTCGAGGTCGTGCCCCACCGTGATAGGCCAGCGCTGCGCGCTTCCCCAGTGCTGCACTCCCCACGGCAGCAAGGTAGGGGGAGCGACGAGGTGAATCCGGGCACCCAGCGTGATCAATAGTTCGATGTTCGAGCGAGCGACCCTGCTGTGCAGGACATCGCCTACGATGGTGACGGTCCGCCCATTTAGGTCGCCCAATCGCTCACGGAGAGTAGCGGCATCCAACAGTGCCTGTGTCGGGTGCTGATGGGTGCCATCACCGGCGTTGATGACATGCGTGGGCACCCAGTTGGCGAGGCGATGCGCTGCTCCCGAGGCTGGATGGCGGATCACCACGCAGTCGGCGCCCATCGCAGTGAGGGTGAGCGCGGTATCGCGTAACGACTCTCCCTTGACCACGGCAGATCCGCCCGCCGAGATGTTGACCACGTCGGCGCTCATCCACTTGCCCGCGATCTCGAAGGACGCCCGTGTCCGGGTGGAGGGCTCGTAGAACAGCGTGACCACGGTGCGGCCACGCAACGTGGGCAGCTTGCGCACCTCGCGGCCCAGCAGTGCCTGCTTGAGCGCCTCAGCCGTGTCGAGCAGCGCGGTGACAGTCTCGCGTGCGAGGTCAGTGGTGGTCAGCAGGTGTTTCACCGCTGTCCCCGATCGTAGGCGCGGATCACCACGGCATCCACGCCGTCTGTCTCGACGAGCTGCACACCGACTTCCTCGTCCCGGGAGGTCGGCAGATTCTTACCCACGTAGTCAGCGCGAATCGGCAGCTCGCGGTGGCCGCGGTCGACCAGCACAGCGAGTTGCACCGCGCGGGGGCGACCGTACTCGCGCAGCGCGTCCAGCGCGGCCGCCACGGTGCGCCCGGAGTACAGCACGTCGTCGACCAGCACGACGAGCGCATCGTCCAGACCGCCATCGGGCAACTCGGTGGCCTGCAACGGACGGGTCGGCCGGCGCCGTAAGTCGTCGCGGTAGAGCGTGATGTCGAGCGTGCCGACACGCGGCCGGGGCCCGCCGAACTCACGGATCCGATCAGCCAATCGGTTCGCCAGCGGGACGCCACGAGTGGGAATGCCGACCATCAGCACCGGCTCAGGGGCGGTGCGTTCGATGATCTGATGCGCCATACGGGCAACGATGCGCGCGACCTCGGCCGCCGAGAGCAGCTCTCGCTGCCGCGGAGGCCCTGCCTCGCCCACCGCGCCCGCCCCGGAGGGGGACGACACGGTGGACCTCCTTCCCCGCCTCACGGGACGGGCCTTAAAGGACGTCAGGTGCTCCGACTGGTCGCCGGGGCCCCGACCGGACGTTATCACTGGGGCCACAGCCCTCGTTGCGGCCGCTCACTCGCTGCCCCGTCCGGGTGGTGTACGTGACTCTGCGCGGTCTTCCGCCCCCGATGGCTTGACCTAGGGGATTACTCAGCGCAGCATTACTCTCCGTATCATCCCGATGTGCGCGCGGCGCCGTCAGGCGTTGACTGATCGGGTTTGAAGAAGAAGGAGAAGCGCCAGATGGGCGACTACGCCAAGGCACTGGGGTCGAAGTTGCGCGGCATCCGGCAGCAGCAGGGGCTGTCGCTGCACGGTGTCGAGCAGAAGTCAGCGGGCCGCTGGAAGGCCGTGGTGGTCGGCTCCTACGAGCGGGGCGACCGCGCGGTCACCGTGCAGAAGCTCGCCGAGCTTGCCGACTTCTACGGGGTTCCAGTGCCCGAACTGCTACCTGAAGGTCGGATACCCTCCGGGGGCGAGCCGGCAACCAAGATCGTCATTAACCTGGAGCGGCTGCAGCAGTTGCCGGTGGACAAAGTAGGCCCGCTGGCCCGCTACGCCGCGACGATCCAGAGCCAGCGCGGTGACTAA
>DASYMC010000135.1:0-19929 GCA_036009255.1 Pseudonocardiaceae bacterium
ACCGCGGCGGGAAAGTCCGCGCAGGACAACGTGCCGGGTACCGGTTGGAAGTGCACCCGCCGGTACACACCGCCGTACGCGCCGGCGAGGTCGGCGGTGAGTGACGCGGTCAGCGCGGCGAGGAAAGCACCCGTGAAACCCGCGTAGGTGACGTTGATGGAGCCGGTCTGCGGGTCGGTTCCGGCGTTGTCGACGTAGAGATGCTCGCCCTGCTTGCGCACCGTGATCTGGTAGCTGTAGAGACCGGTGTCACCTGTGTGTGCGGCCTCGGCGTAGAGCCGGTGGCTCCACCGGCCGTCCGGGATCTTCGACAGCCGCTGCGCCACCGTCCGTTCGCCGGCGTCGAGCACCCGGTTCATCACTGCCTTCACCGCAACCGCGCCGTACCGGTCGACCAGCGCGGCGATCCTGCCCACAGCCACCCGGTTCGCCGAGATCGCGGCGCGCAGGTCCATGTGCACGTTGGTCGGCACCCGCGACTGGCGCAGGAACATCTCCTCCAGGTCCCGGCGCACCTCCCCGCGGCTGACCAGCTTGAACGGCGGGAACGCCGGTGGGTCGGCGAAGATGTCGGTCGCGTCGACGCAGAAGCTGCCCATCACCGAGCCGCCGACGTCGGCGTGGTGCAGGACGTTGGCGACCCAGCAGAACAGCTCGTCGCCGACGAACACCGGTGCGGCCACGATCGTGTCCGGCTGGTGCGGGGTGCCGACGTACGGGTCGTTGGACACGAACATGTCGCCGGGCTCGATGCCGGGGTTCTCGGCCCGGTTCTCCAGGATCCATTTGATGGTCAGCGCTTGGGCGTTGGAGAAGTACTGCAGGTAGGGGCCGAGGAACACCAGGTCGCCGGACTCGGTGGTGATCGAGGGCTGGAAATCCCGGGTGATCATCGTGACCGGTGAGACGGCCAGCCGCTGGATCGTCTGGCCGTGCTCGAGGTTGGTGTTCATCAGCGAGTAGCGGATGACCTCGAAGGTCACCGGGTCCACGTCAGCGGTGCCGGTGTGCAGCTTCAGCGTGTCGGGGATGCGCAGCGTCTCGCCGGGAATGTAGCCGCGCTGTACGCCGTCCCAGATGGTCATCAGAACCCCTTCAGGTGTAGCTCGCCGAGCGGACCCGCCGACAGTGCCGCGCCGTGCGGAACGGCGACGGTGGTGTGCGCGAGTTGGACGAGGGCGGGGCCGGTGACGGTCCCGTCGGGTGCGCCGCGGTACACGCCGGTCCTGGTCCAGCCGTGGCCGTGCCCGGGCCAGTAGACGTGGGCCTGCTCTGGGCCGGCCGATAGCGGCGATGCGGTCAGCTCCGGTCGGGCGATGGGGATGCCGGCCGGGACCGACACCCGAGCCCGCAACGCGAACACCTCTACTGCTTGGAAAAGTGCCGTGCCGCCCTCGCCGTAGCGCCGCACGTATTCCCTGTCGAAATCGGCCAGCAGGGTGGCACCGTCTGCAGGCAGCGAAACCGGAATCTCCAGGCTATGCATGAGCTGCTCGCGGTAGCGCATCAGAGCGTCGATCTCCACCAGTGGTGCCCCGGGGGCGCCGGTGGCCGCCAATTCGGCCAGTGCCGTGTCGCGCACCTCGGCCACCGCGGTCGCGAGCGCGGCGTTGTCGAACGGCGTCCGCAGCGAGTGCTCAAGTTCGTGGTACAGCACCACATCACCGGAGGCGATGCCGTACGCCGAGAGCGTGGATGCGCCGTTGCCGAGCGGGATCACAACCTCGCGGACTCCGGACTCGGCGGCGTACCCGAATGCGTGCACCGGCCCCGCGCCGCCGAACGCGTACAGGACGAAGTCGCGGGGATCGAGGCCACGTTCCAGCGTCTGCTGGCGGATCACCGTCGCCGCCTGCATGTTGTTGATCCGCAGGATGCCCGCCGCCGTCTCCTCGACGGTCAGGTCGAGCCGCTCGGCGAGCCGGCCCACGGCGGCGACGGCGGCGTCGCGGTCCAGTGGCATCCGGCCGTCGAGGAACTCCTCGGCACGGATTAGGCCGAGCACGACATCGGCGTCGGTCACCGTCGGCTCGACGCCGCCGTGGCCGTAGCAGGCCGGACCCGGCTCGGCACCGGCGCTGGCCGGGCCGACCCGAAGCCCGCCGGTCGCCTCGTCGAACCACGCGATCGAGCCGCCGCCGCAGGCGATCGAGCGCACGTCCAAGTTGGGCAGCCGGTAGGTGTACTGGTCGATGACGTTCTCCTCGGCCACCACCGGTTTGCCGTCGATCACCAGGCCGAGGTCGAACGACGTGCCGCCCATGTCGGTGGCGACCACGTGGTCGTGGCCGTAGGCGCCGGCGAGGGTGGCCACGCCGATCAGCCCGCCCGCCGGGCCGGAGTCGATCGTGCCCAACGGGGTCGCGGTGGACGCGGGCAGCACCCCGCCGTTGGACTGCATGACCAGCAACGGGGTCGCGAGCCGGCTCTCCAGCTCACTCAGGTACCGCGAGCAGGCCGGGCCGACGTAACCATTCAGCACCGTGGCGACCGTGCGCTCGTACTCGCCGAGCCGGGGAGACACCTCCGATGAACAGGACACGAACGCGTCGGGAACCACCTGGGGGATCGCCTGTGCCAAGGCCTTCTCGTGCGCCGGGTTCGCGAACGACCACAACAGCGCGACGGCGATGGAGTCCAGCTCGTACTCCGCGATCATCCGGGTGATCCGCTCGACGGCCGCGTCGGTGTCCAGCTCGACCACCACCTTGCCGCTCGCGTCGATCCGCTCCTGCACCTCGACGACGGCACCCGGCACGATCAGCGGCGCCGGCAACCTGCTGCCGTGCACCGAGAACACTCCTTCGATCGACCGGCCGGCGACCCGTCCGGCGCCGCGCATCATCGCGAGCGCGTCACCGTGCCCCGCGGTGGCGACCAGCCCGACCCGCGCACCCCGCCGTTCGAGGACCGCGTTCGTGCCGATGGTGGTTCCGTGCCCTAAACGCTCGGTCCCCTCGAGCAGGGTAGGCAGGTCGACGCCGGCGGTTTCGGCCAGCCGACCCAGCCCAGCGAGCACCCCGGCCACCGGATCATCCTTGGTGGACAAGACCTTCGCGGTCCGGTGGTTCCCTTGCCGATCCACGAGAACGCAGTCGGTGAACGTGCCACCGATATCCACGCCGACGTAGTAGTACATGGGTCACTCCTTCAGCGAGAACGCCGAGTGGTGCGCCGACCATTTACGGGATGCGTGGCGTGGGAGCGTGCTCAACCCGCACGGGATGCGAGAGCACTTCGAGTGTGTGATGACCTTGCGGATTTCAGTTTCGCCGCGACGGGCGTCCAGGCCATCACGGCCAGCCCCCGTTTCCATGGAGCGGTAGTAGGAAATGCGTGTCTCCCGCTAGCTGCAAGGCCCCGTTCGCGTCCTGGGGTGCCAAAACCGATCCATGCTGTGAGAAACCCTCGGCGCGGCTAGCGGTGAGGGCTTGGTGTCTGTGACTGGCCGCGTACACCTTGCATCGTCGGCTTATCGGGTGGGTCTGCGAACTGGTAGGCGGGCGTGGTCGTGGCACCACAGCTCGACGAAAATCCGGACTAAATTGGCGCTGCTGGCCGAAGCGGGGATTTAGCCTCGACGTCGGCTGGGGTGAACTGCAGGGTGGTCCGCTGGTTGCGCTCCATGGCAGGCGGCATCACACCGGGACGCGGATGGCGACAACGGCGATGTCGTCTCGTGGTGTGCCAGCCTGGAATTCCAGTACTTCGCTGAGGACGGCGCTGGTCAGGGCCGCTGCGGAGTCGTGGGGACGCGCTGCGGCGACGGCGAGCCTTTCCTCTCCGTAGAAGTTTTTGCCGCTGCGCGCCTCGGTGACGCCGTCGGTGTAGAGCAGGAGCGTGTCACCCGGCAGCAGGCTGATCTGCACATCGTGCAGACGTGGCGCGTCTACGACGCCTAAGAGCGCTCCTGGTTTCCCGACGGCGCGCAGCGTCCCGTTGAACTGTCGAAGGAGCGGAAGCGGATGCCCGGCGCAGCTGATTGCGGCGGTCCACTTTCCGTCAGCTTGCCTCAGTCGCAACAGGGCGACGGTGCAGAATCGTTTGGTGTCGTGTTGCCGTAGCACGTCGTTGAGCGTCCAGAGCGCCTTCGAGGGCTCGGCTTGCTGCACGGTGGCAGCGCGCAGCGTGTAGCGGGCGAGTGCGGTCACGACGGCTGCGCCGACGCCCTTGCCGCACACGTCGCCGATGGCCACCACCCAGTCGCCGGTGCCGATCTGGAAGACATCGAAGAAGTCACCCCCAACCTCGCTACCGTCTCCGGCGGGCCGATACACCGCCGCGACGTCGAGGTTCGGGATGGCCGGTGGAGTCGGCGGGATCAGCGTCTGCTGCAACGTCCGCGCCAGGGCCGTTGCGCGCGCCTCGGACTCCTCCGCCCGCTGCTTCGCGCGCAGCAACTCGCGTTCGTATTGCCGACGCAGCCGAGCGTCGAACACCGCAGTCCGTATGACCATCGGGTCGCCGCGCGGGTCACGCTCGAGAACGGAGTTGACCAGCACCGGCAACCGCGATCCGTCAGCGCGGACAATGTCGAGCGCGACCTCGTGCGTTTGGCCGTGCATGCGCAGCATGGGGGCGTAATGGGTCTCGTGGTAAATCCGTCCACCGGCGGATAGCAGCTGCGCGAAACGCACCTGCCCGATCAGCTGTCCGCGGTCGTAGCCGGTGAGCGTCAGGAACGTCTGGTTCGTCTTGATGATCGTCCCATCCGGGGCGGTGGACAGGTAGCCGCACGGCGCCCGGTCGTAGAGCTGTTCGGCATCGTCGTCGAGAAGCGCTTCGTAAAAGGCCTCGAACGCCTCGCTGCCGTTCGACGTCATCGCAGCACGGGCGTCGACCTACGCACGAACTGCTCGATCGCTGCGGCCGTCTCTTCCGGCGCGGAGAGATTAGGACAGTGTCCAATGGCGTTCAACAGCACCATCGACGCGTTCGGCATCCTGTCGCGTACGAACTCACCGACGGAGACGGGCGCGATGGCGTCATCGGCGCACTGCAGGACGAGCGTTGGCGTGGCCACAGCGGGCAGGTCTTCACGGTTGTCGGAAAGAAACGTGACCTCGGCGAACTGGCGCGCGATAGTCGGGTCGGTCCGGCAGAAGCTCTCGGTCAACTCCTTCTCCAGCTCGGGCCGGTCCGAACGGCCCATGATCACGGGAGCCATCGCGCTCGACCATCCGAGGTAGTTGCTCTCCAGCGACTCCAGCATGTCCTCGATGTCGTCCACGCTGAACCCACCGACGTAATCGTCGTCGTCGAGGTAGCGGGCAGAGGGCGCCACCAGCACAAACTTGGTGAACAGCTGAGGTGCGGCAGCCGCCGCGAGGACACCGATCATCGCTGACACGGAGTGCCCGACGAAGACCACATCACTCAGCTCGAGCTCTGTGCAGATCGCGACGACGTCCTCGGCGTAGCCGGACAGGGACGAGTAGCGCTGCGGATCGTACGCCGACGGATCGGAGTTTCCGGCTCCGACGTGGTCGAACAGCACCACACGGAACTCGTCCTCGAACCGGGGCGCGACGTAGCGCCACATGTTCTGGTCGCAACCGAACCCGTGCGCGAATAAAATCGGTTGCCCGTCCGGCTGCCCCGAAATGTTGATGTTGTGCCGGGCCGCAATGCTCACCACGCCAGGCTAGCCGAGAACGGAGAACTCACCGCGGCTACCTGACGGGGTCGATTTGCCCGAGGCTCGTTGGCCCGTGTCATCGCCATCCGTTTATGCGGGGCTGGTCTTGGTCCTACGGGAGCTGCTGGCGGTGGCGAGGTGCGCGATACACAGGTGTGGGGTGACGAACGGCTGGAGTTCGGCGGCCTGGACTGCGGCGCTGAGGTTGGCGAGGGTTTGCTTGAGTAAGCCCAGGTGTACTGCGCAGACGATATCGGGGTGCTCAATAGCGAGGGCATGAAATGGGCAGGCGTGCAGCAGCATTCGGTAATGTGGTCCGTCGCTGACCAGCTCTGGTTGGAACCCGAGTTCGGTGAATATGGCGAGCACCTGGCGCACAGCCTCATCGCTGGAAACTTCGGCGAATGGTTGCGAAGGCCGCCGGTAGCGGCGGCCGAACGCGCGACCGGCTTGCTCGGGCAGTCCTGTGGCCATCGTGCTGTTGGCAGCGAGGTAGCTGGCGAGGATGTCGGCAAGCAGCTGATAACCATGCTGATGCGGGGTGGCTGAGGGGTCTGTGGAGGCAGTGTAGAGAAGCCGGGGGCGACCAGAAGTACCTCGGCGAGGATCCGTGTGGCAGCAGGCGAGTCCGGCATCGACGAGGATCTTTAGGTGAAAGCGCACCGTGTTGCGGTGTAGATCACGTTGCTCGGCGATCTGCAGTACGTCCAGTGCGGTGTAGCTCCCGCGTAATAGGTCCAGGATGCCGACCCGGCTGGCGCCGGCCAGCGCGCCGTGGGTCCTACTGCGTGCATCGGCAGCGCCTGCCTTGGGGGACATGTGGACAACGTACTACTAGTATAGTAAATACTAGAATCATCAGATAAACCTGACGGCTGAGCGATGCCGCCACTGCCCGCACGTGGACACGGCCGTCTCGGTGGGACAGAAAGCGCGACAGGAGAGACCGCGGTGATGGTCGCAGAGTTGCTGTTTGCCCAGGTGGAGCAGGCTTTCCCGCGACGAACGGAGCCAACCGGAGCGCTGGGTCAAGACACGGAAGCGCTGAGCCACGTGAAACCGACGGAGAGGCCAGACCGTCGATGGTGACGGCCGATGATGCCCGCTGGCTTGCCGATCACCTGCGCAAGATGGTGTCGTCCCGCCCCTCCGCCTGGGCGGGAACCGAGATGACGCTGGCTCAGCTGGTTGCACTGCATTTCATCAGCGCAAGGGCTCCGATCACACTGACCTCGCTGTCTGAGGCCTTGGGCACCCGACCGCCGGCCACCTCCGCGATGGTTGATCGGCTCGCCGTGGCCGGGTTGGTCCGCCGTACGCGCGACCCCCACGATCGCCGACACGTCGTGCTGGCCGTGACCGGTAGAGCGGCAGCGATGATCGGCAAGATTGATCTGCAAACCGCTCGACGGCTGCAGGGGGTGCTCAACAACATGGGTACGGCAGCCCAGCGTTGCCTCACCGAGGTTCTCAGGGACACCGCACGTCGCCTTGCCGGCTAACTAGTCCGCACCAACCCCATCAGCGGTTGTGGCATCGCGCGCGGATTGCGCGTCCAGCCCGACAGAAGATTCACAAGCAGCTTGACGAACAGAGGAATCCCCAGCGAATAGTCCAGGTGTCGGCGGCGGGTTTGACGTCCTGGAGCCGAATGGATCCCGGGGATATCGGGTACGGGGGACCATGAGTCGATTCGGCCGTGTTGCACGGCGCTACCTCCTGGATCGCGCACTCGACGGCCGGCAGACCCGGCGATCGCATGTCTCGGCGCGCCGACCCCTACACCATTCCCGTCGCCGTGGCCGGTTCGGCCGCTGGGGCCCCGTGCCGTACTACTCGGCCCGCACCCGCCGAGGATCCGAGGTATCCGTCGGCGGCTGCGGTTGCTGCCTGCCGATCTCACTCCTTGGCGCACTTAGCACGGTCGCGGCCCTGCGCGTGCTGTGGCGGCGGATGCGGTGACCGGACGCCCAGGACGATGGCCAGCCCGAGGCGTCCAGGGACAGAAACCTCTCGCGCGGTTTAGCCCGGGACACGCTTCGTCTGGCGGCCGGTGACGTCCCAGGTGAATCCGCGCATCCGTTCCGGATCGCGGTTTTCGCCGAAGAAGACGCGTCCGGCGGAGTGTAGCCAGCGGATGCCGCCATCCGGGTCCGCAATGCGGTGATCGGCAACGTAGGGCTCCTGGTTTGCTAGGCTCCGCTGGATGGCCCGCTCCACGGCCGCTTGATCGTTGATGTACACGCGCCGCAGGGCGGTGTCCAGGTTGCGCACCGAGCCCGGCGCAAGCCCATAGATCGTGAACATGCCCTCCGACCAGGTCACGGTGTTGGTGGGGATGTGCCAGTCCCAGGAGCCGACTAGGACCCGTTTACCGGTGACGATCGGTTCGTGGCCGCTGATGTCCACGCCGACCAGATACGTGCATTGCTCTTCGGCGTTGGACCGGATATCCCAGCGGATGCATCTATAGGTGCCGTCGCGCCGAAGCATCCGGATCCGATGGCCGCGCAAGCGCCCGGGCCCGCTCAGCAGCATCCGCTGACGGGCCTCAACAGATCGATCCTGGTCATCGTGGTGCAGCAGCTCCCAATACGGAACCGACGAGAGCTCCTCAACTGACCACCCCAGCACAGCTTGGTAGATGGGGTTGATCGACACGGTGTATCCGTCGAAGTCCCACACACTTGTCATCACCGAAGATGGACTCCGAAACGGCACTAAGTTCGCCACCGGTGAGGCGGGATCGCCTGGAAACTCGTGAGGTTGCTCGCCGCCACCCCTGGCCATGGCCATGTCCGAGTCCCGTCATCCTCGACGCCTATCCCCATGCAGACGTGGGACCCTTCGCATGACGCGCTCACGCCAGCAACCGGGCCGTCCGCCGGGCCAGTTCCGGCCGGTCCTGCGCCCATTCACCACCGCAATCGCTGGGTCACGCTCTTTCGGGACCTTTGCTTCTCGCGGAAGTGCGTTCGACCAGCGTAGGAGCCGTCCGGGTCCGGGTCCAGGCGTAGCGCCCAAATAGGTCAAAGTGCCTATTGCCGTGTCGTCCTGGTAAGCCGAGGCACCGCCTCTCACGCTGCAACCGGGACTCCGGGGGCACCAGTGATATCAGCGGCGACCAGCTGCCGGCCCTGCTGAGCATGCCGCAGCGAGGCCTCGACGTCTCCTGAGAAATAGGTCGACGTCCACCTCGTCAGGCACACCCCCGCACGAGCGGATTGAGCCCGTCCGGCAGGAAGCTCCGGGCGGTCTGCGGCTTGTTCGGAGTAGGGGCCCATCGGTCCATTTCGCTGACCTGTCCGGTGGCCGCCGCAGCGATGGTCCGCACCACACAGAGCGAGATGTCGGCGCGCACACATCCTCGCCGAGCGCACGAAACCACCTGACGGCCGTGTTGGGGTGGCCCTGGAAGCACATCGGCACGGCGTATTGAGCGACCAGATCGACTGTCAGTTGGCTGTCGCCGCTGGCGAGGGCGCCCGTCAGCTGGCAAGCGGTCCCTTGACATGGAGCGGCCCGGCTAGGCGATTCAATCGCATGAAGGGGGTGGTGCAAGGGTGATCCCGTTCGTTGAGATCTGGAATTCTCGAATGTGCGGGTCGTGGCTGGCGCTACGGGTCTTGAGCACTGTGAGGGTGCGGGACACGACCTGCCCAGAGTCTCGATACTGTAGGATCACGACGTTATCGGCCAGATGTGAGACGCTGTGCTCGCTTAGCTGGGTCAGTCCGTACAGGTCAGGAATTTCATAGGTGCTGAGGAGGGTGACACCCCGCCGAGAACATCTTTGGGTGAGCGAGTAAAGATATTCTCGAAATCGGGCCACATCCCCGGAAATGGCTTGTAGATCTCCCAGGCTGTCGATCAACACCCGCCTTGATCCGGTTGCCTCCACTCGATTGAGAAATTTATGTACCCATTCGTCGAGATACAAGTCGACGGGGCTGCAGTACATCAACGTGATACCGGCTTCGGCCATCGACCAGCCGAACTGCTGCGCAGTCCGCTCGAGCTGGACGGGGTTTTCCTGTAGCGTCGCAATCAACCCGGGGTCACCGTGGCGGACACCGTGGAACACGAAAGTCAATCCCATGAGCGTCTTACCGACACCGGTCGGTCCGGCCAGTAATATGGACGAGCCCGGCCAGATCCCTTCTTCCAGCATGTCGTCCAGCGCCATAATCCCAGATTTGAAGCGTATATCGCCAAGATGATAGTCCGTGACGTCACCGGGGTCTGCGAGACGGGGAAAAACCGTGATCCCACTGCTCGAGAGCCGATAAGCATGCTTTCCGGAGAGAAAGCTACCCCCACGAAGCTTCAGGACCTGCAGAACTCGCGACGTCCGTTCGGCGATGCCGACGCTTCCCAGCGTGAGGATCGCATCAGCGACCGCGAATTCGGGCGCCAGAACAACTTCATCCTGTCCGTATTCTCCTACCCACAAAGTAGTCACCGGATATGCGCTGAGCATGCCCGCAAGGTCGTGCAGGAACCGCCTGAAGTCGGTACCGTCGTCCGCATAGGCATGCAACGCCTTGAAGCTATCGATGACGATGACCGCTGGCCGGCGTTCCCGAATGAGTCCCCGTACACGGTCAAGAACCCCGCTTAATGCCCCCTCGTGCACGCTGCTTCCCAGGTCTTCGTAGTAGACACTCTTGCCCACCTTTGCAGGTTCGAAGACGGTGAGTGTCTGGCCGTAGCGAAGGATCTTCTCGAGTGGTTCGGACACCGTGGACAAGTACAGCGCCGGGCGCTCCGGTCGAGCGTTGGCGAACACAAATTGCTGGGCGAGGATGGTCTTTCCGGAACCGGGCAGACCGACGATAAGGGTGATTCCGTCACGAGGTAGACCACCACCCAGTACGACGTCGAGACTTTCTGCGCCAGACGATATCCGATCCGTCATCATTCCTCCGCTTTTCGGCGCAGAAGCCCGCTCTGACCCAACAGATCCTCAATAGTGGCGACAAGTATCAGGTAGTCGATCGGCTTGTGCAAAAAAGCGGAGGCGCCAGCCTCGAGTGCTTCATCGCGGAGCTCCAGGGCGGAGACGGCCAAAACCGGCGCATCGACGTGATCGTGTATATACGCACACAATTGCAGTCCGCGGCCACCGGAGATCAGCAGGTCGACTACCACGACGTTGGGGACCGTCCGCTCCATTTGCGCGTATGCCTCATCCTCAGTCACGACGAGCGCAACGTCATAGCCCTCGGTGCGAAGGAAGTACTCGGCGAAGTTGGCTGCAAAGCGGTCCTGCTCCGCCAACAGGATCAACAGGGTGGGAACACGCTCCGAATCAGCAGCGGGGGTCAATGCGACACCGGCCTGGAGACGGTCACGGAGAACGCGGTGAGCATCGGCTGCGGAGAGACCGGCGGTCACGCGGTCACGAAGAAACCGCAGCCATTCCAATTGCTGTCGTGTGTACAGCCGGTGTCCGCCGGCGCTCCGCTCGGGCACCACGACGCCGTAGCGATCCTCCCATGTCCGCAGCGTGGTCACCGGGATGCCGATCACCCGGGCGACAGCGCCGATACTGAAAACGGGATTGTCGGGCACGTCTGGATGCCGATCTGCGGTCCGTGGGGCCCCTGACTACCGCTTCGAGAGGCCGACACAAGGTTTTCATCTGATCGCGGAACCGACGAGCGGCTAGCCGGGGCGCGTCGCTAAGACTACTAGCTTCACCCGGCGATATCCTCGCTGTCGGGTTTGACTGCTTACCCTCTGAGTGGGTCCCGGACGGGCCTGCTCATCCGTGAGCGCGTGGTCACGAACGAGCCGAAAGACGGGCCTGCGCTCGGGTCGCAGCGTGGAGGCTCAGCCAGATGTCGGCATCGTGGAGGTTCAGTCCGGTGAGCTCACGGATGCGCTGAACGCGATAGCGCGCTGTGCTGCGATGAACGCCGAGCCGTCGTGACGCTTCCTCGTAGTCGCCACCGCAATCCAGGTACACCGACAGGGTCCTGACAAGCTTGGATTGCTGTAAGGAGTCGTAATCAAGTAGAGCGCCAAGCCAGTAACGGACGAACCGCACCAACCCTCCGTTCCTTTCCACGGCCTCAAGCACGTCGGCGATACCTTGCTCGTCGGTCGCGGTGACGCCCGACGGCCAGGCACCAGGCTGCTGACTGGCTGCGGCGAGGGCGGCGTCCACTCCGTCGGCCACCGGCACAGCCTCGCGGACCCGCAGAGACCGCAACTCCGCGAGCATCCTGGGACGGGCTCCGAACAAGGCCAACTTGGCATGCGGCCATCCGCCAGCCTGCTGCACCGCGGCGGAAAAGAGAGCCACGGTCTCTGGATCGCGCAGCTGCAGGCCGGATAGATCAGCCACCACACAGCCCGCTCTACCTAACAGCTCCGCCAGCGTGTGGCGCGTCGTCGCCACGGTCTGCAACGACAACTGGCCACTCAGCCGGGCCACCACGTAGCCGCCCTCCGGCTGGATCGCCACCTCAACGACATCGTTCATCGTGCACCTCACCCCCGACACCTATGAGGCGGTCAACGGTCCGCGATGGCAGCCGGGTTCGCCATATCTGCCGAGACAGTGGCGAGGATAACTCGACGATAGAGGTGAGTGCCGAGCAAACGCGGAGGTCAACCTACTCAGCTCGGATTCACCGACGTAAACAGCGACGGACCCGCTTGTGACGCGGAATCACCCCTCACTGGCCGACGGGGTGTCCAGCTGAGGACATCAGAACGTTCGCCCCTACGACGGCAGGACTGGGGCCATGTCCTTCGGCAGGCTGGACAGCATGTCCTGCCATTCGCCCTCGGAGATGTGGCGCCGGAGAGACTGGATGACGACGTCGACCAGGTGCTCCAAGCCTCCGGAGATCTCGTAGGGGAACTCCTGACGAATCCGCTCAAGGAAATCGTTGCGATGCATCTTCACCGGAACCTTCGTCGGATCCCAGCCTTCGAAGTAGATACCGCGGATCAGCATCGGAAGTTGCGCCGAGAGCTGAGCAGCTTCCTCGATGGTCAGGCGGTCGCGCAGCGCGTGCAGGACCGCTCGCAGCGCGCCGTAGGACTGGTTGCGGCGGGTCTTCGGCCAGCCGTACGACTCCTCGATGTGCTTGAGTACCCCGTTCGTCTTCTCCAGGGTGGTGTCGAAAGACTTGTATCCCGTCAAGCTCACGTGTGTCACACCTTCTTTGGGGCCTGTGTCATTCCGGCGCTAAGGCTGGAGTCTGCATCGTCCTGCCATAGTCGCCGCCCGTGCCGGGGCGCGCCTGCCCCCGGTAGAGCATGTTGTGCCTACGCAGTTGGACCCGGCAGGCCCAGATCCTCCTCCGGAGGCGCGATGAGGCGATGGAACGCGTATCGGTCAATGGCGTCGAGCTGGAGTTCACCTCTGCGGGCTCCGGTGAGGCCGTGGTGTTCATTCACGGCGTCGGTGTCGCAAACTCCTGCCTGCCCTTGGCGGTTGCGTCAGCTTTGCGGGAGCAGTACCACGTGATCCGATACCGACGGCGGGGACATGCTGAGAATACCCCGATCGATGGCCCAATCTCGATCGCGGAACACGCCCAGGACTGCCGGGCGTTGCTCGGCGAACTCGACGTCACGCAGGCACAGTGTTCGGCTCGAGCTGGCAAGCGGAGGTGAGTCGCACCGACTTTCTCAAGCGCCATGCTGTCACGGCCTAGACATAGTCACGGCGCTCCCTCCCCTAGGTAGTCTTCTTCCTCAGCTGTCGATTGTGCTTGGGTTCGCGCATCGTCTTCTGGTCTTCGATCTGTCGGATCAGCTCGCGCTTCGCCTCGGCGAGCGCCCGGTCCAGGTTCCGGTCGGCGGCGACAGCTACCAGCGGCGAGTAGCCGGGTAGGTCCGCCCGCAGGGTGACGTGCTGCTCTTTGCCATCACGGTCCTTCACCGAGATTTCTACGTTGAGATCGTCGGGATTCCAGCGCGCCAGGTGCGGCACGAGCGCCGACAATGCCTCGAGCACCGAGGGCCGCTCCCCGTCCTTGAATCCGGCGCCAAGGCGTAGCACCTCGTCGAGGACGCCGTGTGGCTGGTTCTCCGTCTCGCGCACCGCAGCCTCGTCTCTCCGGAGTCTTATTTCGACGGTAGACCCCGGCGTATCACCCGCGCCAAGCCCGCCGGGTAACAACGCCGACATACCTGAAGGGCCGTAGTGGCAAACCAGCCTCACGGCCAATACCGGATGCGCACAGCACATGGTTGCCGCAGTCGCGCCGCCTATGACCCCTCGGTGACATTGACGCGCCGGGATTTGGTTTCCCGTTTGGGAACCCGCACGGTCAACACGCCGTCAGCCAGGTTCGCCTCGATCCGGTCATCGTCTACTTCTTGGGGCAGGACGATGCGGAACTCGAACTCGCCGACGCGCCGCTGCTTGCGTCGCAGCAAGCCCTTCCGCTCGGTCTGCTTGACCTCTCCCGTGATGAGCAGTTCGTTGCCAACCACCTCGATGTTGATGTCCTTCGATTTGACGCCAGGCAGGTCAACCTCGATCAGATAGGCGTCATCGGTCTCGGACACGTCGGCCAGCGGCACCCAGCTGGTGGCAGCTTCGGCGGATGGGTCGAACCCGGTACCCATGAGACGGCCCATTTGTGTGTAGAGGTCTTCAAATTCTCGTAGGGGATCCCAGCGGCCGGGCGAACCGCTTGAGCGATGCCAGGAAACGGTCATGGTCGTGCCTTTCATCTCGATAATAACGGACTGCAAGAATTGCATCCACTGTTGCGCCGTCGGGGATTGCCGCCGCGAGGACCTGCCGACCATCCTGCGCCACAACATCGGCTAGCCCGTGAGCACGTCGGTGCACGAGGCGCAGCGCATTCACAGCCCAGACACATGATCCAACCGCACGGCCACATTGCCTTCGGTCTGGCAGCGCCAACTCGGATGCGTGTTTCACCCTCGTGGGACGAGGAGTGCGTCACGACAAGAGCCGCCTTGCGTTCGCGGGTGGCGGCAGGGACAGCAGCTTGGCTACAGTCGAGCGGATGTTCGTGGGGAAGTCGTTAGGTGGCTACCGACGGGCGTCAAAGCTGCCCGCTGATCCAATCCCAGGCGTGGCGCAGGCGAGATTGCAGCGGGCTATCCACGGGCTGGTCAGGGTCGATCTGTCTCGTGGATTTCTGGCTCGGGTCATGAAGTTTGTCGCGATCAACCGACAGCAGCACTCCTCGCTCGTGCAGTGCAGCTATCTGGTTCCTGTCGGCGAACAGGTGACGGCCCGGCAGCGGCAACGTGTGCACGATCAAACCTTCAAAGATGTCTGTGGGCTCGTCGGCAACCACGTGGTCTAGAACCCCGATACGCTGTCCGGTCCGGTCATAAACCGTGGTGCCATCCTTGAGGGCGAGGTAGGCGACCGGCCTGCCGAGCTCAGCGGGGTCTATAACCACCTGTTTCTCTTGTTCGCTCATCGCCAATCCAAACGTCATCAAACACTCGTCGTAGCTGTATTTTCGTCGCTATGGTTCTCATGTCGGTGGATTATGCCTTGTAGACTACCATTCTCCTCCAGCAGGAAACGTGATACGGCTGGTCAAGCGTGAGGGCGTGGGCATACTACGTCGCCCTGGCCAACGTGCCCTGGCAGGGCTATCGGGCCGCAGCTACTCAGCCTGGCAGGTCATGGTGACGAGTCCCCCCGGTGGAGGACCGTTGGACGTGTCAGATGGATCTGTTCTGGGCATCTCGGCGGCGGCCGCGGCCAGGGCAATGTGGCCAGGGCAACCAGGTGGCGATGCCTTGGCCGGCCAGCATGAACGCAGATGCGCAGAAACGCCCTGTATCCCGAGCCGCGAGGAAGGGTGGACAAATGGCCGGTACCGCGACACTCAACCGCAGTGAGTGGAAGAGTGCGTTCGACCAGTTGACGGCCGACTACGAAGGGAGGCATGTGACGATCGAGGTGCTCGACCAGGTAGCCGGGCACCAGCATGAGGTGGAACGGCTGCCGTTTTCCTACATCAACTATGACCCAAAGGACGATGTGGTCATAGTCGCCGTCGGCGGAAAATCGCCACAGTATCCGGTCGTGCTCCGACACATGGTATGGCATCCGGCTGAGGTGGATATCGCCGTCGAGGACGTGCTGGAACCGGCGGCGCGAATCGTTGAACCAGATGGCACTACCACTCTGGTGATTTTCTTTTCCAATCAGACGGAGCCCTGACTTCTCCGTCCGATTCGCAGGCACATGATCGTGACTCACGAGAGCCGCCGGGTACTCCCGCCTGTGGCCCATGCGCACTCCCCACCAAAGCAACAGGACCCATCGCAGCGCTGCATGAGATCGGCGATCGGTGTAGGGCCTCAGAGGTGAGGCCCCACACCGATATTTGGCGCTTTGAGGCCGAAGCTATCCGGTCGCAGAGCCAGCTAGGATTGTCCGACCACAGTCACAGCGCCGTCCAAGGTAAGCGGACTCACCGCGCTGAGATTCTCACGTTCCCGTGAGCCACCGGCCGCGTGAGAGCCAGCTGAGGTTGCTGCGGAGGGAAGAAGAAAACATGGACATAAGGGGTGACCGCGCTGTCAGACAGAAGCGTAGCTGGCCGCGGGTCTTCGGTGGCGGCTTGGTGCTGTGGCTGCTGGCCGTTGCGATCACCTACTCGACAGCCAATGTGCTGCTGATCCCGACGGTCGTGTTGCTCGGCAGCTTCCTCGTGCCGGTCTCGTTCGTCTGCTGGGCCTTCGAACGGCGGAATTCAGGGGAAATCACAGCAGAATTGGTGTTCCGATGCTTCCTGGTGGGCGGCGTGTTAGGGGTGCTCGGGGCCTCGGTGTTGGAGTCCTACCTGCTGCGCCCATCACCATGGCTGTTTGTCGGGGTGGGGCTCATCGAGGAGGCGGTCAAGCTGGCGGCACTCGCCCTGCTCACCCGCGGTCTCCTCATCAAGTCGACCCGGGACGGGATCATCCTGGGCGCCACGGTCGGCTTCGGTTTCGCCGCCTTCGAGTCCGCTGGTTACGCGCTGGTCGCGGCGCTCACAGAGCACGGACTGTCGCTTACCGATCTCGTGACCACCGAGTTCCTGCGTGGGCTACTGGCCCCCGTCGGTCATGCACTGTGGACCGGCATTCTCGGTGGTGTGTTGTTCTCGCGTAGCACCCGGGACCATTTCGTCATCACCGGCAGGTTGCTGGCGGCCTACGTCGGCGTTTCCCTGCTGCACGCGCTGTGGGACTCGATGCCCAATATTGCGGTGCTGGTCACCTTTGTGCTGACCGGAGACCCGTTGCAGGACCAATTGCTGCAACGGGGATTCATTCCCCGGCCCACCGAGACCCAGGTGCACTTCTTCACGGTAATCAGCTGGCTCGGGCTCGCGGTGATCTCTGTAGTGGGGCTGTTGTGGTTGTCCGCACTAGTTCGAGCTTCCCGGCGACGTAGCCCCACTTCCCCAGCGTGGTCCTACCGCGTGGCTACCCATCCACGGCAGGGAGGTGGAGCTGCGCCCCTGAGGTGAGCCGCGCTTATTGGACGCTCTCGGTAAGCTTCGCGGGGTTCCGGAACAGGGCGAAGCCGACTCCGAGGATGTAGGAGGCCTGGCCGGCGGTGATCATGGCACGAGCCCGAGAGCTTTTGCGCGGGTCAGATTGTGCCGGGCGTCGGCCAGCGCGTGGTGTTTTTCACTCGCCTGGTCGGGTAGCTGCACGCCGAGCCGATCGGATTCCTGCTTCAGGTCGTAGGTCAGCATGGGGAGCCCTTCGGGAAGGTCGATCATGCGGCCCCACAACCGCGTTAGGCAGACATGGTCGAAGGCGGCGTACCAGCCCCACAACTCGACATCCGGCAACATATCGAGGTCGGTGCCGGGCAGAAAGAAATCGTAAACCTCGCGAGCGATCCGATGGCGAGGGCGCACATCTGGATGGAAGATGTCCAATCGCAGCCCATAACGAGGAAGGTGCGGCCATACGTTCTCGACCAGCCACCTATTGGCGCGCAGTTTATGTTCGGGGAACTCCGATGACACTGCGTAGTATTCGCGGCCGTCCTCGGCGACGATCCCGATCGAGATGAGGTCGATGGTGTGGCCGTCGTCGACGAACTCGGTGTCGTAGAAGTACATCATGTGGCACCTTCTCCTCCGGCGGTGACGCGCACGTCTCGCCGCAGCAGCACGGCGGTCAGGCCGAGCAGCACCGTGCGAGCCACCCGTCCCGTCTGATTGCTGGCGCGGCTCGGGAGCTCCCTGTGTCAAAGGACCAACGACGCCGCCCTCCGCGCAGACCGATGACAGCACTTAGTCACGTGTGACCGGCGAGCATCACATCCATGTCACGTCCATACCGACGTTGGGTATCGATGCTCCCGTCGCGAGGTCGACGATGGCCGTATGAACAGTTGGTTTGCCAATTCTCTCGTGATGCTGCTGTTCATCCTGATCGGCGGCTACTTCTCGGCGTCGGAGATCGCTCTGGTCTCGCTGCGGGAGGGACAGGTCCGCCGGCTCGCCGAGGCCGGCAAGCGTGGGCGAGCGGTCGCGCGCCTGTGGGAGGACCCGAGCCGGTTCTTGTCCGCAGTGCAGGTCGGCGTGACATTCGCCGGGTTCTTCGCTGCCAGCTACGGTGGTGCGACCCTCGCGGTCGAGCTGCAGCACGTTCTGGTCCGGCGGGGGCTATCGGAGGGCCTCGCCGGGACAGTGTCGCTGGTGCTGGTCACGTTGCTCGTGTCGTATGTCTCGCTCGTGCTTGGTGAACTCGTGCCGAAGCGGTTGGCGCTGCAACGGCCTGAGACGATCGCCCTGTTCGTGGGCCCCGTGCTGGACCGGATCGCGAAGGTCCTTCGTCCGGTGATCTGGTTCCTGTCGGTGTCCACCAACGCTGTGGTCCGTTCCCTCGGTATCGACCCGCATGTCAAAGCCGACGAGGTCAGTGAAGAGGAGTTGCGGGACTTGGTGGGCAGTCACGAGGAGCTGACGCCTGAGGAGCGGCAGGTGCTGACGGACGTGTTCACCGCAACCGATCGGGTGCTCCGCGAGGTAATGGTGCCCCGGACCGAGGTCGATTTCCTGTCCAGATCGGTCGGCGTCGAGGAGGCAGCCGCGTATGTCGAGAACCGGTCGCACTCCCGCTACCCGGTCACCGGGGACTCACTCGACGACGTTCTCGGCATCGTCCACGTCCGGGACCTCCTGACCGCCGCGCATCGCCGCGATCATGGCGAAGACGGGCCGGAAACTGTCGGCGAGCTCGCCCGGCAGCCACTAACGCTACCCGGCAGCCTGCCGCTGATTCCGGCACTATCCCAGATGCGCCGACACGGCCACATGGCGATCGTCATCGACGAGTACGGGGGTACCGACGGGATCGTGACCCTCGAAGACCTCATCGAGGAACTGGTTGGCGATATCGAGGACGAGTACGACCTACGGGGCCGCTCCAGCGGCCAGCGCCAGGACGGCAGCGTGGAGCTGGACGGGCTACTGCACCGTGACGACATCAAGGAACTCACCGGCCTCGAGCTGCCAGAAGGCCCCTTCAACACCCTGGCCGGTTTCATCATCAGCCAACTTGGCCGGATTCCGGAGGTCGGGGACAGCGTGGAGGCGCTTGACCATCGCTTCACGGTGACCGAGATGGACGGGCGGCGGGTAGCCCGCATTCGCATCACACCGATTGACGGCCAGGTCGACGCGGACGAAGCTCGCAAGGGGGTGAGTCCAACCCAGGCGACGCCGCCATAAGGTATGGGCGCCGAGCCAGGGCGTCAGATGGCGGATGGGCGGAAGTGGTCGAGCAGCCGGGAAGCGTAATACGAATCCCAAGGCTCGTCGGGGCTGTCCGCGGTGTACAGCTTGTCCAACGCAACGAGCTGGTAGACCAGCTCGCTACGCACCGGTTTCGTCTTGAGCAATGCCGGCAGTTCGGAGAGGTTGATGAGCCAGTCCGCATACCAGGAGGCCCAATCGTCGTCGGCGCCATCCACGATTCGGAAAACACGGTGATGCGTCTCAGCCGCCTCGCGCAGAAGACTGCTGACTTCTTGCACCGATGTGTAGGTGTCCATCTCGCTCCCTCGCATCGTGTGGCGGGATCAGCAGATACCAGGGCCGTGCCGCGCAGAGCAATCGAACCCGCTGAGGAACAGGCAGAGTACCACCGCGAACAGTGCTCCGTGACTCGTAGCAAGCGCCACCACTGTGGGCACCGGCCCTCGCTGCACCGCCATACACTTCTCTCATGACACGTGAGGAGATCGAGAAGGCATTCGCGGACGAAGGATTGTCACCTCACTCGTGGAGCAACAGTGAAAACTACTTCTATGAAGC
>DASYMC010000136.1:0-3974 GCA_036009255.1 Pseudonocardiaceae bacterium
GTGTGCACGACCAGTCGACGTGCGGGTCGTCTGCCCGCGTGCAGGGCGTGTGGTCCCCAAATGGTCCCCAACAGCACTCTTCGTCCCGAACCAGATTCGCCGTGCTGATGAGAATCGACCCGTGCGGACCCGTGGCGCTGGTTCCGCTGACGGCTCGCTGACGATGATCACTCGTTGCTGGGGGTCCCGTCGCGTGGGTGGGAAACACACAACGTGTGGTATCAGCAGCGGCCGTCCGGGTCTCTTCTAACAAGACCAGCGCGGAAGTACAAGAGGATGTGATTGTGTCGCAGGCTGGACCGCAGCAGCCCACCGTGCCGAGGCTCCTCGGCGAAGCGGTTTCAACCGGTTTGTCGCCAAAGTGTGGCGTATCAATGGTGACAGAGATTATTTTCGCCGACCAGCGTATCCGGTGTCATAGCCGCGGGCCCACCGTTCCAGGGAGGAAACCTCGTGAGCCGTACGCCTGATGCCATCGCACCGTTGGGATCCGACCCTGCTTCGGGCGCCTACCCCGGTCACGCCGTCGTGGTCGGCGGCAGCATGGCAGGCCTGCTAGCTGCGCGGGTGCTCGCCAACCACTTCGAGCAGGTGACGCTCGTCGAGCGCGACGCGCTGACCGACAGCGCACAGACCCGTAAGGGCGTCCCGCAAGGCCACCAGCTGCATGTGCTGCTGCCCCGAGGTCGGGGAATCGTGGAGCGACTGTTCCCCGGCTATGGTCACGAGCTGAAGGCCGCCGGGGCAGTGTCTGTGCGCGTGCCCACCGACGCGCTCATTCTGACCCCGGCCGGCTGGCTGGACCGGCGAGCCACCGGGTGGTCGCTACTGTCGGCCAGCCGACCGTTGTTCGAGTGGGCCGTGCGTCGGCGGCTACTGGAAGTGCCGGGCGTGACGATCCTCGACCGCCACGACGTGACGTCGCTGCTCACCTCGCGCGACGGACGGCAGGTCACCGGCACGACGCTGCGCTCGCTCGATGACGCCGGCAGCGGGCAGCAGCGGCTCGACGCCGACCTGGTGGTCGACGCCAGCGGCCGCGGCTCCCGCGCCCCGGCCTGGCTCTCAGATGGCGGCTATGCCGCACCCACGAAGACGCACGTCGACCCGAACGTCGCGTATGCCTCTAGGACCTACCGCATCCCGGACGGCTTCAGCGCGGACTGGCAGCTGGTGATGCTGGCCTCCCAGCCGCCCTCAATACCGCGCACCGGCTACCTGTTCCCGATTGAGGACGACCAGTGGATGCTGACGCTGATCGGAGCCGCCGGCGAGCACCCGCCGACCGACGAGGCCGGCTTCGCCGCCTTCACCCGCAGCCTGCGCCACCCGGTCATCGCCGACGCGCTCGACGCCGCCGAACCCGTGACCCCGATCCGCGGCCACCGCGGCACGGCAAACCGGCTGTGGCACTACGAGCGCATGCGCCGCTGGCCGGAGCGCTTCGTCGTCCTCGGCGACGCGGTCTGTGCGTTCAACCCGATCTACGGCCAGGGTATGAGCACCGCTGCCGTCGCCGCCGAGACCCTGGACACCTGCCTGCGCCAGCAGCGGCGCCGGCGCCCCGCTGACGATCTCGACGGGCTGGCCCGACGCTTTCAACGGCGTCTGGCCCGGCGCAACTCCGACCCGTGGCTGCTCTCGACCGGGGAGGACCTGCGCTACCCCACCACCACCGGCGCGCGCGTGACCGCCGCAACGCGGCTGCAGCACCGCTACCTCAACCGGGTCGTGGCCGCCACCACCCAGGATCCCGCCATTGCCGACACCTACACGCAGGTCATCGGCCTGATCGCCCGTCCGACGTCGCTGTTCGCCCCACGGATCATGATCGCTGCCGCCCGAGCCCGACTCAATGGCGCGAGCACGCCAATAAACTCCGCGCTACCCGCCCGCCCGCCTGTGCCCGCAACGCGCTAACGACGAGCCTGCGATTAACAGATGCAGGCAGGCCCCTGATCAGATCGCGCGACGTGGGATGCGGCCTTCGCTGGATGGTGTCCAGGTGTGGCACGGTGCTGCTCGTTGCGGTCAAAACTGCGGTCACCGCAGCCCCTGGCGCCCACTGCGATGACCAAGTCAGGAACCTCTTGATCCCGGGCCAAGTCAGCTCCAAGCCGCCGCCCATCCCGTGCCAACGACGGTGCCCGATGGTGAGTGCATCCCGGCAACGTGAGGGGAGAACACCTACCATGACCGCCATCGCGGTAGCTAGCCCAGCGGTGTCCCGCGCGGGCGGTGGCCAAGACCGCCGCGAGCACCGCCGGAAGCCAAGCTGCCCTAGTCGCCCACGCCAGCAACGGGATGTGTCGCTGACTGGTTCGCGACAGAACTCAGCCGTAAGTGTTCCCGCTGCAGCCCGGTCACTGCCTGTCTTGTTTGCCGAGTTGGTTGAGCTGGGCCGTGAGGCCTGGCGTATTCACCAGCGGGAACGAGCAGTCCGGGCCGAAATCGAAGCCTTACGGGAGATCGAGGAAAACGCGCCCTGGCAAGATTAACCGGCTGCGCGAGGTTCTGCTCGGCGGCGGCATGTGTGAGCAAGCCATCATCGTCTCCACCTCGACGCGGGGATGGTCGAACGCGGCGGCCCGTGCGCTGGACCTCACGCCGTGCCCCCGAGGGGGTATCCAGATGAAAACGTCGCTGCGCTGCAGTATCTCACGTGCGTGGCTCGAAATTGTCTATTCCCGCCCATGCAATCCAAAAGGAGACACGCCAGTCACGCGGAGCGGAGACACGGTTTGCAAACCTGGTGACTAAGTAAATGAGCTATTTCACATCGGCCGAACAAACGGCCGCAGTTGTCGATGCGCTGGCTAAACTCGGCGTGTGCCCTGGGGAACGAGTGCTCATCATGCTGCCCGACGGTCCCGGCTTCACCGAGGCATTTGCCGGCATCATCGAGCACCAAGCGGTGCCACTACCGGTGAATCCGCTGCTTGCCGCCCCCGATATCACCGCAGCCGCCACCAAGACGGGCGCTGGAAAGACCACCGACATGAACAAACGGTGACTACGGTGATCGATCCGAACCGCGGAGTTGGCGGGTTAGGTCGGTGGTGGCGCACCGCAGCGCCGTCAAGGCCTCATCAAGAGTGTCGATCTGCTGTTGTTTAGACACATCGGTCGACCTATGGGTTATGAGGCGAATGGCACCCGTCCCACGCCTTTTATCGGGTCCTGCGCGTCCCGGCTGGCCAGGACCGACCGTCCATGGCGTCCCACATCGTCCCGCCGGCCCGACCGCTGTCCACGGCGTCCTTACTACCGTTTTCACTACGGCAGGCGAAAATCCTCCCGGGCAACGGTGCTCGATTTCCTCCAGAGATGATCTTGCATGACGAGAGCTGCGTGGCATCCCGTCAACAGTGGCGAGCCCGGCCGCGCGGCGCCAACCGCGACACCCAGCGGTGTCCATCACTGCCGAGCGGCGCCCAGGACGGACCACCCTGCGAGCAGATCTACGCGCAGCGGAGGCGCTGCCCGGCGATGACATGCACGCGGGACGAGGCAACGCGCTCACGTCTACATCGAAGGCCCACGGCCCTGCGCTTCAGTAGGAGTCCGCCCTCGTTCTAACCCGACGACTCTAGAATCCCCCACTGCACGCATGGATGATGAACCGATCAGCCATCTTGGAGGTTGAGCCGAATCCGGTCGGGGGTGAGGGCGACTAGGAAGGGGACAAGTGGTGGCCGGCGTAGCACGGGCGTCGCGCCACTGCCTGCGGGTCTTCATCAGCTACCGGCGTGAGGACACCTCCGGCTATGCTGGTCGAATCTATGACGCCTTGGCTGAGCGTTTCGGCGAAGACGCGGTATTCATGGACATCGACACCATCCGACCAGGTAGCGACTTCAAAGAGATAATCGCCGAAGCCCTTGGTGAATGCGACGTGCTCCTCGCCCTCGTTGGCCATAGGTGGCTGAACCGGATTGACGGGACGGTACGCCGACTCGACAATCCTGATGACC
>DASYMC010000137.1:0-16602 GCA_036009255.1 Pseudonocardiaceae bacterium
TCGGCGATCGGATTGTGTGAGAAATTCACGACACCCGGACAGACCTTGTGATTGGGCGTGACGCGAAGCACACTGAGGGTGAATACGAGCTCGGCGAGCTGCCGCATCCCAGAATGGCGCGGGGTTCCTGCGTCGTCGGGGGACGCAGGAGCGCGCTGGGAGATAACCGTTCGGGAAGCTGGGGAGCGGACGAACGGTTGGCAGGCACCGGGGATTCTCCGTCGGGGGACGGTGGATCCCCGGTGTCCTCTCCCCGAGCGGTGGGCGTACCGTGACGAAACCTCAAGGCACCCCAGCTCATTAAGACGACTCATCAGACAACACAGTCGAGGATCTTGACGAACGCATGGCGTCTCCTCGGTTTCCCGCGACGCTGCGGCACCTGGTGGACCTCGCCCGGGAGACTCTTCCCCCGATGCACTCCGCGGGTCGGCCGTTTGTGGCCGTCGGAGCGACCGCCACGCTGCTGCTGGGCAGGCTTTCGCCGGCCGCCGGCACACTCGGCGCCGTCGCTACCGCGTGTTGCGCGGCTTTCTTCCGTGAACCTCACCGGGTGCCACCGCAGGACCCGAGGCTCGCCGTGGCCCCCGCTGACGGCACGGTCAGCAGCGTGACGTTCGCCCCTGCGCCTGCTGAGCTTGGGCTCGGGCACCAACCGCGCCCGCGGGTCAGTGTGTTCCTGTCCGTGTTCGATGTGCACGTGCAGCGCATCCCAGCCGACGGCGAGGTTCGTCGTGTCGCCTACCGCCCGGGGAAGTTCCTCACCGCTGATCTGGACAAGGCAAGCGAGGAGAACGAACGTGCCTGCGTGCTGCTTCGCTCGTCACGGGGCCACGATCTCGTCGTGGTGCAGATCGCTGGGCTGGTGGCTCGCCGGATCGTCTGCTCGGTACGGCCTGGTGACAAGGTCCAGGCCGGCGCCACCTATGGCTTGATCCGCTTCGGGTCCCGAGTGGATCTATACCTTCCGCCAGGTAGCTCGGTACTGGTCCATCCCGGGCAGCGCACCATCGGCGGGGAGACCCCGCTGGGCCGCCTCCCCGCGGTCGCGGAGGCCTAGCCCGTGCCCAACGCTGGTGCCGGGATCCGCCTACTGCCCAACGCAATCACTGTGCTGGCGCTGTGCTCGGGCCTATCCGCGCTGAAGTTCTCCTTGGACGGCAATTTCGCCGGTGCGCTGGCCGCAATCGGGTTGGCCGCGCTCCTGGATTCGCTTGATGGCCGGCTGGCGCGGCTGCTCGATGCCACCTCCCGGATCGGCGCCGAGCTGGACTCGCTGGCCGACGCCGTCTCCTTCGGCGTGGCCCCAGCAATGGTGCTGTTCGTCTGGTCACTGGACGACATCCGGGTCGGCTGGCCGGTCGCGTTGGTGTTCACGGTTTGTGTAGTGCTGCGGTTGGCCCGGTTCAACACCCTGCTGGACGACCACGAGTCGCCGCCGTTTGCCAAGGAGTTCTTCGTCGGGATCCCCTCCCCCGCCGGTGCGCTGCTGGCGTTGCTTCCTCTCACTGTGTTCCTTCAGGTCGGTGCGGGCTGGTGGAGCGCGCCAGTGGCAGTGGCGTCGTGGACGATTGCGGTAGCCCTGGCGATGGTGAGCCGGATGCCTACCCTGTCGATGAAGACGGTGCAGGTGCCGGCCCGGGCCGTGGCGCCGCTGCTCGTGCTGATCGCCGGGCTGGCCGCCGTGGTGATCACCTTTCCGTTCGCCTGGCTGGCTGTGGCGATGCTGGTCTATCTGGCGCACGTCCCGTACGCCAGCTACCGCTACCGGTGGCTGTCCCGGCACCCCTCGGCGTGGGAGGTCCCACCCCGCCAGCGCCGGGTGATCCGCCGCACCGCGCGGAGCATGCGCCGCCTCGGCCTACGCCCGCCGCTACGCCGGCGGGTAGCCGGCGCCGCCGCCCGAGCCGGCGCTGTGGTACGCCGCCGCCGGAGCGGCGACACGAACGGCGAAATCCGCCGCGAACGCCGCAGCCGCCGCATCGGCCTACGCCGTCACCCCTGACCACCCCTGCCCGGTGTGTCGCGCTCCCTGCCGGGCGTGTCGCCCTCCCTGACACAATTCTGTTACATCCAAAGGTTTATTGCAACGTGCCGATATTCCGGATGCAACGAATCGGAAATAATTCCCCTCTGTACTTCAGAGCATAGAGCATCCGGTCCACGAAAAGCGCGGGATCACTATTCGTGACAGCCCGATCTGTAAGGCATCCGCTGAAAGGATCGAATCATGGCCCTGAGCGCGAAGACCTCTATGGAGGAACGTGCTCCCGACGACCTTGAGGGCATGAACTACCCCGTAGCGGTCGTTGGCGGTGGACAAGCCGGCCTTTCCATGAGTTACTGCCTCACCCAGCGCGGCATCGACCACGTCGTACTGGAGCGCGATCGGATCGGCCGGGAGTGGCGAGAACGGCGATGGGACTCGTTCTGCCTGGTGACACCGAATTGGCAATGCCAGCTACCGGACTTCCCGTACACAGGACACGACCCGGACGGTTTCATGCCTCGCGATGAGATCGTGCGGTATATCGAGGACTACGCGGAGTCCTTCAGCCCACCGGTCATCGAAGGGGTCGCGGCCACCCGGTTGCGCCGCGACCGAAGGGGCCGGTACCTGATCGGCACCACCCGCGGCGAGCTGATAGCGGAACAGGTCGTGCTGGCAACCGGGCCCTACCAGGTGCCGGTGATCCCCCGGCTGGCCGATCGGCTACCCGACGAGTTGACGCAGTTGCACTCGTCGCAATACCGCAATCCCGACCAGTTACCACCTGGCGAGGTGCTGGTGGTCGGTACCGGTCAGTCGGGTTGCCAGATCGCCGAAGACCTGCACCTAGCGGGCCGCCAGGTGCATCTCGCGGTCGGTAGCGCTCCCCGAGTGGCCCGGTTCTACCGCGGTCGCGACGTGGTGGCCTGGCTGGACGCGCTGGGCTACTACCGCAAAGCGGTGGACGAGTTCGCCGATGCCGACGCGGTCCGGTTCCGGGTGAACCACTATGTCACCGGCCGTGGCGGCGGCCGGGACATCGACCTACGGGCGTTCGCCCGCGACGGCATGCAGCTCTACGGGCGGCTGACCGCGGTGTCCAATACGACAGCGTCCAGTACGACAGCGTCCGGCACGGCCTTGCGCTTCGCGCCCGATTTGGCGAAGAACCTCGATCACGCGGACGCGGTATCGGAGAGCATCAAAGACTCCATCGACAGCTTCATCGATTCGCGCCACATCGACGCCCCGCCGCAGGCGCGCTACACGCCGGTGTGGACGCCCGAGTCGGAGCCCACCGAGGTGGATTTAAGCGATACCGGGATCACCTCGGTGATCTGGAGTACCGGGTTCGGCCGGGACGATCGCTGGATCGAGGTTCCGGTGTTCGACGGCCGTGGTTACCCGACGCATGACCGGGGCGTCACGAGCAGCCCGGGCCTGTATTTCCTCGGGTTGCCCTGGCAGCACACCTGGGGCTCAGGCCGGCTGTCCGGGGTGGCCGAGGACGCCGCATACCTCACCGAGCGGATCACGACCGGCCCTGACCACCTGTATCGGTGGATTGCGGGCACGTCGACCAGCACGTTTCCCCGGGACGATGAGTGGGTCGCCCCCCGCACGGTGGCATGACGATCATGCTCGCGATCGTCGACGCGCATCGGCACCTGGGTGCGTTACCCGCATTCCCGTTCTACGGCGGCCCCGCCGTCAATCCTGATACGACCGCGAGGGCGACCATTGCCGAGCTGATCTCGGATCTGGACACCGAGGGCACCGAGCGGGCGCTGGTCATCCCGAACTACGGCGTGCCGGACCCGGAGATCGCCTTCTCGTTCAACGAGTTGGTGATCGAGGCCGCCCAGACCGACGACCGGATCTCGGCAGCGCTGTGGGTCTCCCCGAAACCCACCGACGCCGAGGCCACCGCGAAGGCACTGGGATTGGCCGGTGAGCCCGGAGTGCGGGCGTTGAAGTTGAGTTTCCTGCTCGGCGGCCGGGTCACCGATGCAGCGTGCGCGCCGCAGCTCGACGAGATCTTCGACGTCGCCCGGCAACACGATCTCGTTGTGCACGTGCACACCTCCCCCGGCAGTAGCTCGGATATCGACGAGATCAGCCATCTGGTCGAGAACTACGGCGAGAAGGTGGCGATCCACCTGGTGCACTTCGGCGGCGGAATGAGCGGCCACATCAAGTTGGCCGGCGGGCGGTTCTTCGACTGGATCGCCGCCGGCAAACGGGTCTACACCGATCTGTCGTGGTCCATCGGATTCGCCCCGCGTTGGCTCGTCCGCGAGATCGAGCGGCGCGGAATAGGACACGACCGGCTCCTGTTTGCGAGCGACCAGCCCTGGGGCGATTTCGCCGGTGAGCTGGCAAAGCTGCGCGCCGCCACCGGCGATGGCGAGCTCGCCAGGCGGGTGTTTCACGACACCTTCGAACAACTCTACGGATAAATCCAAACTGATGAGGAGGCGTCACATGGCCGATATGACCGACATCGAGAAGCAAAGCCTTGAGGAGATCCCGCATCCGTCACTGCCGGAGGGGACCAGCATCTACGGTGGAACCAAGGTATTCCCGGACTACCAGGCCGATAACGGCGAAACCTACTTCACACTCGTGCACGGAATCGCGCACGAATCGTCGGTCAGCTTCGTGGCGATCCTGCAGGCTACCCGCGCACAGCGCAAGGGATTCGAGTCGGCGATCTATTTCTACGGCCCTGGGTCACTGAACTGCCTGGCCACCCGCGGCTTCCCTACTACGGGGAACTCGGCGTTTCCCGGCGAGCACAACATCAACGACTCGCTCAAGACGTTCATGAAAGAGGGCGGCAAGGTGTACTGCTGCCGATTCGGCCTTTCCCTGCACGGCGCCCGTGAGGAAGACCTACTCGAGGGAATCATCCCAACACATCCCTTGGACGTGCAGGACGCATTGATCCATTACGCCCGGAAAGGCGCCATCATCAATTCCACCTACATGTTTTAGCCCCTGTTGTTCCTGGCTCAGCAGCAGAGCTGTGCGCGGCGGCAACAACAGCTCTGCTGCTGAACTCGGGGACTCCAAAGCACACCCAGACAAGATCGGAGGCGGTGATGGGCGTCGGCACCGGCGGGTTGGCAACTCGGGTCGATATCGCTGTGCGCGGAGTGCGGATGGACGCGCCGGTGCGTCGACCGGACGGGGCTGGGCCCAGCGATGACGGTCATGTGCTCGTCGACGGTGTCAACGCCGCACTGCCCCGCAACCCGGATAGCCCGTACCGGATGCACGACGGTCGGATCTTCCTCGGGGAGCTGGATACCGGGGTGTCGCTAAAGCTCGTCAACCGACCCCGGTTCTACGACCTGACTACCGCTGACGGCGTGCCCTATGAGCAGATCGCCCGATTGCACGGCTCCGATGTGCTGGCCACCACGGTGGTGCAGACCTGCATCCGGTACGCCGAAGACCAGCGCTGCCGGTTCTGCACGATCGAGGAATCCCTGCGATCCGGTGCCACCATCGCCGCCAAGACGCCGGCTCAGCTGGCCGAGGTGGCTCAGGCGGCAGTACGGCTGGACGGGATCCGGCAGATCGTGATGACAACCGGCACCACGGCAGGCCCAGACCGCGGCGCCCGCTACCTCGTCCGCTGCGTCAAGGCGGTGCTGCAAGCGGTGCCCGGCCTGCCTATCCAGGTCCAGATCGAGCCGCCACGGGAACTGAGCGTGTTGACCGATCTGCACCAGGCCGGCGCGACCGCGATCGGGATCCACGTCGAATCTTTCGACGACGAGGTACGGCGGCGGTGGATGCCGGGCAAGGGGTCGGTACCGATGGCCGAGTACGAGGCGGCGTGGGACGAGGCGGTGCGGGTGTTCGGTCGAAACCGGGTGTCCACCTACCTGCTGGTGGGTCTGGGTGAGGACCCCGACGAGCTGGTTGCCGGCGCGATCCGGTTGATCGAGCGTGGCGTGTACCCGTTTGTGGTGCCATTCCGGCCGATGGCCGGCACGCTGGCCCGCCAGGACGGCATCGGCGCGCCACCCGCCCACCTCGTCCGTGACGTCACCGAGCGGGTCGCCGCCGTGCTGCGTGCGGTGGGCATGATCGGCGCCGACCAGCGGGCCGGCTGTGCTGCATGCGGCGCATGCGGCGCGCTGTCCGCGGCGGGGGCGTGAGGCATGCTGACCGCGGTGGCGTACCGCAGCACCACGGGTGTGGGAGAGGTGCTGCTGGGCCACGGCGCACCACAGCCGGGCTTCCACATAGAACCCGCAGCGGACCGGGCTGACTATCACCGCTTGCGAACCCGGGCCTTCGTGCACCGGCAGGGACTGTTCACCGAGCACGACCGTGACGACCGCGACGATGACCCCCGCACCGTGGTCCTCGTCGCGCGAAACGCCGAGGGCGCCGTGCTCGGCGGCGTGCGACTCGGGCCGGTCGACGGCGGACCCGATCTGGGCTGGTGGTTCGGCGGCCGCCTTGTCGTGGATCCGGGCTGCCGGATCCGGGGCGTTGGCGGATCTCTGGTCCGGGCCGCGTGCGCGTATGCCGAAAGCGCCGGTGTGCTGCGTTTCGAGGCCACCGTGCAGGCCCGCAACGAGGTGTTCTTCCGCCGCCTGGGCTGGACCTCGGTACGCCCGGTGACTGTGGCCGGCGCCCCGCACATGCTGATGCGCTGGCCGATCGACCGGATCGCTGCGCTGGTCAACGCCACCAAAGCGGAGCTCGGCGGGTTACTGTCCGGCCTGGATCCAGGCGGCGTCGGCTATCGCGGAGACGATGGCGCCCCGGTACCCGGTAGCGACCTGGTGGCCGCTTGCGACGCGATCCTGCCCTCGATGGTGCAGCGGGATCCGGAATGGGCGGGGTGGTGTGCGGTGCTGGTCAACGTCAACGACCTGGCGGCCATGGGCGCGACACCGGTCGGCCTGCTCGACGCGCTGGGAGCACGGGACCGCTCTTTCGCCAGCCGGGTACTCGCGGGATTGCGCCGGGCCAGCCAGGCCTATGACGTCGCGGTGCTCGGCGGCCACACCCAGTTGGGCGTACCCGCCACGCTGTCGGTGACGGCGCTGGGGCGCGCCGCGGATCCGATCCGAGGCGGTGGTGGCCGTCCGGGTCATCGCCTGCGGCTCACCGTGGATACCGCCGGTGGGTGGCGTCCCGGGTATGCCACCCGCCAGTGGGACTCCACGTCATACCGCCGCACCCCGGAATTGCGGGCGATGCTTGGCTCGGTGGCGGCTGCCCGACCGGCCGCCGCCAAGGACGTCTCGATGGCCGGGTTGGCCGGCACCGCGGGCATGCTTGCCGAAGCCAGCGGCTGCCGGGCGGTGCTCGAGGTGGCCGCAGTGCCCAGGCCGGCGACGGCCACCGTCGGCGACTGGTTCACCTGCTTCCCCGGCTTCGGGATGCTCACCGCCGACGAACCCAGCCGTCCGCCGCCGCTGGCGACACCAGCGGTCAGCGCGGATTGTGGTGAGCTGGTGGCCGGCCGGGGTGTGGCGCTGCGCTGGCCGGACGGGGAGCTGACCGAGGTGATCACAGACGCGGTGACGGGGTTGGGAGCGGCATGAGCCCGCTTCGAATAGCAGCGGTGGCCGCTCCCTTCACAAGGGACCTGGAGGCCGACTTCGCCCAGATCGAGCGGCTCATCAACATCGCCCGGGCGGAGGGGGTGCGCCTGCTCGCCTTGCCCGAGGCTGCCTTAGGCGGCTACCTGGTGGATCTGGATGGCGCGGCGGGGGCACCGCCGGCATTGGCCCCGGAGGGGCCGGAGATCCGCAGGCTTGCTCGGCTGGCCGGTGACCTGGTCGTCGCGGTCGGCTACTGCGAGCAGGGACCGGATCAGCTGTTCAACAGCGCAATCTGCGTGACCGGGGATGGGGTGTTGGGGCACCATCGCAAGGTGCACCAACCGCTTCGCGAGGACGCCAGCTACGGCGCGGGCGACCGATTCTCCGCCTTCGACACGCCGGTGGGCCGACTCGGCATGATGATCTGTTACGACAAGGCGTTCCCGGAATCGGCTCGGGCGCTGGCACTGGATGGGGCGGACGTCGTGATGTGCCTGTCCGCGTGGCCGGCCAGCCGAACGAATCCCACGCCGACACTCGAACAGGACCGCTGGAAACGCCGGTTCGACCTGTTCGACCGGGCGCGAGCTCTGGAGAACCAAATCGTCTGGCTGTCGGCCAACCAATCCGGGCAGTTCGGGTCGCTGCGCTTCGTGGCCAGCGCCAAAATCGTCGACCCCGGCGGCGAGATCCTGGCCGACACCGGCGTGCGGCCTGGGCTCGCAGTCACCGAGCTGGACGTACAGCAGGCGCTTGAGAGCGCCCGTCGCTCGATGGCCCACCTCCGCGACCGCCGCCCAGATGCCTACACCGATCCTGCTCTCAGGGGGTTGAGAGCACCCGATTCCGTAAGACAGCTGCGGGACAGCGTTCAGACACGCCACCGTTGAGATGGTCGCTATCCGGATTGGGGCGGTAGCGGCGAAGTTCGGGCGTGATCTCGACTTCGATCTGCAGCGGATCGCCACCCTGATCGAGCATGCGCGCCAGTCGGGGATCTCGCTGCTGGTGCTCCCGGACGCGGCCCTCGGCGGCTACCTCGGCGATCTGCATAGGCCCGATCCAGCTGCGTTGCCGCCCGCGCTGGTACTCGATGACCCACACGTCCGTAAGGTCGCGGCGCTGGCAGCGGAGATGGTGGTGTGCTTCGGTTTCTGCGAAGCCGACGGGGATCATCGCTACAACACCGCGCTGTGCGTACACAGCGGCGAGGTCCTGGGCAGCCACCGCAAGGTGCACCAGCCCGCCGGCGAATCGATCGCATACTCGGCGGGGGAGCGTTTCTCCGCCTTCGACACCCCGGTCGGGCGGATCGGCATGCTGATCGACTACGACAAGACCTTTCCGGAGTCGGCCCGCACTCTCACGCTGGACGGCGCTGAGGTGCTGGCCTGCCTGTCCGCCTGGCCGACCAGCCTCACCAACCGCGCGCCGCGGATGGCCCAGGACCGGCAAGCCCGCCTGTTCGACCTTTACGACCAGGCCAGAGCGGCGGAGAACCAGGTTGTGCTGGTCTCCGCCAACCAGACCGGGGTGCTGGGCGAACTACGTTTCCTCGGGCAGGCGAAGGTGGTCGGCCCTGGCGGGGAAATCCTGGCCCGCACCTGGGCCAAAGCCGGCATCGCAACGGCAGAGCTGGACGTGCCAGCCGAGATCGCCAAGGCTCGCCGGATACTGCGGCACCTCGATGAGCGCAAGCCCGGCGTCTACCGGATCGGCTGATGTCAGGAGTACGTGACGTCCGGGGAAGGACCGTTACAGCGTGAGAAGGTGCCACCGGCGGCAACTTCTCGCCCAAAGTTGCCGGCTGTGGCACTGCCGCAACGGATCCACACGCCTCCCCTGCGCGGACAGGAGGGACTGATGAGACGACCACGAAGGTTGTCGATTGCGCTCCTCACCTATTCGACCAAACCGCGCGGCAGCGTGGTGCACACGCTCTCGCTGGCCGAGGCGCTCGCCCAGGCAGGCCAGCGGGTGACGGTGTGGAGTCTGGGCCGCGGCGGTGATGACGCCTTCTTCCGTCCCGTCGATCCCCGGGTTGAGCTGCGGATCGTGCCCTTTCCGGACGTTGCCGGGGAAGCCGTTGGGTCCCGCATCGTGCGCTCCATCCAGGTGATGGGAAAGGCCTTCGACCCGGCAGGTTACGACGTGGTGCACGCGCAGGACTGCATCAGCGCCAACGCCGCCGGCCGGTGCATGCGCACGGTGCATCACCTCGACCACTTCACCACGTCGGAACTGGCCGCCTGCCACCAGCGCGCCATCGTCGAGCCGCACGCACATATCTGCGTGTCCGCCGCGGTCGCCGGTGAATTGCTCAACGGCTGGGGTATCACCGCCACGGTCATCCCGAACGGCGTGGACGCGCAACGCTTCTCCCACGCGACTGGCCCGGCCGGCGCGGCCGCCCGGGCTACGTGGCGATCGCGCTTGGGCCGCTATGTGTTGACCGTCGGTGGAATCGAGCCCCGCAAGGGGTCATTGGAGCTGCTCGAGGCCTACGCGCGGCTGTACGCGGAGCTGCCCGACGTACGGCTGGTGATCGCCGGTGGGGAGACCCTGTTCGACTACCGTGACTATCGAGCCGGCTGGGAGCTCAGGGCTACCCAGCTTGGGATCGAGCCCGTGGTGCTCGGGCCGGTGGACCACGACACGCTGCCCGCACTGGTGGCCGCGGCCAGAGTATTCGCCTTCCCCTCCACCAAGGAAGGCTTCGGGCTGGCCGCGATGGAAGCGCTGGCCGCTGGAGTGCCGCTGGTTATGTCGAATCTGCCAGTGCTGCGCGAGATCTTCACCGGCACTGCCCGGTTCGCCGACGGCTCGGCGGAGTTGGCGACGCAACTGCGCGCTGCGCTGACCACACCGGACGCGGGTGCGCAGGAAGCCGGCCGCTCGCTCGCCGCCCGCCACACCTGGTCAGCCGCAGCACAACGCCACCTCGACGTCTATCAGCGTCTTGGCTGATTCCGGCGTGGCGCTTCTGGTCAGCATTGAGCGGATTATGAGTGCGTCTGCTGATGATTTGATAATTGTATTCGGTACCACGGCGCATAGTGTGGAAAGGTCTTGGCGAAGCCAGGTCCGGGATCCAGGCGGGCTAACTGCCAGATGCGCTGCGACGCGTACCAATGGTCCGCGCAGATCCTGGCGACCTGCCGCTCGATATCCCCGTTCGCGCGAATTCGGTTATTAACCTGTTTGCAGAAAGTATGTCGGTTTATCCTGTACAGACCAAGATTCGTAGTCACTGTGTCGATCATGGTGCGGAGTACGGTCGGGGTCGGGTGGTTGGCGTGCAGCACCGTACCCGGTGGCAGAGAGTCGGAGCGGGTAACGAGTCCGGTCAATGCGCGGGCCAGGTCGTCAACCGCGATGGTTGACAACCTCACGTGGTCGGTGTTTGGCAGGTCACCGAGCAGCTGGATGAGATTAATGAGCTCGGGCACGAACCAGCGGTCGCCCGCGCCGTAGATGAGGTGCGGTCGCAGGACAGCCCCGCCGGCGGCGCGGACGGCCTCTTCGGCCGCGAGCCGGCTTCGACTGGCGGGCGATCGCGGTGCAGGCATGAGTTGCTCGGGTTCGACATTGCGGTGGGGGCCGTGGCCGTAGACGGCCGCGGTGCTGATGTAGATGATTCGCCGCACGCCAGTTCGGGCTGCTTCGCGCAGCAGGGCGGTGGTGCCTCGGTCATTGACCGCGGTGCATCGCTCCAGGTCAGTTCCTACGCAGGAGGCCGCGTGCACAAGCGTGTCGATGCCCTGGCAGCTGCCGATCAGTGAATCCGGCTCGGTGAGGTCACCGAGCAGCTGTCGTGTTTGTGGTACGCGGGCCGGCCGGCGCACGAGCACGCTCAGCTCGATATCCAGCCGGCCAGCTAGCGCGCGAGCCACCGCGCTGCCGATGAACCCCGTCGCGCCGGTGAGCAAGACACGCCGGCTCGACGGAGTGTGCTGAACTGATCGGGCGCGGTGATCGTGCGGCATCAGTAGTCGCTCCTGGTGCACGCTTATGAGTGACGCTTCGGGGACTGATAAGGTAGTCCCGCACGTGGACGGATGAGGGCAATCTTTGTACTGTTCGAAACAAACCGACCGGTCCCGTGATATCGTGCGCGCGTAAATGTTATCGCGGCGTGGGGACATCGTGTGGTGAAGCAGGCTCGTGCAGCGGTAACGAGGGAACAGATTCTGCGGGGCGCGGCCGAGGTGTTCGATCGGTATGGATATGGCGCTGCGACGCTGAGCGATGTCATTGCCCAGGCCGGCGTGACCAAGGGGGCGTTGTACTTCCATTTTAGTTCTAAAGAGGACCTTGCGCGGACTGTCATTGAGCAGCAACACGCGCTGTCGGTCCGGCCGGCACGCCAACGTCTTGACGAGCATGCGCCTGGTCTGGAGTCGGTGATCCGCCTGTCCCAGGGCTTGGCCGGCCAGCTGATGGAGGATGTCGTCGTTCGGGCTGGTATCCGGCTTACCCTTGAGCAGGGCACGTTCGGCGCATCAGTCTCCAACCCGTATCGAGATTGGGTCGCGGTGACCGAGCAATTGCTGCGCCGCGCCATTGACGAAGGTGACCTTCGAGATTCGATCAAGCCCGCGGCGTTGGCCAGGTTGGCGGTCGGCGCGTTCACCGGCGTGCAGTTGCTTTCTGAGGTGCTGAGCGGTCGCCAGGACCTGTACCAGCGGGTTGAGGAGATGTGGGACATCCTGCTGCCCTCGTTGGTCTCGGCCCGCAAGCTGCCCTACTTTCGGAGTGTGGCCGCTACCGGGCCCTCCAGGCAGGGCGGCAAGTTCGGTTCACTGTGAGCAATCTGTTCCGGTCGGGAAGAACGGGACATCCGGTGCCGTGGCATTGCAGCTGATGTTGGTGATGGTCACAGTGCCCTGGGCCGCGGCGTGGCCAGCTTGGGCGAGCACCATCAGCACGCTGGCGCTGACCGCGGATCGCTGCCGCACCGTGGCCCGCACCGAGCTGGGCTCGCCGAGCTCGATGAACCGGGAGAAGCCGATATCGCAGGTGGTGAGTTGAGCGTCCGGCCAGCCCAATGCCACCCGGCTGGCCTGACGCATCCCCTCAAGGACCAGCATTCCCGGTACATGATCGAGTGGATGGTCGAACAGCACCGGGTGCTCGGTGAGAATCCGCAGCGGCCATTGTCCTGGCTGGCGGCACTGACCGAGCACTACGTCCTCGGCTACGACCACGCCGACCTGCGCCGGTGGCACCGGTGGAGGTTGCTGGTTCCGTACGGTCGCTGGTGGACACTGTGGCGATCGAATGCGCTGGTACAGCAGCGGCTCGACGCAGCGGACCCAACCAATGCCCCGTCCGATCGGAGCCTCGTCGCGAAGGAACTCCACATCGAACCGCACAGCACTGGCTGATCGCGTGCGACGACGCAACTCCTGCGCCCGCACCGCAAGCACGATCTCGGTAGGTACAGCACCGACCGCCAGGCCGTCGAGGTCGGCAACGTAGGTCATCCGGTCCATCAAGAATCGATGCTCCGGTGGTACCTGATATGCCTCGTGGCACAGCAGCAGGCCAACTTGCCGGATCGTCTCGGCCAGCAGCAACGGATCGTGTCTGCCATCGCGGACCCGGTAGAAACTGTGGCTGCGCGACCACTGAGCCGCGCACACAAACGCGTCCGTGCCTATCCGGCACCAATCGGTGAGCAATACCTCGGACACCGCAAGCCGATGCACGAGATGCCGCGCAACGGTGGCGCTGAACGACAGTCGATCACGGTGTGACCCCAGTCCATCTCTCCTGCCGCGCACGGTGATCGTGTTCACGCTCGCCATGCCGCCTCCCTCTGGCAACGCGCCTCAGCCCACGACAACAGCCATAGAGTGACAGAAACAAAACCGACCAGCATGTTAATTATTGTGACGCCGCTTAGGGCGTCCACGATGGTCTGGCCTCGGTGAGGGGACCCGACTTGCGGCACAGGCACTCAGATCTGTCCGTCGGCCGACTACGCGTCCGGCACATGGACACAAGAACCCGGCTTTGATGGTGTTGACAAAACGGGGCGTTTGGTTTGATATAAGGAGGGGATCGTGAGGGGGCCGGGGGGCCGTGAGGTCGGGCTGGCGGTGTACCGCCAGCCCGACATGGGACTGCCGTACAAAGACTCGTCGTTGGATGTGGGCGCGGGCTGGACCCACCGTCATCCGTGGGGATGCCGTCGGCGGATGACGAGGCCGGTGCAAACGCCTATGGCAGAACAGACCGGACCGAATCCGGTGAGCGGCCTACCACCGCGGTCCCGTCGTCTACGGTGATGATTGGCCGCTGGATCAAAATCGGGTGGGCGACCAAGGCCTCGATCCACCGGGTACGGTCCGTCTCCCCGCGCGGCCACGCCGCCAGACCCAGTTCCCCCGCCACGGGTTCTCCGACCCGGGCGATGTCCCAGGGCTCCAAGCCAAGGCGCCGGAGTACGTCTTCGATCTCCAAGGCAGTGGGCGGTACTTCCAGATAGTGCCGCAGCGTGTACTGGGCGCCTTCCGCATCCAACAGAGATAACGCGGAGTGACACTTGGAACAGTTCGGATTAATCCAAATTTCCATGATCTTTAGTCTTTCGGTTCACATGCGCACTGTTATGGCCGCTAGCGGTTGCCATCCTCCCAGGCCAACGTGATCTCGTGGTCTCCTGCTGATGACCGGACGTTCGGCCTACTATGGGAGGTCGACGACTCCTCGAAGCCCGGATTCCGATGGGGAGCACAACAGCCCCAGCAGGCGGTGCCGCTGTGAGAGGTATCTGATGACCGACGTCAAGCACTACCTGGTCGGGGAGCATATCGAAGATTTCAATTCTGGATTGATCAGCCGGCGCGAGTTGCTGCGCCGAGTGACCCTGATCACCGGCAGCATCGCCAGCAGCTTGGTGTTGCTGGACGTGGCAGGTTGCCAGAGCCAGCCAGGGGGAGCGCCGCCCTCGCCAGCATCCCGGCAGACCAGCACACCGCAACCATTCGCCACGCCGCCCGCCCAACCCACCACGGACGGGGTGACCGTGCAGCCCGACGATCCCCGGATCACTATCGCGCCGATGACGGTGACCGGTGCTGACGGTGCGTCCCTGATCAGTTATCACGCCCGGCCGGGCAATGGTGAACCGCTGGGTGGCATCCTCGTGGTTCATGAGAATCGTGGTCTCGTGAACCACATCAAAGACGTGGTCCGCAGGGTGGCCACCGCCGGTTTCAGTGCCGTCGCTGTTGATCTGCTGTCTCGTCAAGGCGGAGCCGATAGGCTCAGCGATCCGGCTGAATATGCGGCCGTGTTAAGTAAGCAAGATCCCATGGCTATGGTGTCGGACTTGCAACGGGCGCTATCCACGTTGTCGGCAGCCGGCCCGGTGGACCGGCTTGGCATGACGGGTTTCTGTTTCGGTGGTGGCATGACCTGGAATGCGCTAGCCGCGGGTACCGCGGTCAAGGCTGCGGCGCCCTTCTACGGCCCGCCGCCGAAGAATCTGCCTGGACTGGCAACGACCAAGGCCGCAGTGCTCGCCATCTACGCCGAGCGAGACACCCGAATCACCAGCACCAAAGACGCGGTAGCGCAGCAGCTAAGCCGCACCGGCCGTCCGTACCAGATCATGGTCTATCCCGGAGTAGATCACGCGTTTCACAACGACACTGGCCCGCGCTACAACGCGACCCAGGCAGAAGCTGCTTGGATTGCCACCATCAACTGGTTCCACCAATACGTGCGCTAACCCCTTTACGAAGCCCACCGATCGCAGCCACCAAGGCATCCTGGCCCGTGAGAACCGGCCGCGATCTACTGTTGGCGCACTCCTAGACATACCACCTTGCACGGGTCGTAGGCTCGGGCGGCGTGAGCGCGCCTCAGATCACCCTCACCGCCAGGCTTACCACCTCGGCACTGGACGCCCGGCGAGGCGTCGTGCGGCTGCACCAGGAAGTGCTCGACGCGCTGGGCTTGCGGCCATGGGATGCCGTGCGGCTGACCGGGGCCCGGTCCAGCGCTGCGCTGGCCGCAGCCGGGCCGACCACACCCGGCACGGCGCTGCTCGATGACCTGACGTTGTCCAATCTGGGTTTGACCGACGGGTCCGAGGTGGTGCTCACGCCGGTGCATGTGCCGGCCGCCCGCTCAATCACCTTCGCTGGATCCGCGCTGGTCAGCCAGGCGGTGAGCCCGGAGACACTGCGGCTCGCGCTGGCCGGCAAGGTGCTGACCACCGGGGACGCGGTATCCCTGCTCCCCCAGGACGTGGCCCCTGGATCGGATGCAACCGCAGTGCGTAGCCGGCTGGCCACCGCGATCGGGATGACCTGGACCACCGAGCTGCTCACTGTGACGGCCACCGACCCTGCCGGTCCCGTTGCGCCGCACCCTTCCACGGTCGTCGGCTGGCGGGACGGCCGGCGCACCGGCGAGCAGCCCGTGCAGCAGCCCGCACCCAGCAGCACGACGCCCGAGATCCACGCGCCTGCCGTGGCCGATCTGGTGGGGGCCCAGGATGCCGCTCGGCGGCTGGCCGAGTGGTTCGAGCTCACCTTTCGCCGCCCCGAACTACTGCGCAGGCTCGGGGCAAGCACTCACCTCGGGGTAGCAGTGCATGGTCCCGGGGGCGTCGGGAAGGCCACCCTGGTGCGGGCAGTGGCCCGCGAGGCCGGAATCCAAGTCGTCGAGCTCGCGGCGCCGAGCGTAGCGGCGGTGGAGCCCGCGGCCGCCGCTGCACGGGTGCGCGATGCGGTGGCGGCCGCCGGCAAGCATCAGCCCAGCGTGCTGCTGATCACCGATGTCGAGGCGCTGCTGCCGGCCACCAACCCACCGCCGCTGGCCACGGTCGTGCTCGACTCCCTGGGTCCCACGGTGGACGGCGTCGCGCTGGTGGTCACCACCGCGCACCCCGAGTCGGTTGATCCGCGGCTGCGCGCGCCGGAGCTGGTCGATCGCGAACTGTCGCTGGGACCACCCGACGCCCGCACCCGCGCGGAGATTCTCCGGGTCCTGCTCAGCACGGTGCCGCTGGCCGCCGAC
>DASYMC010000138.1:0-4415 GCA_036009255.1 Pseudonocardiaceae bacterium
CGCCGCGGCGAAGCGTTAGGACTCCGCTGGTCGGACGTTGACATTACATGGAAACATGGATGCCCAAAGCGGAGTGACTGCCGTGACCTGTGTCGGGCACCTGAATGCCCGCAGCGTCGCGGTTCCGGAACGCTCACCGTCCGGCGAGCCATTCAACAACAGGTGTGGAAGCACGGATGTCCGCCGGACGAACCATGCGGACACCGCTACGGTGCGCACTGTCCGCAGCGGCACAGCGGGGGAGTGGTTGTTGCTGACGTGAAGTCCCGCGCTGGCCGCCGCCTGGTCGGGTTGCCCGGACCAGTAATCGAGGCGCTGGAGGCGCACCGGTTGCAGCAGGCAGCCGAACGTGAGGTAGCCGCGAACCTCTGGCGTGAGGACGACTGGGTCTTCACTAGAGCGTGTCCCGTGGATCTAGCGGATGGGATGCGGTAGATCGTCCCGGTGCACGATCGTCATGACTTGACTGATGAGGAATGGGCTCGGTTGGAGCCGTTGTTGCCCGACCTGAGTCCGCGGCGGGGTGGACGGTGGGTTGATCACCGGCGCGTGATTAATGGGGTGTTCTGGCGAACCCGTAGTGGGTCACCGTGGCGGGATCTCCCCGAGGCATACGGGAACTGGAAGACCGTCTACAACCGGCATCGCCGCTGGTCAGGCGAGAGAACCTGGGAGAGGATCCTCGACGAGCTTCGCCGGGACGCCGACCATGACGAGGGTTCGGCGTGGACGGTAGGGATCGACGCCGGGGTGGTGCGCGCGCATCAACACGCTGCCGGCGCCCGCCACCAGCCACCAGCCGACATCGACGCGGAGGTCCTCGCGACCACCGAGGTCGGCACAGGGGGCTGAGCCGAATGACACGACATCCGACGCTCAGCCGCGCGGGGAAGCACTCGGACGGTCCCGGGGAGGCTTGACGACCAAGATTCATCTCGCGGCGGACACCCGCTGCCGACCCATCTGTCGGATCACCACAGCCGGTCACCGCCACGACTGTCTGGCCTTCGAGTCGGTGATGGCCGGCATACGAATCCACCGCCGAGGCCGTGGCCGACCACGCACGCGACCCGGCCGCGTGCTGGGCGACAAGGCCTACTCCAACCGAGCAATCCGCTCCCACCTGCGGCGACGCCAGATCAAGGCCACCATCCCCGAGCCGGCCAGCCAACAAGCCCACCGTCTCCGGCGAGGTCACAAGGGCGGACGGCCGCCACAATTCGACGCCGAGATCTACAAGCAACGCAATGTCGTCGAGCGCTGCATCAACAAGCTCAAGGGCTACCGCGCGGTGGCAAGCCGATATGACAAACGAGACTACATGTATCGCGGAACCATCGACATCGCATCGATCAGGATCTGGCTCCGCGATCCCGTTCCATGATCCACGGGACACCCTCTAGTCTCCGGACTGTATCTGGCCACTGCGGTCGGCCAGCCCGTCACCGGGCGACTGATTGACCTTTACGGATCCGGCGGCTGTTTTTGGCCGGAGCCACATTAGTCGGCGCCGGTGGGCTGCTCGGCGCGCTCGCGCCGTCGATCTGGCTGCCGGTGATCGCCCGGGTGGTGCTCGCTGGGTACCTGCGCGGGCTACCCGGCCGCGATGTCGATGATCCGCCGCGAGGTCGCGCGTACCGGCCACGACAACCCGGCGGGCATCCTGACGCTGCTCGAGGTCTGCACCCAGACCATCGCGATCATCGGACCGAGCCTGGGCGGGCTGATCGGCATCGGCGGTTGGCCGGGCCACTTTCGCCGTCAACGCTCCACTCGCGCTGGCGTGTGTGATCCTCGGCACCCAGCGCGTACCTAAACCCATCTCCGCCGGCTCCATCGTCGGCTCGATCGGCGACCGTGACCGTCGCGCCGGCGTGGCCTCGACGATCGACCTGGCCGGTATCGCATTGTTCACCGCCACCCTGGTGGCGGTGCTGCTGTATCTGATGCACCCGCAGCCCGGAAACTGGTACCTGCTGGTACTCACCGCCGCGGCCGGTGCCGGCCTCGCTTGGGTCATCGCCTCGGCCCACCAGGGGCAGGGATATGCCCGGCACGCGACCGAGGCTGTGGTGCGTTGGCTGCGCAAGCTGGGGGCCAACCTGATCATCGCTCACGTCCATCCCTACCACCAGGCTTCGATGGCCGTGGCTGCAGGGATTGGGATGAGCGCCAGTGAGACCGTCGTAGATGGCGAGGTGCGTTGGGTCGGCTGAAACCCGCGACGTCATCAACAGCCCTCGTCCCGGTCACGGATCGGGTACTGGCCATCTCGCCGCCGTCCTAGGGTGTTGTTGTGCGTATTCGGATCATCGACGCGTTCGCCGACCGGCCGTTCGTCGGCAATCCTGCAGCTGTCTGCCTGCTGGACACCGACAGCTGGCCCGACCAGTGCTGGATGCAGCAGGTTGCCGCCGAAATGAACCTCGCCGAGACCGCCTTCGCCCACCCGCTACCCGAGAGCGCTGACGCACATTGGGCACTGCGCTGGTTCACCCCAGCCGTCGAAGTCGACCTGTGCGGACACGCCACCCTGGCCACCGCCCACGCTTTGCACAGCGACCGAAAAGCGCCCAACACCGTCCGGTTCAGCAGCCGAAGCGGCATCCTGATCGCCCACACCCACCCAGACAGCACCATCACCTTGGACTTCCCCGCCGCGCCGGTCACCGAAATACTCACCCCCGGCGGTCTACCCGAAGCCCTCAGCGCCAAGCCTGACGCCGTCTATGGCACCGGTGCTCTTGGCGATCTGCTCGCCGTCTTCGCAGACGAGACAGGTGTCCGCACCCTCGCCCCCGATTTCACCACGCTGGCCCAGCTTGCCCGCCGCGTCGGCATCCGCGGAGTCATTGCCACCGCCCCGGCGTCGGATTCAACCAGCGGCTACGACTTCGTCTCGCGCTTCTTCGCCCCCGCCGTCGGCATCCCCGAGGATCCGGTCACCGGCAGCGCGCACACCGCCCTGGGCCCCTACTGGTCAGGCCGCCTGGGCCGGGACAACCTCACCGGCCTACAGGCATCCGCCCGCACCGGCCTGGTTCACACCACCGTCCGCGGCGACCGGGTCGACCTCACAGGGCACGCGATCACGGTCGTCGACGGCACCTTGCACCACATCGTCTGAAACCGCCTTAGTATCGGAGCCGTCGATCCGTTCACGGAGTAGATCGGCATGGCCGTTGTGCCAGGTTCGAATTCGGCGAACGCGCCCATGACTGACATCAGCAGGTTCTCCATCGCGGTGTCCTCGCCGGTGAAGGTGAGCTGTTTGTCAAGGAACTGGACGCGCAGCCTTTAGCGGTCCGCTCGCACACGATGCGGCGGAGGTCGTTCGAGGTTGCGGGCGAGGCATTCCATGGAATGCACGATCACGGTGTCACCGTGTACAGCCGGTGCCCGTCGCCCACGTCGAGATGCCGCTGTCGTACAGATCCAGCGACCCTACGGCCAGGGTCCCGCAGAACCATGGCCAGCGGACATGGACCCCGCCTTCAGGCGTGCGCGATCGTAGAGCGACGGAGTGCCTTCCGGTCCGTGACACCCGAGGGACAGCGGCCGACGATCAGCGCAAAGTATGCAGTCCATCACTAACCATGAATATACTACGCCATTCGGGTGGTACGGGCATATCTGGGTCACGTTTGACATTTCCTTGCGATCAGATTAACGCAGGCTTAAACCGGGTCAGGATCATCATAAGATCGCCCCCAACCTTTTTGTTAGAAGAGACCATGCAGACCGTCGCGCCCCTCCTATCACTACTGCACCACCCGTTCGCGAGACGCCGCGCCCGGCACCTCGCACGCACACACCAGGCGCACAACCAGGTACTCGCCTGGCGCGTGCAAGACAGCCTTGCCGACATCGGGCTGACCCGTATGGACTACAGCATCGGTGGCGGGCGGATGCTGCACATCCCGGAGGTGGTCGCGGTGTCCGCCGGGCCCCCGGTGGGGCTGGACATCCGCATGCTGCCCGGTCAGAGGGTCGAGGATTTCGCTGCACACGCCCCGGCGATCGCGTACTACCTTGCTGTGTCCGAGGTCCGGGTGGTCTCACTCGGGCGCTCCCTGATCCGGCTGGAGCTGCTGCCGCTTGACGTCATGGTTTCCCCATGTTAACTATCGTCGTGATCATTGCAATTGCCGTTCTCCTGGTCGTCGTCTGGATCGGTGCTTTAACGCACCGCCGCTCAGCAACGTGCCGATCAATGACCACCTCGCAGTACGACTCCTACCACTACATTAGAAACCACAGCACGTAGCTGTCAGCAATGCCAGGCTCGCTCTCGGTGGACTGGGCCTCTTTCCTTTTCTGGGGGCCCAGGGTCGGCTTCGAGCCCGGCAGGGCTAATGAGGGTGGATGACCCGGGTGGGCCTTGTTGCACTTGGCGAAGCCGAGGCAGGTGAGAT
>DASYMC010000139.1:0-6154 GCA_036009255.1 Pseudonocardiaceae bacterium
ACGAGCATGGTGGCTCACGTTCAACCTGACGGCGCTGCCGCGGTGCATCTTGAGCTTGAGAACTACATGACTTGGGCAGGACAGAACCGTTTGAACTGCGGTTTCGACTGCCCGTGATTAGCCGTGAAAGACCGTAGGTTCCTCCCACATAGGGCACGCAGAGGGCACGGACTTCTTGCCCGCTCGACCCTGCTCCTGCCCCGTTCCCTCGTCCTGGCCGCTGTGCTCGTCGTGGTGACGGGGGCAAGGGTGGCGCTGGCGCCATCGCATGCGACGCCGATAGGCGCCCTTGCGGCCATCACCACGACGTGGATACTGATCGGCCGAGGGAACGTGGCCGCTGACCATTTGACCATTTGATCCGTAGTCGCAAGCAGCACCCCGCTAGTACCTGAAATTTGTCCGTGGACGGGCCTGATCTTTGGGTTCACGTCCGAGGATGTCATGGTCGTCCGTAGCCGTTGATGTACCAACTGATGTAGATCGGGAGGCTCTTCGGTCGCAGCATCTGACCGGCGATCTGCCCGCTGGCAAACATCTGATCCTAGGTCAGGTGCTTCTGCACCAGCCTCTCCGCAACGATCACGGATCGTGCATGTCGGGACGGGGTGGCATCCCGTCGGCCTGGCGCAGCCCGACCACCCGGTGCCCCGGGGGCAACATCCTCGCCCCCACTGTCGGCCGAGCTTGCAATGCTTGCCCCCGGGGCGCCGGGTGGTAGCCCCTCGAGGAGGTCGATGGGATGCCACACCTCACCCCCTGCCGGGCTTGACGCTCGTGTCAGCCATCCCGGAGGCCTGCCGGGGTGCGGGGCGGCGAGCGCCCGCGTTGATTCCGCTGAACCTGGTGTCCGGCTCAGCACAGGACGCCGACCTGCTCATTATCGATTAGCAGGTGCGGGCGGCCCCCTGTTGGAGGGTGCGACGTGGGTACGTGGAGGGTACTGGGTGTGGTGGCCCGATGCTGCTCGTTGCGGTCAGTGAGCCAATAGCAACCGGCTCTTCGTCCCGAACCCGCGGTTTCGTCGCGGCGGGCTCGCTTGCATTGGCACGCATAAGCCAGCCAGCCCGAAGCGTCCCGTTTCCCCGTTCAGCTCGAAGGGTACCCAGGTGGCAACCGAGTCCTTGAGGATGTTGTCCTGGTCGCCCGCATCTCGCGCTCGGTGAGGTTTCCACCAGAGGCCTCGGGCCATCGGGAACCCGGGGTTGAGGAGGTGAGGATGGTGCGCGTCGCCGCTGCATCCGCGAAGGCCCTTCGAATGAACAAGGGGTCCCGAAAGACGCCGGAGGCGCCGATCAGGAATGTGGAATTCGAGCGCCGCGGGCCTCGTCCAGGAGCCCTCGATCCACTGGAGGACAACGTCGCTCTAGTCAGTGAGGGGGTCGAGAATCCTCAGGAGCCGTCGGACACAGTCGAGCAGTCCGGGGATTTCGTTTGGGACGAGGAGGAGTCCCAGGCGCTGCGTCGAGCCCGCAAAGACGCCGAGCTCACCGCCTCGGCTGACTCGGTGCGGGAGTATCTCAAGCAGATCGGCAGGGTCGCCCTGCTCACGGCCGAAGAGGAGGTGGAGCTCGCCACGCGTATCGAGGCCGGGCTCTACGCCGCCGAGCGGGTGCGCCGGGCTCTAGAGGCCACCGGCAAGCTTTCTCAGCAGTTGCGCCGCGATCTGTGGTGGATCGTCCGCGACGGTGAGCGCGCCAAGAACCACCTGTTGGAGGCCAACCTCCGGTTGGTCGTCTCGCTGGCCAAGCGCTACACCGGCCGTGGCATGCCATTTCTGGACTTGATCCAGGAGGGCAATCTGGGTCTGATCCGCGCTGTGGAGAAGTTCGATTACACCAAGGGATTTAAGTTTTCCACCTACGCCATCTGGTGGATCCGGCAGGCCATAACCCGCTCGATGGCTGATCAGGCCCGCACCATCCGGATCCCGGTGCACATGACCGAGGTGATCAACAAACTCGGCCGCATCCAGCGTGACCTGCGTCAAGACATGGGCCGTGAGCCGACTCCCGAGGAGTTGGCCAGGCAGATGGACATCACCCCGGAGAAGGTACTGGAGATCCAGTACTACGCCCGGGAGCCCATCTCGCTGGACCAGACCATCGGTGATGAAGGCGATTCACGGCTCGGCGACTTCATCGAAGACTCCGAAGCCGTGGTCGCGCTAGACGCGGTCTCGTTCACTTTGCTCCAAGACCAGCTCCAGCACGTGCTGGCCACGCTGTCCGAGCGGGAAGCCGGCATTATCCGGCTGCGCTTTGGCCTCACCGACGGCCAACCACGCACCCTGAACCAGATCGGCGAGGTCTACGGGATCACCCGAGAGCGCATCCGGCAGATCGAGACCAAGACGATGACCAAGCTGCGCCACCCCTCGCGCTCCCAGACACTGCGCGACTACCTCGACTAACCGCGCGACACCGATCGAGGCCGGAGCTGACCAACAAGCTGCTCGGCACTTACGACCTCTACCTCGCCCACCGCGAGCTCTACGACGAACAGGCCGCCTGGATGCTCCCAGGATCGCAGGATCCGTCGGACGAAGGCTGTGCCCATCCCTTCGGAACAACGAGGACGACGAAGGCGCTGCCACAGGCTGATCGGTGTACCGGCTACTCGGCGGAGCGTCGTACGGTGTCGATGAGTACCTCGATGAAGTGGGCGGGGAGTCTGCGCGCTCATCAGCGAAGGCGTTCTGTGTCAAGCAGAAGGCCGGTGCCTCGTCCGTCGTCTGTCCCTGCATAGCGGCAATGGGGGTGGTCCCAGCAGCGTGTAATCGGGTTGGTGTGACGACGGACGGGGCTGCCCGTGATGTGCGTCGAGATCACGGTGTGTCTCAATGCCGCGTGGGGCTCGCCCCGACCGTCTGCTCGGCGACCGCGTCAGGTCAGGCGGCGTTGCCCGCCGGAGGCATCTCCGCTTGATCACGAGCTTGGGATCCCTAGCGCTGTCCTGACCCCGGCCTTGATCTGCAGCCGACCGTGGTCACGGGTGACGCCCGTTGACCGTTGTCCCTTCTTGGGCAGGCAAGTGACACGTCACACGGACCCGATCCCCGTCGTGCAACGGTCAGAACCGGAACGGCGCGTGAGCAGGGAAGGCACTCATGCACGCGTAGATCGACGCACTGAGAATCGCCGTCACTGCCGTGATCGACACCCGACCCGACGGCGCGGACCTCCGCGGAAGGCGCCGGCAGGGTCGGGCGCTCCTCAATTGTTCGGGAAGCTAATTGAGGCGAGCCGGACGATACACTCCATACCGGGGTGGGGTGGGGTGCGGTGCCCGAGGAGCTGTTGCGACCGTTCGCCTAGTTATGAGCAGAGGTGGATCAGCGGACAGTGCTGTGGTGGGCATGCTGACGGAGCAACCAGGGCCAGATAATCCTGCCTGAACATCTCATCCCCAGACGGCGGAGGCACTGCGATCAAAGGGTCTGGGTGAACGCTGCGCCACCGACGATGCCGTAAACGCAATGGCTGCATGCACAACCGCGGCGTCCTCACCATCAACGATGGCCCTGCCTTCGCGTCCCAACTTGCCAGGTCTTAAACAATCTTGGGTACGCGAACAGTGCTTACCGCAGTCGCAGCGCGGCGACCCAAGGCCCCTGTGGTCCATTGATGAGTACTGCCGGCTCGGTGTCTAACTTGGCCAACGTGGGGAGCTGGTCCGGCGAGGTAAGCACCAGCCGGGCTCCGGCCGCGGCGGCGGCTGCGGCAAGTTCGTGTGCTGACAGCAGTGGGCTCACCGGCAGCGGCAGTGCGTCTTGGTCGACCGCACCAGCAAAAGACTCGGCGAAGCCAGGACCGTCGGGCACCATGATCAGCACTCGCTCGTTACGGTGCACGTCGAGCTCAGCCAAAACGGCGGCGACGGCGGACGCCCGATCGATCAGCTGGGGCAAACTCATCAAAACACCGACCAAAAGATCATCATCCCGTGGAGTCGGCCTGTCCGACTACGACTTCTGCGGGCACAGTAGACCCTCTTAGCCCACCACCAAACGGCGACTACCATTTTCGATCAAAGATCCCGTAACCATCCCACCCACCTACGTCACTTCGGCCCCGAAATGGACGCCCGACGAGAAAACCAGTGACTGACTGTCGTAATGATCCTCAAGAGATTGTAAGACCGTCAGCGCGCCAAGCCGGTCGGCTTTGCCGTAGCTGGCGTCAACCGCCCTGGGCTGCTACGTGCCGCGCGCGTGGGCTAGTGGCGGCAAAAGTGCATGCAGGTGCCTGCCCCGGTAATCCCCACTGGTCAGCATCTGCCTGTTCATTCGTTGCTGATGTAGACCTACAACCGGGGCTCCCCGCTGAACAGTGGAACCCTCGCGCGGAATTGGCCGGATCAACACTGCCCGGCTCTGCCGTCCCGAACCAGGACCAGCATTCAGCGAGATCAGCTCCTAAGCCTGGGGCCGGCCTACACACCCCCGCCGCACCGGGCGCGCCGTCGCGGAGCCAGTGTTTGCCGGGGTGGCCAGAGTCGCCAGTTCCGAACCCAGCCCAGTCTCCAGCGAGATCAACTCCCGACCCTGGTGAAGAGCCGCACACCGCCGCCGCAGTCGACCTGTCCTCCCGAAGGCGGTGCCTGCCGCGGTGAGCGCGCGGGGCCAGATCCGACTCACTGGCAGGCCCATCTACGTCACTGGCAGGAACATCCGCGTTGATGCGCTCGCCACGCAGCTGGTCATAGGTTGGCGTCTGACTCACGCCCGACACCGTAGGGCCGTCCCGGCGGGGACAGTCTCCACATCATGTGGACAACTGGTCGAGCCTGTGCAGTAGTGGTGGACCGGTTGGGGGCGCCCTGTGGATGAGACGCGAACGACATGAAATCCGTCGGACCGGCTGATGACGCTCAGTAGCGGTGACACTGGCGGGCGGCATCACACCCTGACTTCGGTGTCGCCTAGCCACCATGCAGGCCGACAGTCCCACCCCAGTAGGGCCACATCATTCCCCAAACGGCTTGAGATGACCGCCGTCACTAACACTGCGCGATAACACCACACGGAGTTCACCGGGCAGACGTGGCCGCCGACCAGCAGAACGACCCCGCCCGCCTCCTCGCCGAGTGTCCGTCACCCAGGCCGCTGATCCCATCGCCTAAGGGGACCGTGCTAAATCGAAGCAGCGACCTCAACGGCGCCGGCGCAGCGTGGACCATCCAGCGGATCCGACAAATGACTGGCCTGCCACTGCTGCCCTGCCGGGCCTGCCGAGCAGCGGGTTGGAGTCCGTTGGACCGCCGCTCACCAGGCCACAGCAATAGTCGCGGTGCAGCGTCGGCGTGGCGTGCCACACTGGGTGGTACTGAGGGCGTCCTCGCGTTGCGGTCTTTCCGTTCGCCGTTCTTGGCGAGTGAGCTATCACGCCGGGCCCGCAGGTCGTGGGCTGGCGGGTCGGGTCGACTCGGTGTCCGAAAAGATTTCTCCTTTCCTGGGCCCTGCGCTGTCTGAGTTGGCGGGGTTGTTGTTGTCCACTGAGTCGTTCACCGAGCTGGTCCAGGAGGTGGCGGAGTTAGCGGTGCGCACCGTGGAGCCGGTGGTGACCTGCGGGATCACCCTGGCCCAGCAGGACCGGGTGTTCACCGTGGCCGCGGCTGACGAACTGGCCAGCCAGCTCGATGAGCAGCAATACGAGCTTGATACCGGACCATGTCTGCAGGCGTTGGCCAGCGGCGAGGTCATCGACGCCCCGGATCTGGGCGTTGAGTCACGGTGGGATGGCTATCCCACGATGGCGATGGGGCACGGGATCCTGGGGGTGCACTCGGTGCCGCTGATCGTGGCCGGCAAACCCGTCGGGGTGCTCAACCTCTACGCCGCCACCCCGCATGCCTTCGGCGTTGTGGATCGGCAGTTGGCGGCGTTGCTGGCCGGTCAGGCGGCGATCGCGGTGACCGCGGCGTTGCGCCATTACGACGAGGTGACCCTGTCTGATCATCTCCGGATCGCGTTGTCGTCGCGGTCGGTCATCGACCAGGCGATCGGCATCGTCATGGCCCAGCAACGGGGCACCCCCGAGCAGGCCTTCGCGGCGTTGCGGACCATCTCGCAGCGCCGCAACATCAAACTGCGGGTGGTGGCCGCCGAGCTGGTCGACACCATCAGCCGTGGCGAACCCGCAACCAACACCGA
>DASYMC010000140.1:0-3444 GCA_036009255.1 Pseudonocardiaceae bacterium
CAATCCGGCTCTGGCGAGCCGGTTGACCATCGCGCAAGTGGCGGGTGGTCGAGTACCCAAGGCCTCGGACAGCGACAGCAGCGTCATCGGAGCCTTCGCGCTGATGATGTGGAGTGCGATCAGCTGGGACAAGGTGAGCTCACTGCCAGCCCATGCCGCCGGGCGGGAAGACACCATCTTCCGCAGGTAACCGGCGAGCCAGCGGGCATCCTCGGTCGTCACCATGGAACGTGCGACCGCCCGTTGACGGGTGAAACCTGCATGCGTGACCTCCATTGCTCACGTTCCTTCATGGAACCAACGAACGCAGCCGAACGCAAGAACCCGCTGGTGGTACCCCAGTTCGGGGCAGAGCAGCCGGCTAGCTCACATCTGTGTGATTGGGATGGGTGCCAGACCTAGCAAACGGGCGAGCCGGCACGCCGGCGTAGAGCTTCGAGACCCTTGGCGGTGAGCCGGTGCCGTACTGCGGGGGGAAGCTCAAGGTTCCAGACACTCCCGGCCATGAGCACGCGGAGCCCGGGTACCCGGAGGTGACGACCGGGGAGCCGGAGGAGGACGCAGGTGAACACGAGGGTCGACCGGCTCGGCGACGCGTACGGCAAGGACGATCGGCCGCAGATGATTTTCGTTCCGCCGGGGGATTACTGCATCCGGGACGCCGCGACGGTGTGGCGCTCGGGCGTGTCGCTGCTCGGCGCCGGCATGCACGCCACCCGCTTCCTGCTCGCCAATCCCGGCGCCCCCGGCATGCCGACACCGTTGATGTGGTTCACCGCCGCGCAGCACGGCGCCGGACCGGACAACCACCTGGCCGACTGCACCTTCGCCTGCTTCGAGGTCGACGGGTCGGGCATGCAGCTGGACGAGTATGACCCGCTCGCCAAAGGGATGGGTCTGCAGTACGTTCTGCGCGGTCGGTTCCGCGACATCTGGATCCACGACACCCCGGCGACCGGGTTCGGCTGTGACTTCCTGCAGGACACCGTGGTGGACGCCGTCCTGGCCGAGCGGTGCGGGCGGCTCGACACCGGTGGGCAGCCGGGTGGGGCCGGGATCGGCATCGGCATCGGCGGCTGGGGTGCCACCGAGCGGCTGACCGTCACCGCGTGCACGGCCCGGGGCAACGGCACCAACGGGATCTTCATTGAGCTGCAGCGGGAGAAGTGGCCGCCGCCGCGCGGCATCCGGATCACCGCCTGTCATGCGGAGGACAACCGCTTCGGCATCTCCGACTGGGGCGCCGACGGGCTGGTCGTAACCGGCTGCACGATGATCGGCAACCACGAGGCGGGGTTCGACATCTCGGCCCAGGGCACCGCCTCGATCGCCGGCCGGGGCGGCATGGTGGTGAACTGCGTCATCGACGGCAACCTCCGCGACGGCATCGGCATCGGTAACACCCCTGGCCCATACACGATCAGCGGCAGCCGGATCAGCGCCAACGGCCGCTACGGCTATTGGCAGCACCACCTCGGTCAGGGCTACGAGGGTGCGGCGGTCGACCTCGCCCTCGAGGGGAACTCCATCCGCGACAACGGACTGGACGGCATCCGGGTCGATGCCGCAGTCAACTACTCGGCGTTCACCCGGAACCGGATCCGTAACAACGGCCGTCGGGCCGCTCCGGCGACCTCGGGAGGCGGGGCGGGTGTCTGCTACGGCGAGCTGGCGCTGACCGACGACACCGCGCACTGGCGCCCTGACGGCCACCGCGGCAAGCTCGTCACCGTCGGCCAGGACGTCGCGGTGGTGCTGTTCAACACCGACACCGAGCTCGGGTTGGCGCCGCACCGGCCAGGCGTCGGCACTGCCTGGCGCTCCGGCCGGCCCGCCGACGGCACCCCCTACCGGCTTCCGGGTACGCCTGACTTGCGGGCGGGGATTACCCTCGACGCTTCCGTGGGCGTGCTCGACCTCGACGGCAACCGGATCTGGGATGATCAGAAGGAGCCCTCCCAGACCCACGCAACGTGGACCACCGAGCGGGCCTCCGGCGCGACCGCACGGGGGCAGGGCAGTGAGGACGCCGATGGCTGAGGAGCAGCACGCTCGCGCGCGCCGGTCGATGATCAACCCGCTCCGGCGAGCAGATCCGGGCTATGCCTGCTCGGCTGGGTGATCGCCGGTGCCCGCTGCGGCAGCCGCATTGCGCTGGATCGCCTCATCGGTCTTCGACTGTTCCGCTGTCGCCGTGAACTGCACCCATTCGCAGCCCGCCGAGAATATCGGGATGTGTCCGGGAGGGACGTCGAAAGCCTCGCCCGCGGCAACGTCGAAGGACCCGTCCTTTGTCTTGAAGGTAAGCTGCCCCCTGACCACATAGCCCTGGTGCCGACACTGGCACATGTCGTCGGGCAGCCCCTGGAACAGCGGGGTGGAATCAAGTGCCCGGTCGGCGCGTCCTAACCGAGCTAGGAAGCGGACGAACCGGCACGTCGGCGTAAAGCTTCGACGTCTTTCACGATCAGCCCGCGTCCCTCGATGTGCAGATAACCTCTGCGCTCGAATTGGTGCAGAATTTGGTTGACGCTCTGGCGCGATCCCCCCACCATGGCAGCGAGGTCCGATGGGGTCATCTTGAGGTCGAGCGACAAACGTTCAGCCGTGTCGTCAGCATGGGCCTCAATCAGGCGGAGCAATAGCTTGGCGACCCTGCCGTGTAGGTCCATGAACACGAGGTCCCCGGCCTGCGCGATCATGCGGCGTACCAGCCCGCCAAGGGAGCGCAGGACGACGTCGGTCACCCCGGGACGTCTGGCCATGAGGTCCAACAACGTCGCCCGCGTGAGCGTCAGCACAGTCGTGGGCTCGAGAGTTTGGATCGACGCCGAACGAGGCCCACCGTCGATGAGAGCCAGTTCCCCGAAGACCTCGGGTGGTTGCAGCGTGGCGAGGATCATCTCGTCGCCGTCCTCCGAAGCAAAGATGACCTTGACTCTGCCCTCCGTCAGCACGAACACGGCATCTCCCGTGTCACCCTGGTGGAATATGTACTCGCCCCTCCGGTAAATACGTCGATGCGCGCAAGCGCCGAGTCCAAGAAGTTCCGATTCGTCGAGGCCTGCGAACAGCGGCGTTCTCCCTAGCAGGGATGCCGCTTGCTCGGCTTTCATCAGAACCCCAGCTTTCGCAGCCAACCTGCGGCGAAGCCTAACCTATGTGTCGAAGTCGTTGATCTGACCGCGGCATATCCCGACGGGCTGGGGCGGAAGCCCCCGATAATCGTATGCATGCCGGCCCGGGTGGTGGGACACTCCTCGGAGCACCCGGCCCGACGGGTCGGCTCGCCGCGGTGGGGAGATCCCCGGTGGACATAGGCAGAATCGAGGAGGCAGCCGTTCACCTTCCGGTCGGCACGGTGACGTTCATGCTGACTGATGTTGAGGGCTCAACGCTTTTGTGGGAGTCCGCTGCCGAGGAAATGGGTGCCGCGATCCGCCG
>DASYMC010000141.1:0-8360 GCA_036009255.1 Pseudonocardiaceae bacterium
CGATCGCCGCCGCACATCTACGCGCACAAAGCAGCGCAGTGACGAATGCGGGGCTATTTGAGCGGGTTTGCCATCCTTGTCGATGCACGATGACATGGTGACTCTCGCATAACAGACACAAATTGGCTAACTTCGTCCTGGGTGGCAGCATCTCCCCCGTCAGAGACCGCCGCTGCATGAGCTGCCCGGCCTGCTCGACCCGAGCCTTCGCCTCACCTCAGGCAGGTTCAGCACCCGGAGAGCAATCGCGCGGTGGAACCGAACCCGGCAACAGCCTCTGCCCGTTCCGCATCCAACTCCGCGACGACGGAAAGAACCCGCGCATAAGACCGCCGGAAATCGGCCTCGGCCGCGCGCAAATTCGCCAAGAGCCCATGCATCCGGGCCTCGGCGCAATCCTCCACCAACGCGGTCACGACGTCATTCTCTCAACCACCACCGACAGTTTCGGACCGCATGACGGCGGGACGGCACATATTATGCGAAGCGGGCGCTAATGCGGGCGCTGAGCACCGAAGCCCACCGCGCACGGGTCCTGCGGACCGGCGCATAGCGAGGCCTGTGGGCCACCGCCCACCGCTCACCAAGCTCCCCGAGCGCGCTTGGAGCGCTGAAGGGGCTAGACGTTGGCCCGATGATCTGCTGTGCTTAGGCTTCCCTAATCACTCGATCGAGGGCGACGAAGCCATGTACGTCTGCATCTGCCGGGCGGTGACCGATTCCGTGGTGCGCGGGTGTATCGCCGAGGGCGCACGAACGGTCAAGGACGTAGTTACCCGCAGCGACGCAGGCACCGGATGCGGCACCTGCGTCAGCAAGATCATTGCGTTGCTCGGCGCCCACCTCGACGAGTTGGACGGCTCCCTCCAACAGAGCGCCTGATTGGTGAACTTTCTGACCGAATGATCTCCATATCCCCTGGTCAGGCCAGGCTCACCTTCAGTGACAACCCCCCTGTGAACGCGTACGGTCGCGATGGTCAAGGAACGATCTAGAGGGGGTTTGACTTCATGCGCGGCGATGATGAGGTCCTCGCACTACTCAACGAGCAACTCACCAGCGAGCTGACCGCCATCAATCAGTACTTCCTGCACGCCAAGATGCAGGCCAATTGGGGATTCACCAAGCTCGCAGAGCACACCCGGCACGAGTCCATCGACGAGATGAAACACGCGGAGCGGATCACTGACCGCATCCTGTTCCTCGAGGGCCTGCCGAACTACCAGAAGCTGCTCCCGCTGCGCATCGGGCAGACCGTTAAAGAGCAGTTCGAGGCGGATCTGGCAGTCGAGTTGGAGGTCGTCGCACGGCTGCGGCCGGGCATCGGGATGTGCCGGGAGAAGGGTGACATCACCACCGCCAACATCTTCGAGGACATCCTCGCCGACGAGGAGGAGCACATCGATTACCTCGAGACCAATCTTGAGTTGATCGACAAGCTCGGCGAGCAGCTCTACCTCAGCCTGCTCGTGGAGCGACCGCCGACCAACGGCTGACCGGCAGTTCCGCGACGACTACCGTTGTCGAGTGGTTGATCGCCGGCTGTTCGAAGTGCACGAGGCCCGAGGCTTGTTGCCTGAGCTGCGAAGGCGAGTCGACGCACTGATCCAGGTGCGGGCGGATCTCACTGAACTGTCCATGGACCTGCGGCGTCTGGGCTCATCTCCGTTGGGCGCACTAGCGGAGATGAAGGCGCTGCAGGCCCGATTCGATCACATGCTCGAGTGGTTCTCCGAGCAGGGCGTCGAGATCAAAGGTCTCGCCCCTGTGCTCGTCGATTTCCCAGCTGAGCTCGACGGGGAGTCGGTACGGCTGTGCTGGCTGGAAGGTGAGGCCGAGCTGGCCTGGTATCACCGCTCCGACCTCGGCATTGCCGGACGCCGCCGGCTCCGCGACTGACGAGTTGGCGCGGGCAAAGTCACGGGGGAGGCTGGTGGGCGAGTTGGGTAGCGATCTCGTCGATAACCGGTTGGAGCAGGATCGGGGATGTGCCGCTGAGGAGGTTGCGCTCGGCGGCCTCCAGCACTACGACCTTCCCGCCGGCAAGCAGTTCCCCGGCCGGCTGGGGCGCAGCGGCGACGGTCTCGGGATGCACGACGGTGATGTCAGTGAAGGCCGCAGCCAGGTAGCGGCTGGCGAACTGGGTGAACGAGTCGGCGATCATGCGAACGGGCGCCGTGACGGTACCCGCGGTGGGCGGCGACGTCAGCCGGAGCGGGACCCGGAAATCACTGGCGATGGAACGGGTGCGATCCCGCTGCCCGTCCGGTGCCAGTGAATACGTGGCCAGTTGCCGCATCCCGCTACGGCCGATCAGCGGGGGGATGTCCTCGGGCCACGGGATGGAGCCGCTCGGGGCGCCTTGCCAGGTCCGGGTGACGCCCGGTACCACCCGGTCGGCCAGGGCGTAGGTCATTGCTAGACCACCTTCCTGGCTCCAATGGGTGTCAGCCGCGGAGTACACCGGGGAGCCTCTGCGCTGAGCTATGTCGACGAGCGCCGGTCGCAGATCGATCGCCCCTGCTTCGGCAACCACCCGGCGCCAGAACTGTCCTCTGGCCTGTGCCGAGCAGCTTTTGCCCAGGTAGTCGACGGGCAGATGCTCGGGCACCATGGTCGTCTTGTCCGGAGGCACCACCAGAATGAACTGCCGGCCGGAGGCCTCTACCGCGGCGCGCAAACGGCGCAAGGACACCAGTGTGTCGCTCAGCGAGCGAGACGGCGCGCACGCGCCACTGACATCGGCGCCGAGGTAGAGCCAGCCATCGCGGCCCTCGATCACCGCAGGGAACGGGACGATTGGGGGATGGGCGATCGGCGCAATGGCAGCGCCGGCGAGCCTGGGCTCTGGGCGCGGCCCGGATAGCGCGGCCGGCTCGTCGAAGACGCTCCGGCTCACTGCGTCGGTCGCGCGGACCGCACTGTCCCGGAAGGGCAGGTGATCCGCCGCCCACGCCGGCAGCTCCCCGAGCCACCTCCAACCATCTCGTGGGCCGCCGAAGCCGGCCAGCGGTCGATTCTCGAACCGGGCGGCGTGGATCCCGACGCTGTGGCTGATAGTCGGGGTGAGAAAGAACAGACCGGCGCAGACCAGCGCGGTCAGTTGGCGACGGCCATGTCGTGGACGGTGCATCGGGTGATCCGGGGGCAGCCACGCCTCATGTGTCTGACTACTGCCTGGGCCGGTGGTAACGCCGAGGCGGCTGCGGTCGGTCACCGACATGGCATGCACCGTAACCGGACACGCTCCCCTATCCTGCACCGGCCGACCCGCCCCCGGACATGGGGAGAGTGAATGGACGACACCGCGCCACCGGACCGTCGCATCGAATGGACCGGAGAGCGATGCGTGCCCTGGACTGACGACCTGCAGGTCGTCTACGAGCACTACCACCGATACGCACTGGCGGCCCGCTTCACCGTTGGCGCCCGAGTGCTCGATCTTGCCTGCGGGGAGGGCTTCGGACCCGCCCTGCTCGGCGCTGGGGCTCGCGAGGTGGTTGGCGTCGACATCGACCCGCAGACCGTGGAGCACGCCGCCGCCCATTACCGCCGGGACAACTTGCACTTCACGGTCGGATCGATGATCGATCCGCAGTTGCTGGACCGTGCACAACCATTCGACGTGATCACCTGCTTCGAGGCGCTGGAACACGTCGAGGACCAGGACACTCTCATCGCGATCGTGCGGCGGCTGCTGGCACCCGGTGGACTGTTCTTGACCAGTACCCCAGACGTGGCGGTGTACAGCCATGAGCACGGCAACGACAACCCTTACCACGTCCGGGAACTCACCGAACCGGAGTTCCGGACGCTGCTCGGTGGCTCATTTGGGCACGTCACCATCCTGCGCCAGAACGTCGCCGCGGGATCGCTCATCACCACCACTGGCGCAGCACCCGGCGGTGGGATCGCACAGTCCTTGCGGAGGCAGCCCGAGGGCGGCTGGCGGGTAGCGCCGGAACTGGCCCACACCTACCTGCTCGGCGTTGCGTCGGATCTGGCGTTGCCGCAGCTGCCACAGCTTGACGTGCTGGTCGATCCCGACTTGACCCTGGTGCGCGAGGCACACCGCGCCCTGGCCCAGCAACGCCACCGGGCCGGCGAACTCGGCGCTGAGCTGGCCGAGCAGCGGCAGCACGCCGCCCTCACCGGGGAGCGGCTGCGGCGTCGTGAGGAGGAGGTGCATCGCCTGCGCGGGGAGTTGGCCGCGGCGCTGCGGCGGGCCGAGCGCGCGGAGTCGCTGGCGTCCTGGCAGCAGGAGATCGCCGCAGCAGCCGAAGCGCAGGCTACCGGGCTGGAGCGGGAATTGGTGACGTTGCGCGCGGAGCATTCGGCCACCGCGCAGCGGTTGATCTCCCGCTATCGGGGCGGTGTGGAGCGGGCAGCACCACGCGGGACGCTACGCCGTGATCTCTACGAGCGTGCTCTGGGACGCGGGATGGCGGCCCCGGCAGCCTCACCCCTGCCCGGCCCGGTGATGTTGCGCACCAGCACCTCGCCTTTGCTCAGCGTCATCGTGCCGGTACACGGCAAGTGGCCCTACACCCGGGCGTGCCTGGCCAGCATCGAGGCACACCGGCCGGCGGTTCCGTTCGAGGTACTGGTCGTCGACGACGCTTCACCCGATGACACCGCCGAGCTGGTCACGGCCAGCCCAGGGGTGCGGCTGGCGCGGAGCGAGCGCAACGTCGGGTTCGTGGGAGCGTGCAATCTCGGCGCAAGCCAGGCCCGCGGGTCCTACTTCCTATTCCTCAACAACGACACGGAGGTAGCGCCCGGAGCGCTGGACGCGTTGGTGGGTGCCGCCGACTCGGACGACAAGATCGGCCTGGTCGGGGCGATGCTGGTCTACCCCGACGGGAAGCTGCAGGAAAGCGGGGGCATCATCTGGGCGGACGGTTCGGGCTGGAATTACGGCCGTGATCAGGACGCCTCATCGGCCATATTCCACGTGCGGCGCGACGTCGACTACTGCTCAGGAGCGGCGATCCTGGTGCGCCGCGAGGTGTTCGAGCGCGTCGGTGGATTTGATCAGCGGTACGCGCCCGCGTACTACGAGGACACCGACCTGGCCTTCGCCATCCGCGCCACCGGGTACCGGACCATTGTCGAGCCACGCGCGGTGGTGATGCACCACGAGGGAGTCTCGCACGGCACCGACCTCACCGCCGGCGTCAAGCGCTACCAGGAGGTCAATCGCGCGCAGTTCGTCGACAAGTGGGCGTCGACCCTAGCTGATCACCTACCAGCTGCCAGCGAACTCAACGTGTGGCTGGCACGCCAGCGGGGGCCGGCCGGCCACCGGGGTGGCGTGGTGCTCGTCGCCGATCATCAAGTACCCACCCCGGACCGTGACTCCGGCTCGCTGCGCATGCACCGGCTGCTGCTGATGCTGGTCGAGCTCGGCCAGAGGGTGGTGTTCTTCCCCGGCAATGGCGCTCTGTTGCAGCCTTACTCCGAAGATCTACAGCGCCACGGGATCACCGTGATCCCCGACGCGGCCGGACAGGACACTTTCCTGCGCGAAGTGGGCGCGGCGCTGCGCCTTGCGGTGCTGTCCCGGCCGCAGGTGGCCTGGAAATTCCTGGAAGAGCTGCGGATGCACGCGCCGCACTGCCTGATCTGTTACGACACGGTAGACCTGCATTTCCTGCGTCTGCAGCGGCAAGCGGAGCTGGCCGCGTCCACCGGCGACGGGGCTGCAGGCGCCTTGACGGGCAAGGCCGCCGCGTCGCGAGAGCTGGAGCTGGGGCTGGCCCGCGCCGTCGACCTGACCATGGTGGTCTCCGAACACGAGGAGCGCCTGCTGCGCAGCCTGGTGCCGGAGGCGGACGTGCGGCTGCTGTCCAACGTGCATCAGGTTGCCAGCGTGGTGGCCGGCCCGCAGGGCCGCGCGGGCTTGCTGTTCGTTGGCAGCTTTGATCACCTACCCAACCGGGACGCGGCGCAGTGGATGGCTCACGAGGTGCTGCCGCTCGTGCACTGTCGCCGTCCGGGCACTGTGCTGCACGTGGTCGGCAGCAATCCCTCACCCGACGTGCGAGAGCTGGCGAGCGAAACTGTCGAGGTGCACGGCTGGGTGGCTGATCTGGGCCCGTTGCATCAGCGGTGCAGGATGTCGGTGGCACCGCTGCGGTTCGGGGCCGGGGTGAAGGGCAAAGTGGGCGAGAGCATGGCCGCCGGCCTGCCCACGGTGTGCACGCCGATGGCTGTCGAGGGCATGGAGTTGTTACACGGTCAGCATGTGCTGGTAGCCGGCGACGCTACCGGTTTCGCCGAGCAGGTGCTTGCTCTGCTCGACGACGACGCGTTGTGGTGCGCCCTGTCTGAGGCTGGGGCCGGAGCTATCACCGATCGCTTCGGACCGGATGTGGCCCGCACCGCACTACAAGACGTGCTGGACACCGCTACCAAAGGCGCGCACCTGCCGCTGAACTAACGTCCGACCCGTACCGTTGGTGGCGCGTAATTCACCTGCTGATTGAGCACGAAATCGAAGGTGGTCAGCACCGCGTCGCGATTCGGGCCAAACACTTCGAAGAAGATCGCCCGGTTGTAGAGCACGTAGACCGCCCGGTACGCCGTGGGCTGCGAGCCGGGAACGCTGCCCATCACCGCAACGCCCCGTAGCGCGCGGTTGTTGTCCGCCTTGAGGCCACCGTCGAGTTGCACAGTCGCGATCTCCTGCGCCACTGTCGTCGCGGCCTGCTGGTCGGGCATGGTGAGGGCGAACATCCCGATCGTGTTGGCACCCACGGTGGTGGTCTTCAGGACACCCTCGGTCATTCCGCCGGTCTGCAGGACATTCTGGATCTCAGGCCGCAGCAGGCTGGTGCTCTTGAGCTTGGGCAGATCGAACAAGCCGCCACCGCCACGAGATTGGCCGGGTGGGTCGATCAGAGCATGTTCGGTGTCCACCGGCGCCGCGAGCGGAGCCGGTGGATCCGCAAGGGCCCGAGCGGCCGCCGTCGGCTGGGCCGCAGCCATCGGATCGAGACCGGTTCGGTCCGCTGAATGCGCGGTCAGGAAGTACGCCACCATGGCACCCAACAGGCCCAGGAGCACGCCGCCCAGCACCGCAATCCCCACGACCTGTTTGGACCGTGCCTGCATCGCGGGAGCCTGGAACACCTCGGGGCCTTGGCGCAGCCATGCGCTCTGTTGTTCAGCGATGGGTTGTTGAGCGAGGGGCTGTTCAGCGAGGGGCTGTTCGACGGGTTGTTTGGCAATGGGAGGTAGATCCGATCCGGCCCAGGGTGGAGCCGACCCACCGTCAGGGTGGCCGTTGGGCTCGCCGGCGACCGTACCGACCGGCTGGAACAGGTCGCCGGCTTCGCCCGGGCGCTGCTGGTAGTCGGGACTCGGCGACATGGCTGGGGTGTGTTCGGAACCCACGTCTCGGCCGACCGCGCCCATCATCTGTGTCCCCATCACCTGTGCCGGGGCATCAGCCTTCTGCTGGGCAGCCTCCCAACGGAACGCCGGCGGAAACGGGCTGGCCGCCGCTGACGCGCTCTCCGTCGGCGACTCGTTCGGCTTCACTCTGGCACCCCCTGGGGGTCATCTGGTCCGGCACATTGTGCACAGCGGCCACTCTCCGTCCTCGGCCGACCTCCCACGCGTGCTGAGCCGGCAATCCGGACCGGGCAGCAGCCGGTGTTAGTCTCCCGCGCGTGCCGCAGCCCCCGAAGGCGCATCCGAACACCGGTTTCGCGTGGCTTCGGCTGATCGGTGCGCTGACCGTGGTGATCGATCACTCCGCGCCGCTGACCGACTCGTCACGCCTGACGGTCTTTCCGAATTCGTGGAACCTGTCACCCGGCTACATCGCCCTGATGGGGTTTTTCGCGATGAGCGGCTATCAGATCAGCGACAGCTGGCGCCAGGATCCGTCCTGGTTACGGTTCAGCGCCAAACGGGTGCTGAGATTGTGGCCCCCGCTGCTGGTGGTCGTGCTCGTCACCGCCCTGGTGATCGGGCCGCTGGTCTCGACCCTCAACCTCGCGGAGTACTTCTCCGCCCGGGGCACCTGGGGATACATCGTCCACAACGCGGGCCTTTACACGTTGCAGCATCGGCTACCGGGGGTGTTCGACCATAATCCGTGGCCCTGGTCGGCCAACGGCGCGATCTGGACGCTGCCGATGGAGCTCACCGGTTACCTGCTGGTGTTGGGGTTCGGCGTCGCCGGGCTGTTCCGCCGGGCGCCGTGGCTGACCGTCGTGCTGATGCTGGCGCTGATCGGGCTGGATCGCCGGTTCGACGCGAGCATCGGCAACCCTGGACATGGCGGCTCATTTCTCCAGGTGCCGATCGGCTCGTTGGTCTCATTCCTCGTCGCGTTCAGCATCGGCATG
>DASYMC010000142.1:0-2689 GCA_036009255.1 Pseudonocardiaceae bacterium
GTGACCGAGCTGGCCTCGGGACTGCTCGACGAGCTGGGCAAGCAGGTCCCACCGGTGGACTTCCACGAGCGAGTCTCGTTCCCCCTACCGGTGCTGGTGATCTGCGAGCTGCTCGGCGTGCCCTATGAGGACCGGGACGAATTCCGCGTCTACTCCGATCAAATCGCCGACATGACCGACCAGGCCACATCCAGGGCCGGGATGCAGGGACTTTTCACCTACATGACCGCGCTGGTCAAGCGCAAGCGCACGAAGCCCGGCGTGGACGTGATCTCGGACCTGATCCTGGCACAACAGACCGAGACATTCCCCGAGGAGGGGATCGCTAGCGCGGCCGCAGGGCTGCTGTTCGCCGGCCACATCACCACGGTGAACGTCATCGACCGGGGAGTACTGCTGCTTTGTACCAATACTGGACAGCGCACGGCCCTGGCCGCCGACCCCGGGCTGGTAGACCGCGCGGTGGAGGAGATCCTGCGCATGCCCACACCGCTTCCGAACACCTCCCGCCCGGTGCCGGTGGGCCCGACCCGGTATGCCCACGCCGACATCGACATCGGCGGAGTCACGATCGGCGCCGGCGACCTGGTGCTGCTCAACGCCCGGGCCGCCAACTGCGACCGTGAAGTGTTCACCCACCCGGAGCGATTCGACATCACCCGCACGGACAACCCGCACCTGACCTTCGGCCACGGGGCGCACTTCTGCCCCGGCGCGCCGCTGGCCCGCATCGAGCTGCAGGCACTGTTCAAAATGCTGCCCGCGCGGTTCCCAACACTGCGACCAGCGGTGCCGGTCGAGGAGCTGCGAACCAAAACCAACCTGATCTTCGGCGGCCTGACCGAGCTGCCAGTGACGTGGTGAGCTTTCACATGCCAACCCAACAACGCCGCTGCCGCGCTACCCCTCACATCTACCTCGACCTCCATCTCCGTGGCGATGAACCACGTTGACGAACACCTGTGAGACGCGCCTTACGCAGCCAGGCCAACCCCCGAGATCCCTAACCGTGCTGGTCAGAGGTGCGGTGTGGTGGTAGCGGGGCAGGATTCAAACTGCGGCCTCTGGGTTACTAAGGCGATCGCAAGTAGTCAGACCGACTTAGGTTACTTGATGTAGCTAAGGCATGGGTCCCTGAAGAACGCGCGAACAAGCTCGGGTAGGCGCTGGAGGCGCAGGAGCGCGGATTCGGCTTTGTCGCGCAGGTCATCGAAGGACGTGATGGCAGTCTTACCGACACGGTCATGCTTGACGTTCTTCCAGACCCATTCATCGGGATTGAGCTCCGGTGAGTAGGGCGGGAGGAAGAACAGGCGAAGTTTGCCGTTGGTTGAGGCGGCGAACTCTTTGACCGCGCGACAGCGGTGGACAGGATGTCCGTCGAGGATGAGGAAGACAATGCCGCCGTCATCATGGAGCAGGTCACGGCAGTAAGAGATGAACACGTCGGCGTCCATTTTTCCGGTGAAGGTCGTGAAGTGCATCGCCCCTTTCGCGGTGACCGCGGAGATCATGTTGATCGAATGTCGTGTGCCGGTGGTCGCCACGATCGGCGTCTGTCCGACCGGCGCCCACGTGGTGCCGGAGTGATAGTCGGAGCGGACACCAGCCTCATCGGCGAAGTACACGGTAGCGCCGAGTTGCGCGGCTTGGTCTCGGATAGCGGGGTAGTCCTCGGTACGCCACCGGGCCACCCGCTCGGGGTCCTGCTGAGTGGCCCGGTGTAGCGGGCGCTGCGGTGACATCCCGAGTCCCCGCAGGATCCGTCCCACCGAGCCGACCGACAGTTCGACGCCAAACCGGGTGGCGATGACCTGCCTCACCAGATCGCGGGTCCACAGCGCAAAGTCCAGCTGATACTGCGCCGGGTTCGAGCCGGCGATCATCGTGAACAGCATGCTCATCTGCGCTCGGGTCAGTTTCGGCGGGCGCCCCGGAACGGGCTTTGCTCGCAAGGCCTCCGCGCCACCATTTCGGTACGCTGCGACCCACCCGAAAACCGTCGATCGGTTGAATCCGAGGCTGGCCGCGACATCCTCCGCCCGGGCACCATTCTCAATCTGCTCGCACGCTCGAATCCGGATCGCTTCCAGCGTAGCGTGATCGAGCTTTCGGCCATCGTTATCCCGCACAGGAGAATTAAACCACAAATAGGCCACCAAGTCCACCTACTTACGATCTCCTTAGTAACTAGCGGTGACGGAGATCATGTGACGGGATCTCACTTAACGGATCGCGTTACGCGCCACGGGGGAGTAGGTCACGTCGACGCATCCACACGCCGTGTGCGTTCTGCACCAGACGCATCGAGCGCGGTGTCCGACACACTTCATCTACTCGGTGCGCGTCGAAGAGATCAACATCGTCCCAACTGTGATGACACGCCGGGCAGTGCGCACGGTTCAATCCGAACCAGGTCTGGCCGCACGCACACGTCGGGTAGTACACGACGTCTCCGGCACGCGACATGACATGGACCGTACTCCCCTCGACACGCTGGCAGCCGAGGCGGAGACTTCGGCGGGCACTGCCAAGTTGTTGGGGTGTGGTGGTGGGATGGGCTCCCGGTAGATCTTCGGGAGCGACGGCCTGACGGGCGCCGTGTCCTCGTCGCTGTGCAAGAGCTATCGTTACCCGGCGGAGATTATCAGCCACTGTGTGTGGCTCAATTACCGATTCCCGCTCAGTT
>DASYMC010000143.1:0-15529 GCA_036009255.1 Pseudonocardiaceae bacterium
CACAGGCCGGCACCGAAATCGGCGCCGGCCAGGACGGTGTAAAGCATCAGCCCGATCAGGGCGAAGATCAGCGGTATCTCGGCCAGCGACACGGCTCACCGCTCCACGGTCGAGGTGACAGTGGTCGCGCCTGGGCCGGCAGGGGTGAGGGTAGCGGCGTCCGGCAGGTCCAGCGGCGCGGCGGCCAACCCGCGCAGGATCCAGGCCACCGCACCAGCCACGCCCAGGTACACCAGCGCCGGCGTCGCGTAGCCGATCGGGATCCCACCGGCCCCGGTCACCGCTTGTGCGGTGCGTATCACCCGATACACCACCCACGGCTGACGGCCGACTTCAGTCGTGGTCCAGCCGGCCAGCAGCGCGACAACGGCCAGCGGTCCGGCGGCGACCAGCGCGCGGTAGAACCATCGGGACTCCGGCAGCCGACGGCGACGTACCGCAACACCAGGAAGGTCACCCCGAGCGCGGCCAGCAATGAGCCGATGCCCACCATCAGCTGGAACGCCACCCGCACCACATTGACCGGCGGCACCTGGTCGGCAGGCACTGAGTCCAGGCCCAAGACCACGGCGTTGGGGTCATGGTAAGCCAGCAGCGAGAGCAGGCGCGGGATGGCCACGCCGAAGCGGACCTCGCCATCGATGTACCAGCCCAGCAGGTGTTCCGGGCTCCTCGGGTGGTCTGCCGCAGACCCTCCAGCGCGGCCAGCTTCGTCGGCTGGGCGGCAGCCACGGAGCACGCGGCCCAGTCGCCGATCAGGATCTGCACCGGTGCGGTGACCGCTGCCACGGTCAACGGGATCGCCAGTGCGGTTCGCTCGTAACGGCCCCAGCGCCTACGCAACCGGCCCACGGCGTACGCGGCGGCCAGCACGAAGCCGGTCACCATGTAGCCGGCTAGGTACATGTGCACCAGTTCGTGCCAGAAGTACGAGTTGGCGAACAGGGCCTCGACCGGGTGCACGTCCACAACCTGCCCGGCCCGCAGCGTGAAGCCAGTCGGATGGTTCATCCACCCGTTCACCGAGATCACCGTGAGCGATCCGGTGAAACCGGCGATCGCGATCGGGATACCGGCAGCGAAATGGGCCCGCGGGGAAAGCCGATGCCACTCGTAAACGTAAATCCCGATGAAAATGGCCTCGGCGAAGAATGAGAACCCCTCCACCGCGAAGCCCAAGCCGAACACACCACCGAATGTGCCGGTGAATGCCGGCCACAGCACGCCCATCTCGAAGCTGAGGATCGTCCCGGTGACCACCCCGACCGCGAACAGCGCGACCAACACCCGCGTCCAGCGCTGGGCCAGCGTCCGGTACAACTTGTCCCCGGTGCGCAGGTACAGCTACTCGACGAACAGGATGATCGCCAGGAAGGCGATCCGAAGCACACCAGCGGGATATGCACAGCAAACGACAGCGCCTGCATCTGCCGGGCTTGCAGCAAGTACTCCTGCGTTCCCGGCGGCAGCGGCGGCGGCACTGAGGTGAGGATCGCCGCATTCATGGTCCTACGCTCCCTTGCCCGCTGTCCTGGCGACAGCGCTGCGCGATCCGGCTGACCAGGACGACGCAGTTGGACGCTGCATGGTGTGCCGCGTAGCGCGACGATCTGAGAGGTCGAAGCATCGTGGGCGAACTGACCCGCCAGGGCAATCCCCGCGGCGGCGCCCACCACATGCGCGCCGCCGCGGGTGCCGAACTTCTGGATCTCCACACCATGCTGATGCAGCCGCGGCTGGCCACTGTGCCGCTCAGCCTGCGGATCAGTGCTTGACGGACCCTATCTCGGGCACCCGTGTGGCGGCCATCGCAGCGCAAGAGGGTGAGGTCCGCCTCAGCCTCCGCGCATGTCCCGCAGGATGATCGCGTCGGTGGGGCAGATCTCCATGCATTCCCCACACGAGGTGCAACGGGCCGCGACGACCACTGGGCGCAGCGGAGCCGCCCGCAGAGCGCGCTCCGGGCAGGTGCGCAGGCAGGCTCCGCAGGCGGTGCATGCCGAGCTGATCGATAGCGGGTGCAGCGCGGCGACCGCGATGGTGACCTGCTCGCCGCGTTGCTTGGGCACGATCAGCGATCCACCGCCGAACTCTCGGGCCGCAAGTAGTGCGGCTGCCTCGGCGACGCTACGAGTGCCGACGTGGCCGCGGACCGGTTCACTGGGATGGGGCACCTCGACCGCGTCAAGCTCAGCGGCCGGGTAGCAGTACAGCGGCGCACTGTGTGCCCGGATCACGGCGAGCAGCCCGGGCTCGTCGCGACGCCGGTCGATGGTGCCGAACGCGGTGATGGCCGCCAGATCCGGCACAGCCAGCTGTAGCGCGGACCACACCGCCGCCGTGCGCACCCCGCGGGAGGAACCGAGGCCGACCACCAGGTCAACGGATCGACCCGGCGCGCGAGTCTCGCCGCTCACAGTCGCCGGCCCCACAGCAGCAGCACCGGGTTGGTCGCAGCCAGCCGCACCGACCCGTCGGGCAATTCCGCCAACCGGGACGCGGCCAGCTGGACCCCCTCGACCTGGTGGCCCGCTTCCCGCAACGCAGCGCGGCAGGGGGCAATCCGATCCAGCGCGGCCAGCGCGACGACGACGCGAGGCGAGGCCTGCGCCGCGGCCCGCACCACTTGCGGCCCTCCCCCGCCGACGAACACCGCGTCGGGTTCCGGTAGCCCATCCAGTACGGTCGGCGCCTGCCCTTCGATCAGCCGGATGTCCACACCGTGAGAGTGTGCGTTGGCCACCAGCCGGGCACACTGCCCGGGATCCCGTTCGACAGCGACAACGGCGGCCCCGAGCCGGGCGCACTCCACCCCGACCGAGCCTGAACCGGCGCCGACGTCCCACACCAACCGACCCTGTCCCGGGGCCAACCGGGCCAATACGAGTGCCCGGACCTCCGACTTGGTGATCATCCCGTCGCGATGGAAGAACACCGCCTCGTCCAGCGCCCAGCCGGCCGCCGGGGGCACTGGTTCGCCGCCGGCGATCCAGCCTCGGACGGGCACCGCATCCTCATCGGCCAGGCACAACACCACATGCGGATCACGCATCGGCTCACCGCCGAAGCGTCGTACCCGCTCGTGCGGGCCGCCGAGGTCCTCGGCGACGAACACGCTGCGGTGCCAGCCGGCCAGCCCGGCGACGATCTCGACGACCCCCGCTCCCGGTGCCGTCAGCACCGCGACCGCGGGATGGGCCCGGCAGACGTTGAGTGCCGGTCGCAGAGATCTGCCATGCGCGGAGACGACTGCGACGTCGTCCCAGGACCGGCCCAGCAGCGCGAACGCCCGCGCCACGCTGGAGCGGGCGGGCAGCACCACAGGTCGCCGACCACGTTCGCGTAATCCCCGCACGACGCCGAAGAACCCGGGATCCCCACTGGCCAGCACCACCACGGGCGATCCGTCCGGTAACTCGTCCAGCTCGCCCGGACCGAGCACCCTGGCGCTCGCGGGCACCGGCACCGCGGCGAGCTGGTGCGGGGCACCGACCACCACGTGGGCACCCGCCACCGCCTGCGCCGCGTTGAGCGGTAACGGGAGGCCGTCGAGGCCGACGACGGTAACCGTCATTGCACCCAGCCTGGTTCGGTCGCGGCGACCACCCGCTGGCCGGTGAAGTCGACCATCGCCGCTTTTGCGTGCAGCGCAGCGCCGGCCTCGGCGCTGAACCGGCGCAGCGTGTCAGCCACCCGGGCGCACACGTCATCACCGCAGGCGCGCAGCAGACCTGCTGCCTCCCAGATCTCGTAGGCCCGGCGGGCGGTGGGGGCGTCACGAATCTCGGCGATGTCCGCTGAGCGTCCACCATGCGCGGTGGTGATCTCCGCCAGCAGACCGGTGTCCACCTTGGACCGGGTGTAGTGGGTCATCAAGACTCCTGAGGCCAGCTTGGTCAGCTTGCCGATCATGCCGACGAACACCACCTCGGTCAGGCCGTGCTCCACCGCTTTGCGCAGGGCCGCCCCGGTGAAGTCGCCAACCTCCACGAACGCCACCTCCGGCAGGTGCGGCAGCAGCCGCATCGCGCCCCGCTCAGTGCGGCCTCCGGTGGCGAGCACCAGCGTGGAGATGTTCTGAGCGGCCATCACCGCCACCGCCTGCTCGACAGATGCCCGCCAGGAGGCGGTGGAGAACGGGCGGACGATCCCGGTGGTGCCCAGGATGGAGATTCCACCCTCGATGCCCAACCGGCGGTTGGTGGTCTTGCGCGCCATCCGTTCCCCACCGGGCACGCTGATCGTCACATCCACACCGCGCCCCCCGGATGCCTCCCACACCGCATGGGTGATCATCTGACGGGGCACCGGGTTGATCGCGGGCTGCCCCACCGGCAGCCCGAGGCCGGGACGGGTCACCATCCCCACTCCCGCGCCGCCGTGCAATACGACCTCGCCATCGTCGCGCCAGGCGACGGTGACGGTCAGGTGCGCCCCGTGTGTGACGTCGGGGTCATCGCCGGCGTCTTTGACCACCACGGCGGTGGCGGTGCCCCTCGCCCGGTGCAGCGAGTGGACCGTGAACTCATGCCGCTCGCCCGACGGGAACGGGATGTTCACGCTACGCAACAGGGTGCCGCCCAGCGCCGCCACCGCGGCCTTGGCCGCCGCCGCCGAGCAGGCACCGGTGCTGAACCCGGTGCGCAGCGCATGCGGCCGCATCTTCGCGGTCCGCGGCAGCTCCGGCTCTCGCAGCGGCGGGCCCGTCACAACTGCGCTCCCCGGCCGTTGCGGACCGGCAGGACCACCACCGTCGACAGGTAGGCGGCGGTGTGGGTCTGGGCCAGCGGGATGATCCGCTCGTCGGGGGTGCCGAGCTGCTCGGCGCACCAGGCGCGGTCCAGCGCGCCGGCGGCGCCGAGGCGTTCCCGCAGCTGTGCCAGGCGGCTGGCGACTTTGTACGCAACCACCGCCCCGCCGTTGCCCAGCGCGCCATCCAGCGCTGCCAGGTCACGGGAGAGCGGGAGCAGAGTGAGCGATTCGGATCCCTCGACCAGGGTCAGGCCGGCGGCGCTGGCGGCGGCCTGCATTGCGGTGATGCCCGGGATGGTGCGGATCTGCACTCCGGGCAGCAACTCCCGGACGGTCTGGGCGAGGTAGGTGAAGGTGGAGTACACCGACGGGTCACCGAGGGTGGCGAACGCGGCGCTACCGGCATGCTCACGCAAATGCGCCGCGACCCGTGCCGCTGCGGCGTCCCAGCAGTCCTGGCGCCGGCGCTGCGACCCGGTGAGGTCGTCGTTGAGCGCGAACACCAGCCGTTCCAGGCGGTCGTGAGTCAGGTGAGCCCGCACCACGGTCTCGGCTCGACCCGCGATGCCGGGTGCCATCACGGGCACGAAGATCCGGCCGGCGGCGGACAACGCACGCACCGCGGCAATCGTCAGTAGGTCCGGGTCCCCCGGACCAACTCCGATCCCGATCAACTCCGGCGTCACGACGTGCCCTTCGTGCAGTTCGCTACGAAGCGTGCCACCGCTGCGGGATGCGCGGCTGGGTGGGTATGCAGGAACGATGCATGCACCCCGCCCTGGACGAATCCCTCGGCTGGCGAGCCTGCCCAGGCCCAGGCGGATTGACCCGCGCGGGGAGTGACCGTGGTGCGGTGGAATTCGTGACCAGTCACCCGGGCACCCTCCTGGTGCAGCACCGAGTCGCGCACCGCGACGGCGTCGCGGTAACCCAGCATCAGCTGCCCGGTCATCGTCGCCTCGGCGCCGAGCACTCCGCACATCGGTGCACCGTTCACCGCGTGACACAGGTACAGCAGCCCACCGCATTCGGCGTGCACTGGCGCTCCACGGCGGGCCAGGGTGGCGACCTCGGCACGCAGCGCCGCATTGGCCGACAATGCCTCGGTATGACACTCCGGGAATCCCCCGGGCAGCACCAGGCCTGCTGTGCCAGGCGGGAGCGACTCGTCGGCCAGCGGATCGAAGACGGTGACCGCGGCACCGGACGCGGCGAGCAGTTCGGCATGCTCGGCGTAGCCGAAGGTGAACGCCGGACCACCGGCCACCGCGACTACCGGCTCGCCGGGGCTACTGGTGACCTCGGCATCCGGTTCCCACCGCGGGCCGCGCGGCGAGGCGCTCGCCAGTGCCACCACCGCGTCCAGATCGACCTGCGCGGTCACCGCGTCGGCCCAGCGCTGCACCAGGCTCGCTGCGCTGGCGTGTTCCGCGGCGGTGACCAGGCCCAGATGCCGCGACGGCACCGCCAGCGCATCATCCCGGCGCAACCCACCGAGCACCGGCAGGCCCACCTCGGCGCACGCCTGCCGGCACTCCTGTTCGTGGCGCGCCGAGCCGACCTGGTTGAGCACCACCCCGGCGATCCGGACGCTGACATCGAAGGACCGGAACCCATGCAACAGGGCTGCGAGGCTCCGGCCCTGGCCACGCACGTCGACGACCAGCAGCACCGGGGCCCCCAGCAGGGCCGCAACATGCGCCGTCGAGCCGTGGCCTGCCGTCCCGGTGCGGCCATCGAACAAGCCCATCACGCCCTCCACCACCGTGAGCTGGGCCCCAGCGGCGCCGTGCGCAGCCAGCGGGGCGATGCGCTGCTCGCCGACCAGCACCGGATCGAGGTTGCGACCTGGACGCCCAGTAGCCAGCGCGTGGTAGCCCGGGTCAATGTAGTCGGGACCGACCTTGAACCCGGCCACTGTGGTGCCCCGCCGCCGCAGCGCCGCCATCAACCCGGTGGCGACGGTGGTCTTGCCCGCGCCGGAAGCCGGCGCGGAGATGAGCACCCGTGGTTCACCACTCAATCCCCCGCTGGCCCTTCTGCCCGGTGTCCATCGGATGCTTGATCTTGGTCATCTCCACTACTACGTCGGCGGCGTCGATCAGCGCAGGCGGTGCGCTGCGGCCGGTGATCACGACGTGCTGCTTGCCGGGTCTGGCGGTGAGTGTGGTGAGCACCTCGCCGATATCCAGCCAACCCCAGTGCAGCGGGTAGCTGAACTCGTCGAGCACGTAGAGGTCGTGCACCTGCGCGGCTAGCCGGCGGGCGATCTCCGCCCAGCCCTGCGCCGCTGCGGCGGCGTGGTCCTCGGGGCTGCCTGGCTTGCGTGCCCAGGACCAGCCTTCGCCCATCTTGTGCCACTCGACCGGGCCGCCCTGCCCGGTCCGCTGGTGCACTTCGTGCAGCGCCCGGAACGCAGCTTCCTCCCCCACCTTCCACTTCGCGGACTTGACGAACTGGAACACCCCGATCGACCAGCCCGCGCTCCAACCCCGTAACGCCAGGCCGAAGGCAGCAGTGGATTTACCCTTCATCACTCCGGTGTGGACCATCAGTAGCGGCCGGTTTCGGCGCTGCCGGGTGGACAGCCCGTCGTCGGGGATGGCGAGCGGCACGCCTTGCGGCACGGTGACCTCCTTAGCGCGGGGACCTCCGGCTATGCAACCGACCTGGCGGCGCGGACCAACCCGGCCACGGCCTCGGCGGAAAGCTGCTCCAACCGCACGCACCCACCGCCCATCGCGACCGCCAGCCGGTCGGGTAAGCCCAACCGGACCGGACCGGACTCGCAGTCCACCACAATCGAGGCCACTCCGTCACGGCGCAGCAGCCCTCCCGCGGCCAGCGCGGCATCCATCCCACCGTGGGTGGCCCGGCCGTCGGTGAGCAGGACGAGCAACGCCCGCCGAACCGGATCCCGTAGTCGCTCGGCGGCCAGGACCCGCGCCGCGCAAAGTAATCCGGCAGCCAATGGGGTGCGCCCGCCGGTACGCAATGAACGTAACCGCGCGGCGGCGGTATCCACCGACGATGTCGGAGGCAGCTCCACCTGCGCCTCGACCCCGCGAAAAGTGATCAATCCAACCTTGTCACGGCGTTGGTAGGCGTCCAGCAGCAACGAAAGCACCGCGCCGCTCACCGCGGACATCCGCGCCCGGGCCGCCATCGAGCCGGACGCATCGAGGGCGAAAAGCACCAGGTTCGACTCGCGCCCTTCACGCACCGCCCGGCGGAGGTCAGAAGGGTGCATCAACAGCGCCGGGCCACGGCGCCCCCGGTCTCGTTGGTGCGGAGCGGCCGCAGCCAGGGTCCCCAGCAGGTGCAGGCCGCTACCGTCAGACTCCGACGCCCGGATCGTGCGCCCGATACTGGTCCTGGCCACCGACCGCCGCCCAGGAGCTCCCGCACCGACCCCGAGCACCGCCAACAACCGTGCCCGAAACGGCGCGGCTACGTCATTCACCGGGTCATTCACCGACCCATTCACCGACCCATCACCCCGACATGGAGACATATCGGGGTGATGGCCTGCCGAATCACCCCGATATGTCTCCATGTCGGGAGGGGCGCCGCCGTTGGGTGGGTCATCTGGGGGGGGTTGGGCGGGGGGATCGTCTGCGCTGCGGAGCGCATCTTCCAGTTGCTCGCGGCTCAATCCTGGTTGGTCGAAGGGGTCACGTCGGCGGCGATGCGGCAGTGCCAGCACCGCGGCGACCCGGACGTCGTCCTCGGTGACCGCGTCGGCTCCCCGCCAGGCCGCATGCGCCAGGGCAGTGCGAGCGAGCACCAGATCAGCGCGCATGCCGTCCACTTCGAATGCAGCACATACCGTGGCGATCCGGCGGAGCTCGCCATCCGGAAGCGCCACTCGTGGCAGCAATAACCGAGCCGTCACGATCCGGTCAGCGAGCGCAACGTCCTGCGCTCGCCAGTCCGCCGCGAAACCAGCCGGGTCGGCCTCGTACCGCAGCCGGCGCCGGATCACCTCGGCCCGCGTATCGACATCACGGGAAGCGGCCACCTCGACGGTGAGCCCGAAGCGGTCGAGCAGCTGCGGGCGTAGCTCCCCCTCCTCCGGGTTCATCGTGCCGACCAGCAGGAACGATGCGGCGTGCGAGACGGACACCCCGTCGCGCTCCACGTGTGAACGGCCCATCGCCGCCGCGTCGAGGAGCACATCGACAAGGTGGTCCGCCAGCAGGTTCACCTCATCGACGTACAGCACGCCGCGGTGCGCCGCGGCGAGCAGCCCGGGCTGGTACGCCGAGACACCCTCGGTGAGCGCACGCTGCAGGTCCAGCGAGCCCACCAGTCGATCTTCAGTGGCGCCGACTGGCAACTCAACCAGCCGCGCCGGGCGGAAATCGGCTCCCGCTGGGACAGCGTGCGGACCATCCGGGCAGGTGGAATCCACCTCCGCCGGGTCGCATCCGAAACGGCATCCCGGCACCGCTGTCACCGCGGGGAGCAGCGCAGCCAGCGCCCGGACCACGGTCGACTTCGCGGTGCCCTTCTCCCCGCGGACGAGCACGCCACCGATCCCCGGGTGCACCGCGGTCAGCAGTAACGCCAGCCGGAGCTCGTCGTGCCCGACGATCGCCGCGAACGGGTAGCGAGCGATGCTCATCGTCAACGGATCCGTGCCGAGGCGTCCCGACGCATCGGCACGTACGGCATGCCGCCTTTGGAGGACTCCGGTCCATCGACTACGAACCCAAAGGAACCGAATAGCTCGACACAGTCGAGCTGCGCGTCGACCACGCAGGGGGCATCGCCCATCTCACCCAGTGCTGCCTCAAACAACCGCCGTACCCCGCCTTGGCGCCGGGCCTGCGGCGCGGCGCAGACCCGACCGATCCGGAACTGCCCTTCGGTGGGTTCCAACAGCCGTAGGGTTGCTTGCGGATTCTCCAGTTCGTCGGCAGGCGCAAGCCAGTAATGCCGGGTGGTCCGGTCCAGGTCATGACCGTCGAGCTCCTGGTAGGGACAATTTTGCTCGACCACGAACACCTCGACCCGCAGACGCAGCAGGGCGTAGATCATCGCGGTGGACAGGTCGGCAGCGAGGCTCCGATGTAGCACGGTGTGGTCCACCGCTCCTGCCTACCAGATGGTCTGACATCGTGGCGCCGTGGCGCGGCACCGACCCTGGCGGCTCATCCCGAAGAGTGCACTGATTTGTCTGTTTATCGGTGCCCTGCTCATGAGCTGTGTCACCGTCATATTTCGGACGCATACCATTCAACGGACACCCGCGTCCGTTTCGGACACCGTAACCCGGGCTCCCGCGCAGCATCCGGCTAACTCTGCGGTACCCCGTTCGGTATCTCCCTGGGTCGTAGGGGGTACACCGCTGCCACGCCGCAAGGACGGATTCGGCGTGGTGCGGTCCACACCAGCCGCGCTACTGAACCGACGGTTGCCCACGGTCGATCGGCTGCCCCCGCCCACCTCGACCTCGTTTCAGTCCACGATCAGCCCGGTCTCCCCAGAGGTGCTGGCTCGCAGTACCTGGAAACCGATCTGTCCGGTGAAGCCTGAGCAGCTTCGCCACATCACCATGTCGTTTCGGGGCTTCGACGCCCGCGCGCATACCGGCGAAATGCTGGTGAATGCGGATGTCGCGCAGACCGTGGTGGGTGTCTTCAAGCGGCTGTTCGCGGCCGGTTTCCCGATCGAGGAGATGCGGATCACACCGGAAGCCGAGCTGAACCTGCCACCAACCGGTGACCACAACAACACCGAGGCATTCGTCTGCCGCCCGACCCGTGGTCAACTGCAATGGCCGGCGCGTGCCTATGGGCTTACCATCGCCCTCAACCCGTTCAACAACCCTTACGTCAAGGGTGACCTGGTGCTGCCTGAACTTGCCTCGTCCTATCTCGATCGGGGCTGGGTGCGCTCGGGCATGGCGCTGGAGGGTGGCCCTGCGGTGACCGCGTTCGAGTCGGTGGGCTGGAAATGGGGTGGGCGGTGGTCAGGCCCGGTAGATTTCGAATATTTCACCGCTACCGGGCGCCCGTGACTCACGATTCTTCCAAGTCTCCCTCGAGATTGAGATACACCGCCCGCAGCGCGTCGATATCGGCCTGATCGGGTTCGGCCCACAAACCCCGGTCAGCGGCCTCGAGCAGCCGCTCGGTCATTCCGCGCAGCGCCCACGGATTGGATTCCCGAAGAAACTGCTGCACGCCCGGGTCGAAAACGTAGGACTCAGCGAGCTGGTGGTACATCCAGTCCTCGACCACGCCGGCGGTCGCGTCGAAGCCGAACAGGTAGTCGACGGTGGCGGCCAGCTCAAACGCACCCTTGTAGCCGTGCCGCTGCATGGCGGCGATCCACCGCGGGTTGACCACCCTGGAGCGGAACACCCGACGGGTCTCCTCGGCCAGAGTTCGGGTCTTCACCGCGTGCGGCACCGCGGAGTCACCCACATAGGCCGCCGGATTGCGCCCAGTCAAGGAGCGCACCATGGCGACCATCCCGCCGTGGTACTGGAAGTAGTCGTCAGAATCAGCGATGTCGTGCTCGCGGGTGTCGACGTTCTTGGCCGCCACCGTGATGCGCCGGAACGCGTGTTCCATATCGGAGCGCGCCGCGGCCCCGTCCAGTCCTCGCCCGTAGGCGTAGCCGCCCCAGGTGGCGTAGACCTCGGCGAGATCGGCGTCAGTGCGCCACTCCCGGCTGTCGATCAGCGGCAGCAGACCGGCGCCATACGCTCCGGGCTTGGACCCGAAGATGCGGGTGCGGGCCCGCCGGTCGTCGCCGTGCGCGGTGAGGTCGGCGCGGTAATGGGCGGCGACGTAGTTGTGCTCCGCCGGCTCGTCCAGTATCGCGAGCGCGGCAATTGCGTCATCAAGCAGTGCGACGACGTGCGGGAAGGCGTCCCGGAAAAAGCCGGAGATGCGCAGGACGACGTCGATGCGGGGGCGGCCAAGCTCCCGGAGCGGCACGACCTCGATGCCGGTCACGCGGCGGGATGCGTCATCCCAGGTCGGACGGACACCGAGCAGCGCCAGCACCTCGCCGATGTCGTCGCCCTGCGTGCGCATCGCCGACGTGCCCCAGACGGTGAGACCCACCGAGTCGGGCCAGGCGCCGGTGTCGGCACGGTGACGTTCGAGCAACGAGTCGGCCAGGGCGGTGCCGACGTCGAAGGCGTTGCGGGTGGGAATCGATTTGGGATCCACCGAGTAGAAGTTGCGACCTGTCGGCAGCACCGAGATCAATCCGCGGGTGGGCGAACCGGATGGCCCGGGCTCGACGAACCGGCCCTCCAACGCGCGCAGCACATTGGTGATCTCGGCTGTGGTGCCGGCCAGCCGGGGAACCAGCTCGGTGCAGCCGAACCGCAGCACAGCCTCCACGCGTGCACTGTCGCGGACGGTGTCACCGAACACGTCACCGAGGCACTCGACCACGGCATCGTGGGCGAGCCCAGCTGACCAGGGGATGCGGTCCAGACCGGGCTCCGCGAGGAAACGCACCAGCTTGGCCGCCGCTGCCTCCAGCCGGTCGATGACGTCGCTGGCCCGGATCGGGGCCAGCGCGGACCGATCGGAGACGCCGGCCTCGCAGAACAACGTGGACGGGGCCTTGACGAACGCACCCGGCTCGGCAAGCAGCACCTGCTCATCGAGCCCGATCCACTCCGCGATCGCGGCACGCAGCCCCGGGAGCGGGTCCCCAGACCCGAACACCTGGCGGGCGCGCAGCACCGCAAGCACATCATTGATCAGCTCATCCCCGGTGGGGACCCGGCCCAGCACGTGTAACCCGTCGCGGATCTGGACATCCTTGATTTCGCACAGGTACCCGTCGAGGTGCAGCACGAACTCATCGAAATCGTTCGCTTCCGGCGCGGCAGCGTCGAGGTGGCCGAGATCATGGTGCAGCTGTGCGCTCTGGATCAGCGTCCAGATCTGCCCGCGCAGGGTGGGCAGCTTGTCCGGGTCCAGCGCCGCCACCGTCGCGTACTCGTCGAGCAGCTGCTCGAGACGGGCGAGATCACCGTAGGTATCTGCCCTGGCCATCGGCGGGATCAGGTGATCGACGATGGTGGCGTGTGCCCTGCGCTTGGCCTGGGTCCCCTCACCGGGGTCGTTCACGATGAACGGGTACACCAGCGGCAGGTTGCCGAGCACCGCATCCGGGGCATCCTGCGCGGCCAGCCCCAGCCCCTTGCCGGGCAGCCATTCCAGGTTCCCGTGTTTGCCCAAGTGAATCACGGCGTCCGCGCCGAACGAGTGCTCCAGCCAGCGGTAGGCGGCCAGGTACTGGTGGGAGGGCGCCAGCTCGGGATCGTGGTAGATCGCCACCGGGTGCTCACCGAATCCTCGCGGCGGTTGGATGAGAAGCACCACATTGCCGAACCGCAGCGAGCCGACGTAGATCGCGCCGTCTGTGACGTACAGCTGCCCGGGTGGCTCCCCCCAGGTCTGCACCATCGACTGCCGCAGTGGGCCTGGCAGCTCGGCGAACCACTGGGCGTATCGCTCGGCCGGCACCCGGATGGCTGCGCTGCCCATCTGCTCCTCGGTGAGCCACTCGACGTCGTGCCCGCCGGCGGCGATCAGGCGGTGGATCAGCGCATCGCCTTGCAGCGCATCGACGTCCAGCTCGCCGAGGTCATAGCCCGCCTCAGCCAGTGCCCGCAGCAGCACCACTGCCGATGCTGGGGTGTCCAGCCCGACCGCATTGCCGATACGGGCATGCTTGGTCGGGTAGGCGGATAGCACGATCCCGAGCCGCTTGGCCGCTGCCGGGACGTGCCGTAACCGAGCCAGTGCGACGGCGGTGCCGGCTACCCGGGCCGCCCGCTCAGGGTCCGCGACATAGATCGGGATCCCGTCGACCCCCGGCTCCTTGAACGAGAACGGAACCGACACCAGCCGCCCGTCGAACTCCGGGATCGCGACCTGCATAGCGGCATCCATCGGGGACAACGCCGCGTCGCTGAGCTGCCAGCTCGCCCGCGATGAGGTCAGGCACAGTCCTTGCAGGACTGGGACATCCAACGCCGCCAGCGCTCCCGCGTCCCAGCATTCCTCCTCGGCCCCGGCACTGCCACCCGCGGCGAGCACCGTGGTCACCACTGCATCGCAGCGGCCCAGGAGCGCGCGCAGACCGTCAGCCTGCGCGCCGCCCAGTCCTCGCAGCGAGCCGCAGAACACCGGCAGCGCATTCGCCCCGGCCGCGCGGAGCGCGTCGGCCAGCACGTCGACGAAACCGGTATTCGCCGCCAACGCATGCGCCCGGTAGAAGACAACTCCCACAGTGGGACGCGCTGGATCCGAGGTGCGCACGTCGTGCATGCCGTACTCCGGGGTGGCGGCCGGCGGCTCGAAGCCCTCTCCAGTCAGCAGCAAGGTGTCGGATAGGAACCGGGCCAGCTGTCCCAGGTTCCCGGGTCCACCGGCGATCAGGTAGCGCAGCGCCTCAGCCGCTACCCCCGCCGGGACCGTGGAACTCGCCATCAGCTGGGCGTCCGGGGTCGCCTCGCCGCCCAGGCACACCGCCGGCAACCCGGCGTGCAACAGCGTGTCGAGTCCGAGTTCCCAGGCCCGCCGTCCGCCGAGTAACCGCAGCACCACCACGTCGATGCCCTCGAGGAGCGTGGGGAGCTCGGTAGGCTCGGTCCGGGCGGGGTTGGCGAGCCGGTAATCGGCGCCGCAGGCCCGCGCGGCGAGCAGGTCGGTGTCAGCGGTGGACAGCAGCAAGATCCGCACGCAGGAGAGCTTACGGACTCACCGGCCGACGTCGATCACCACGCGGGCCGGGGCGCTCAGGGTGAATGCCTTGACCCAGGTCTGCTTGCGCATCCCGACCCCCACGGATACCACGCCCTCGAAGTCTCCGGTAATCGAGACCGCCATGACATTGGTCAGGTTGCTGGTGCGGAACTTGCGCGGTCCCGCAAAGCTGGAATGACCAGCCTCGTCATGGGCCTGCGCCGGTGTCGCGTGCACCTCGGCGAAGGCCGCGCCGGTGAGCCACTCGACGTTGCCGGAACCGTCCTGGATGAGTTCATCGACGAATTGGGAGCTGACCTGCGGTCGTGGGCCGGAAAAGTCCAGCACGATCCGGTCGAACGTCGGGTGCACCCCGGTCCGGATACCGGTGAGTACGGGAATGTCCGGCACCGCAGACTGCGCCGGGACGACACCCGCGATGGCAATGGCAACACTGAGTAGGAGGGTGGCGAAGGTCCGCCGAGAGATCGAGCCCATGGTGACCTCCACGGTCGGAACTGGGCTTAGGTGATATACCAGACGTCCGGTCGACCATCAGGTTCCCAGCTCGTGCGATCGCGAACCCGCCGTGCGTCGTCCTACGGGGACCACTCCGAGTGACCAGCATCTTTGGCTTGACGACAACAGAGCACCGAGGTCGGCCTACCAGCAGCCGCACGCGGGGGGCTGCGCAGCACCATCCCGGCCCGGGTCGACGGCTTCGAAATAACAATCGCCGCCCGGGCGCCCTGGCCAGCTCGGCAGCAACGCACCGTAGCCAGTCTTCCGGGCAGCGGTGAGACCGTTCGGCGTGCTCAGCTGAATCTCGCTGGCGCCGGCTGAGCCGTTGTCAACTAGACGTTATCGAGATCACGGGCCACTTGGGACGTCCGTAACGTCGAGTTCACAACGCTCACTTGGCTGAGGCTCACGATTAGGTAACATTTCAAGGAACCTTTGGCGTGCTAATAATGCGACGCGATATATGTGACGGTGGTTACCGCCAAACGTTCTTGCGGAGTGCGGATTTCTCTGGCTATGTTCGG
>DASYMC010000144.1:0-6195 GCA_036009255.1 Pseudonocardiaceae bacterium
CTTCGAAGGCAGTAATCGGATGCGGATCTTCCAGGAGGAGATCTTCGGACCGGTCGTCTCAGTGACTCGCTTCGACGACTACGACGACGCAATCAAGATCGCTAACGACACCCTGTACGGGCTGGGCGCCGGGGTGTGGTCGCGCGATGGGGTCCAGGCCTACCGCGCCGGCCGCGATATCCAGGCCGGTCGGGTGTGGACCAACTGCTACCACGCCTACCCCGCACACGCCGCCTTCGGCGGATACAAGCAGTCCGGGATCGGTCGGGAAAACCACAAGATGATGTTGGATCACTACCAGCAAACCAAGAACCTGCTGGTCAGCTACTCCACCAAGCCGCAAGGCTTCTTCTGATCCACGACGGTGTCCTGGTGGTGGCCGCGCTGTGCTGACCGGCCACCACCAGGGGCCACGAGAGGAGGCCATGATGCCGGCTCAACGGGTTGACCTCAGCCCCGCGGCGCAGGACATGCTGCGGAAGCTGGCCGAGCAGCACGGACCGCTGATGTTTCACCAGTCCGGCGGCTGCTGCGATGGCAGCTCGCCGATGTGCTATCCCGCCGGGGAGTTCCGCACCGGTGGTTCCGATGTCCGGATCGGCGAGCTGCCCATCGAGGGCATCCAGCAGCCGGTCGAGGTGTGGATGTCAAAATCGCAGTTCGAATACTGGCGGCACACCCACCTCACGATCGATCTGGTCAAGGGCAGGGGCAGCGGCTTCTCCCTGGAGGCGCCAGAGGGCGTCCGGTTCCTGATCCGCTCTCGACTGCTGACCGCCGACGAACTCGCCGAGCTGGACACCTAGCACCCCACGGAAGACTTGGTCAGCTGCCCTCAGTCCAGTAACGCTGCAGCCTGGCAACTGCCTCTACCTTGCTCATCCCGACCAGTTCGGACTCGTCGAGATGAACACGCGAGATCAGCATGTGCACGAGGTCAGCAGGCAGAGCCGCCGCCGGCGGCTCTGGCGTCCCGCGATCAGGTTTGATGCCATCTCTCACGCACGACCAGAACTGCGGCTCGTCGACCTCAAGCTGATCACGGAGGATGTGGCTCCACATGCTCCGCCCATAGCTGCTGCGATCCGCCGGATGCGAGATGCGGGTGCGCAGGATCCTGCCATCAATGAGATTTAGTTCATATGTGACGTGATGCGTGCCAGTTCGCCCCCGAGCATCTCGCACTCGGCCCCATTCCTCGACCTGGCAGAAAGCCTCGTGGTCCTTGCGCGTCGGCTGCGACCACGTCACCGCACGGCACCGACAAGCCACTCACGCAACTGGTCGTCATCACTGAAGCTGATTAACTGGACCAAGCCCCAATTATCACGATGGTTCGGAGCATCCAACAGACGCTGCTGCCAGTCTTCCGCGTACTCCCGCAACGCATCGATCATCTCGCTGATCGCCTCGTCAAACGTTGCGCCATCAGCAGCCACCGGTAACCCGGGGATGAACACCGACCAGGCGCCATCCTCCGGAACGACCTGGGCACGCGATGGAACGATCGACGCCAGAAAGTGGCGTAAACGCTCGACGTCCACCACCACAGTTCTCACCGAATCGCGCCGCACTGTAGCGACTCGACCCCTCTCCGCCGCATCAAGCAGGTCCTTGAAATGTGCCCGCGCTTCGGTGTAGCTGTCATAGTGGACAGCAGACATGGCCGCCTCCCCGATTCGTCGTCACAGTGTCTCAGCGGAGGCCAAGTACGTCAATTACTTGACGTACTTCTATGTGCACGCCACAGATCACGCCACAGATGTCGCACTCGTAGCCTGATCAGCGTATCCGTCGTCACATCGCTTGACGCACCGGCCGACCCAGGTGCATCCTCACCATATTCAACGAGTGATGAAAAGAGATGATCGAGATGACCGAGCACACGGGCTGCGTGGTCGTTGGTGGCGGCCCGGCCGGCATGATGGCAGGGCTACTGCTGGCCCGGGCCGGGGTCGAGGTGACGGTGCTGGAGAAGCACCCCGACTTCCTGCGGGATTTCCGCGGGGACACGGTGCATCCCTCGACGCTGACCCTGCTCGACGAACTGGGGCTGGGTGAGAAGTTCGACGCCGTGCCGCACAGCGAACTCACCGCAGCAGGTTTCCCTACCGAGGACGGCGGCATGATGAAGCTGGCTGACATGACCCGGCTGAAGGTGCCGCACCCGTACATCGCGATGGTGCCGCAGTGGGACTTCCTCGACCTGCTCGCCGACAGCGCCACCAAGGAAAAGACGTTCACGCTGCGGATGGAGACTGAGATGACCGGCTTGATCCGCGAAGGCGGCCGGGTCGCGGGGGTCTGCTATAAGACGGCCGAGGGCACCGAGGGCGAACTCCGCGCGGACCTGGTCATCGCCGCCGACGGCCGCTGGTCGCTGGCCCGGCGCGAGGCGGGTCTGAAGCCTAAGGAGTACGACTGCCCGTTCGACGTCTGGTGGTTCCGGCTTTCGCGCCACGACGACGAAGGCGGAGGCATGCTCACCCCGCGGATGCGCAACTGTCGGTTTGCCGTGCCGCTGCCGCGCACCGGCTACTTCCAGATCGCCTACCTCGCCCCGAAGGGCGTCGACCTCCGCAAGGAAGGCATCGAAGCGTTCCGCGCCAACGTGACCGAGGTGTGCCCCGAGTTCGCCGACCGGGTGCACGAGCTGGAGACGATGGACGATGTCAAGTTCCTCGATGTGCGGCTGAACCTGCTGGGCGAGTGGCACATCGACGGCCTGCTCTGTATCGGCGACGCAGCGCACGCCATGTCACCGGTTGGCGGGGTGGGCATCAACCTGGCCGTGCAGGACGCCGTCGCAGCTGCGACGCTGCTGGCGGAGCCGCTTCGCCGTGGCCGGCCGACCCTGGACGACCTGGCGAAGATCCGGTCGCGCCGGTTGCTGCCCACGATGCTGGTGCAGGGCTTGCAGCGGATCCTGCACCGCGTCGTGATGCGCCCGGTGATGGCGGGCAAGCGTAACGGCCCGCCCCCGGCGATGATCAAACTGTTCGCACGGTTCCCGCAGCTGTCGTACTTGCCGGCCCGGCTGCTCGGCCTCGGCGTCCGGCCCGAGCACGCCCCGACCTTCGCCCGCCGGGCGATGGAGCGCGTCGAGTCCTAAAACCGCCGGCAGGTGCAGCTCGAGCTAGATCGTGCCAGTTTGATAGCCCGCCGCAGGACGCGAAACCGCCGGCCGGATGTGTGGTGATCCTCTCGTGGAGCTCGGCACAGACAGGACGGCCGTAGGGTTGGAGTTCTAGCCGAGATTCTTCTCGATGAGGGCCACATACGTGTCCATGGAATGGTCCCTGATACCGTCGCTACCTGGGGCGAACGGATCACTGGTGAAGCCCTTGAAGCTGTCTGTCATTCTGCTGGCAAACGACATCTTTTCGTGCAGCTTCCCATTCGCGTCGAAGTACATCATGGCGTCGACATGGTGGAAGGCCGGCTCGGGTGGCACCCGCGCGACGACGTCATTATTGTTGACAAAACGGAAGTGCCGGGATTCGAACGCCTTGTCGTGGGCGGCGGCGAACAAGCGGTCACAAGTCCGTGGCTGGCCGAAGGTATACACCCCGTCGGCAAGCAGTTTTGGGTCTTCGAGGTACAGTGTGGCCCCGGCCAGCATGGCAAGCGCACCGCCGAGACTGTGGCCTGTGAACCACAATGTCTGGTCGTTCGTCCGAACTTCTTCAACCTTATCCCGGATATCTGAATAAACCGATCCAAGTGCTCGACTGAAACCCAGATGAACCAGGCCTTTTTTCGCGGGTCCCGGGATTACGGGCGTATTCGAGTCCGACAGCCAGTCCCGGATCTGCGATGGTTCAGTGCCGCGAAACGCAACAACAATCATATGGTCGCTCGCTGCGAGGTACGCCTGGGTGTCTTCAAGTGGGAACGGCATTTGATGTGTCCCGCAAAAATTTACAAGCTGACCGAAACCCCACTTCTCAGTTTCCGCACGGATCTCAGATTCATTCCCATAGGCCAGCCTTGCGGCCCTGCCGAGCCAGCAAGCATGTTCCAGGGAGTATCCATCGGCATGCTGATTGAATTCGGAAACATTCACTGGTCATCCCTTCGCTGATCTGCTGAATTCGAATGACAGGAATTCCGGCTCGAGCGTGAGTGGCTCCGCTCAGCGCCCGGCGGTGCCTAGGTCGTCGGAGCGTCCGGATTCCAGGCGGGACCACTGGACGGTGGGACGTCCGTTGGTGCGGAGGTGCTCGCCGTCGATTCGCCACCTTTGGGGCCAGCCGGCGGGCGAGTCCTCCCAGGTTTCCTGCCGGCCATATACGGCCATGTCCAACAGCCCGTAGCTGGGCGCCATCACCTCGACGCCGCGGCCGCTGGTCCAGTAGGTTTCGAACACCCGGTCGGCGTGCCTGAGGTAGCACACCAGAGGCCCAGCGCTGAACGGGCGCCCGGCGAGCAGGGCCTCGGCCGACTCGTGCGCCGAGTACCAGGGCACGTCCCAGCCCATGAAGTCGCGGTAGCGGACGCTCTCGTTGTATGGGCCCTGGCAGAACGTGGCGTAGGTGACGTCGCGGGAATGTAGGTAGGACAGCTCGCGAACCTGGCTGTTGTAGAACGTGCAGCCCTCGCACTGGGCGGCGGCGGGCTGGCCGGCGTGCCACATGTGAAAGTAGGCGATGAGCTGCTGGCGGCCCTCGAACACCTCCAGCAGCGTGACCGGCCCATGCGGACCGATCAGCGTGATCGTGGGGTCCACCTCCACCATCGGCAGCCGCCGACGGGCCGCCGCGATCGCGTCACCTTCGCGGGTGAGCGCCTTCTCCCGAACCAGCAGCGCATCCCGTTCGGCCTGCCAAGTGGCCCGATCGACCACCGTTGGCAGCGCGGGGGTGTCGTTGCCGCCGGCCGTCGGCAACCCCACGTCCTTCGAGTCATCCTCCATGATCGCCCCACGCTCCGCCGTAACGATCTTAGGTTTCGGATTCTCCATGGTCATTCTCCTTGCGTGTCGTCATGGGTCGACCACGGCCGGCATCAGCTGCGGTTGCGAATCGGGAGGTCATAGGATCGATCGTCCGAGATGACGTAATGACCGCGGCGGCCTCGGCTAGTTTGGCCAGCCACCCCTGCGACAGCCCGGCATCGCCGTATTCGTCGTGCCAGTTCCACCACACGTACGGCGGGGTCTGGGGATAGCCCTCGGGCGAGTCCTCCCACTCCTCCTGACGCCCGAGCGCGGTGATGTCGAGGTAACTCCAGGTGCTCCCCATCGCCTCGTCGCCACGGTTGTTGACGAAGTAGGTGCGGAGCACTCGGTCGCCATTGCGGATGAACGCGTTCGTGCCGTGCCATTCGTCCACGCCGAAGTCGGTGTCGAACCCGTCGGTCATGGTGTACCAGGGCATCGTCCAGCCCATCCGCGCCTTCACACGCGCGATGTCGGGCTGCGGCGCGCGCGAGAGGAAGACGAGAGTGGTGTCACGGGCGTTCAGATGGGCGACGTCAGCGACCTGATCGGCCACGATGGAACAGCCGCGGCACGCGTGGTCGGGCCAGCCGAACACGCCGGGCTCGAAGAAGGCGCGGTAGACGATCAGCTGACGGCGACCGTCGAACAGGTCGAGCAGGCTCGCCTTTCCCTCAGGTCCGTCGAACTCGTACTCCTTCTCCACGGCCAGCCACGGCATCCGCCGACGCTCCGCCGCCAGCGCGTCACGGGCACGGGTCACCTCCTTCTCCTTCACGAGCAGCTGCTGGCGCGCTGCCTCCCACTCCCGCGGCGTGACGATCGGGGGGGTTTTCATCATGGTGTCCACCTTCCAGTTCAGTTCCACGCTCACGCGTTGAGTAGTGACGCCGGGCTTCTACGGCCCCTGACCAGGTGGTGATCAAGCTCTGCAGGCTGCCGTTGACGTAGAAGCCCCACGCGGTGGAGCGAGACCTTCCGGCCAGGAACGAGTTCTGTCACCCGGATCCGGCAGCGGTGCACGTCCTCGTAGTGGTACGCGAACTCGGCGCCGAGCTGGTCGGTGCGGCCGTCGATCTCTTCCGACCACCATCCTCGAACGTTGGTGATGGCGGCGAAGGCTTCCGTCGGCGTGCGGTCCACGGTGAAGGTGGTGGTGAATGCGTGATCAGCCATGATGTCCTCGGGTTTCGTGGAGTGGCGCTGTGGTGGGCCCGCGCGCACCCCGGTCGAGGTGGTCCTTCAACGCGTCGAGC
>DASYMC010000145.1:0-1703 GCA_036009255.1 Pseudonocardiaceae bacterium
TTCGATCTCGGCGATGTTGAGCCAGGAGCCGTGCTTGGGGGTGTGGTGGATCTCTAGCCGCTGGGCCAGCGCGAAGGCTTCCTCGGGGTCGAAGGCCTCATACAGTGAAGCGATGTTGTGGGTGTTGAGGTTGTCCATGACCAGTACCACGGTCTCGGCGTCGGGGTAGTCCACGGTCAACAGATGCTTGACCTGGCCGGCCCAGTCGATCCGGGTGCGGTGTGGCTGGGCATCGACCCGGCGCCAGCCGGCCAGGGGCTGGACCCAGCAGAAGATCGAGCAGGTCCCGTGGCGCACGTACTCGGAGTCCTCCTTGCGGTCGTACCCCGGTGCGGCAGGGACGGGGTCGCGGGCATGGGCGAGCAGTTGGTAGGGCTTCTCGTCCATGCACACCACCGGCACCGCCGGGTTGTGGGGACGGGCGTAGACCGCGAGCACGTCCTCCATCCGTGCCACGAACTCCGCGTTCTGCTTCGGCGGGATGGTCCAGCACTTCCTCAGATGAGGGCGAAGTTCCGTTTTTTTAACACCCGGCCGATAGTGGAATGGTCCAGGTCGGGGATGTCGTCGAGGAGGGCGACGTGCTTCTCCAGCAACCGCAGCGACCAGCGGGCGTGACCGGCAGGAGGGGCCGTACAGGCCAGCGCGATCAGCCGGGCCTCGACCTCGCCGGTCACCGGGGAGGGTACCGGCGGAAGGGTGCGCTGCTTGCGTCCGACCGTGGCCCAGATATCGCCACCGGTTTCAGCGAACCGCTTGGCGACCAGACGCAGCGTCTCACCCGAGACACCAAGCCGGGCCGCGATCACCTCCTTGGGATCGACCTGCCCCGTCGAGGTGTCCAACGCGAGCAGCACGTTCGCTCGCCTGATCATCGAGGCCGGACGCACCCCCGTCGTGATCACCTTGACCAGTGCTTCACGATCGACCGCAGCCAAGGTGACCGGCCGCTTCTTCTGCGACGGCATGAGCGTCCTGACTGGCAGAGGGGAAGGGGAAGGTCTGCCGCCACCAACCTCCCAACCAGAATCACCAGAACTAAGCAGCGACACGCTACTAGCTGTACCGAGCCATCAGGTTGGTGGCAGGCGGCTGGTCGGTGGGAGTCCGCCGAGTGCGCTGTGGCGTCGTTGAGTGTTGTAGTGCTCTAGCCAGGGTGCAAGGGCAGCGGTTCGGTCGGTGTTGCTGGTGAAGACCTGCCGGTAGGCCCATTCGGTCTGCAGTGTCCGATTCAGTCGCTCGACCTTGCCGTTGGTCCACGGACAGTGGGGTTTGATGAAGACCTGGCGGGCGCCGAGTTCGGCGGTGACTTTCCGCAGGGACCAGCGGTAGGCCCAGGCGTTGTCGGTCATGAGGCGTTCGATCCGGGTGATGCCGTGGTCGTGGAAGTAGGCCGCGGCGCGGGTCAGGAATGCGGCGCAGGTGGTGCCTTTCTCATCGGGCAGGATCTCGGAGTAGGCCAGCCGGGAGTGGTCATCGACCATCGAGTGCACGTAGTCGAACCCGATCTTGGTGTTCCGGTCGCGGGTGATGCTGGCGTGAGCGCGGCCGTGCGCGCGCCAGCCACCGCCCTCGGGGATCCGGCCGATCTTCTTCACGTCCATGTGCACCAACTCGCCAGGGCGCTCACGCTCGTAGCGGACCGCGGTGGTCTTACTGGCCCGGATCACCTCGCCGGTCATCGGGTCACACTCACGCAGATA
>DASYMC010000146.1:0-39407 GCA_036009255.1 Pseudonocardiaceae bacterium
CTCGACGTCGAGGCCGGGCCGTCCTGGACCGGTCGTAAGCTCGAGGTACAGCTGCTACGCCCGGCCACACCGGTGCCCACGGTAGCCTGCCTGATCGAGATCCGCTGCGGTGAGATCGCCCGTTTTGCCGTGCCGCTGGACATTGAGGACGGCTCGTGGGTGGTCTTACGCCTGGCCGATCCAGAAGCTCCCAACGCCGTTCCAGGACCCCCGGATCATCCCGCTAATAATGACGCGATCGCCTACACCAGTCCCTGGTTCCTGCGGCCCTGACGCTGGACGAGCTGCTGGACACCCGGAACGCGATGACCCGCACCCTGCTCGGCATCCGGTGAGACCCGATGAGGGCGTGGAGCTGGCGGTCTAGCCTGGTCGTGTGGCGCAGATCGGTCCGGTGGTGGGTGTCCTCGCGTTGCAGGGTGATGTGCGGGAGCACCTTCGCGCGGTAGCCGACTGCGGATTGCGCAGCGTCCTGGTACGGCGGCCTGAGGAGCTCGCTGAGGTGGATGCCCTGATCCTGCCCGGCGGTGAGTCCACGACGATGAGCCGGCTGCTGGTCGGCTTCGACCTGATGGAACCGTTGCAGGTCCGGCTGGCCGCGGGGATGCCGGTTTACGGCGCGTGTGCGGGCATGATCCTGCTGGCTCGGGAAATCCTCGATGGTCGGCCTGATCAGCGGCAACTCGCCGCACTGGACGTGGTGGTGCGCCGTAATGCGTTCGGTCGTCAGGCCGACTCGTTCGAGGCTGATCTTGACTTCGTTGGGGTGTCCGGCGGTCCGGTCCGCGCGGTCTTTATTCGTGCGCCCTGGGTGGAGCAGGTCGGGGCAGACGTCGAGGTGCTGGCCAGGGTGCCCGATGCAGCGGCGGCGGGCGAGGCGAGCGGTAGGATCGTGGCGATTCGGCAGGGGGGCGTGCTGGCCACGGCGTTCCATCCGGAGTTGACCGGCGACCGGCGGGTGCATCGGCTCTTCTGCGAGATGGTCCGGCAGCCCAATGGGGTCCGGGTTCCCGGGTGAGACCGGCAGACTGGCACGCGAGCAAGAGGAGCACGGCAAGTCATGAGCGGCCATTCAAAATGGGCGACCACCAAGCACAAGAAGGCCGTGGTCGACGCCAAGCGCGGTAAGCTATTCGCGAAATTGATCAAGAACGTTGAGGTGGCCGCGCGTACCGGTGGGGCGGACCCGGACGGCAACCCGACGCTATACGACGCGATCCAGAAGGCTCGCAAGACCTCCGTGCCCACGGACAACATCGAGCGGGCCGTCAAGCGTGGTTCCGGGGCCGATGCCGGCGGGGCCGACTACCAGACGATCATGTACGAGGGATACGGGCCGGGTGGGGTCGCCCTGCTCATCGAATGTCTCACCGACAACCGCAACCGGGCCGCCTCGGAGGTCCGAACCGCGATGACCCGCAACGGTGGCACGATGGCCGACCCAGGGTCGGTATCGTTCCTGTTCAGCCGCAAAGGCGTGGTGATCGTGCCCGAGCAGCAGGGCATTTCGGAGGACGACGTGCTGGCCGCGGTGCTCGACGCCGGTGCCGAAGAGGTCAACAACCTGGGCGGATCCTTCGAGGTGGTATCTGAGGCGACCGACCTCATTGCGGTGCGTACCGCCCTGCGCAATGCCGGTATCGATTACGACTCCGCCGATGCGAGCTTCCTCCCCTCGGCAAGTACTCCGCTGGACGCCGAGGGCGCTCGCAAGGTCTTCAAACTGATCGACGCCCTAGAGGACTGCGACGACGTCCAGAACGTCTACGCCAACTTCGACGTGCCCGACGACGTCCTCGCCGAGGTCGGCTGACGCACCCGAAACCGCATTTAGCCCGCTGAATGGGGTGGGCTCGCCCTTGGTGTGTCGAGGGTCGCGAGGTGGGGAAGGGGGTTAGGGTTCGAACGGGTGTTTGGGTCGTCGCTGGGAGGGTGCGGTGCGGGTGCTGGGCGTGGATCCTGGCCTCACCCGCTGCGGGCTAGGAGTGGTTGACGGCGGTACCGGGCGGTCGGTCAGCTGCGTGGCCGTCGATGTCGTGCAGACCTTGCCCGAGGCGGATCTCGGTGCGCGGCTGATCGCGGTTGCCGATGTCGTGGAGCGTTGGTTGGCTGTGCACCGACCCGACGTGGTGGCCGTGGAACGGGTCTTCAGCCAGCACAACGTGCGCACCGCGATGGGCACCGCCCAGGTCGGTGGAGTGGTGGCGCTGATCGCAGCGCGGCGAGGACTCACCGTCGCCTTTCATACCCCCAGCGAGGTCAAGGCGGCCGTCACCGGTTCCGGCCGCGCCGGAAAGGAGCAGGTCACCACCATGATCACCCGGTTACTCGCGCTGCCTGCCAAGCCGCGGCCGGCTGACGCCGCAGATGCACTCGCGCTTGCGATCTGTCACCTGTGGCGGGCCCCGATGACACAGCGGCTCGCACAGGCGCGGGCCCAGTCAGCGCGGCTGGCCCAAGTGCACCGGGCGAAGTTAGCCGCTGCGGCCCGGCGGGCGGGAGCGGCGCGGTGATCGCCTCGGTGCGCGGGCAGGTGCTCTCCGTCGAGTTGGATCATGCCGTGGTCGAGGTCGGCGGGATCGGGTTGGCGGTGCATGCAGTGCCCGCCACCCTGGCCACCTTGCGGCGCGGCGAAGCGGCCCGGCTCGATACGTTGCTGGTGGTGCGCGAGGACTCACTGACGTTGTACGGCTTCACCGACGCGACAGCCCGGGAATTGTTCGTGCTGCTGCAGACCGTCTCCGGGGTGGGGCCCCGGCTCGCCCTGGCGACGCTCGCCGTTCTCGAGCCGGACACGCTGCGCGCCGCACTCGCCGATGGCGACCTCACGGTGCTCACCCGGGTACCCGGCATCGGACGCAAGGGCGCGGAGAGGCTGGTCGTGGAGCTGCGGGACAAAGTCGGGGGGTTCGCGTCCACCGCGTCCGGGCCGGCTGCCCACGGCGGAGGCGCGGTGCGAACCCAGGTGGCTGAGGCGCTCGTCGGGCTCGGGTTCGCAGCCCGGCAGGCCGAGCAGGCCGTGGATGCCGTGCTCGCCGAAGCCCATTCCGAATCCGCGCCCGCGTCGGACACCTCTGAGCTCCTCCGCAGCGCCCTGACCCGGCTGGGGCGGAACCGGTGACCAACCCACAACCGGTCTCGGCCGTGGTCGACCCGGCGGACGTCGAGCTGGAGACCACTCTGCGGCCCCGCCGGCTGCCTGAGTTCATCGGGCAGGCCCGGGTCCGCGAGCAGCTGGAGCTGGTCCTGGAGGGGGCTCGGCGACGGGGCGCCGCACCGGATCACGTACTGCTCTCCGGACCGCCGGGATTGGGCAAGACGAGCCTCGCTATGATCATCGCCGCGGAGCTCGGCAGGGCCATCCGGGTGACCTCGGGGCCGGCGTTGGAGCGCGCTGGCGACCTCGCCGCGATGCTGTCCAATCTCGTCGAGGGTGACGTGCTATTCATCGACGAGATCCACCGGGTGGCCCGCCCCGCCGAAGAGATGCTCTACCTCGCGATGGAGGACTTCCGGGTCGACGTAGTGGTCGGCAAAGGCCCCGGAGCCACCTCCATCCCGCTGGAAATCGCCCCGTTCACCCTTGTCGGAGCCACCACCCGCTCCGGTGCGCTGACCAGCCCGCTGCGGGACCGGTTCGGGTTCACCGCGCACATGGAGTTCTACGAGCCTGACGAGCTGGAGTTGGTGCTGCACCGCTCCGCCGGCATCCTCAATGTAGACCTGCGCCCCGACGGTGCTACCGAGATCGCCGCCCGCTCCCGCGGCACCCCCCGGATCGCCAACCGGCTACTTCGCCGGGTCAGGGACTACGCCGAGGTCCGCGCCGACGGCGCGATCACTCTTGAAGTGGCCCGGGCCGGCCTGGCCGTCTACGACGTCGACCAGCTCGGGCTGGACCGGCTGGACCGCGCCGTACTCACCGCGCTGGTGCGCACCTTCGGCGGCGGACCGGTCGGAGTGTCCACCATCGCGGTTGCGGTAGGGGAGGAACCGGCCACCGTCGAGGAGGTGTGCGAGCCCTTCCTGGTCCGAGCCGGCATGCTCGCCCGTACCCCGCGCGGGCGGGTAGCCACCGCTGCCGCGTGGCGGCACCTGCGCCTGGAGCCACCTGCCGATGCTCTCTCAGAGCCCACACCGACGTTGTTCGACGGTTGAAAACCGTTCAGAGCCCACCGAGCCACAGCCCCACGCCGACGATCAAGATGCCGCCGAGGACGACCTGGATGAGTGAGGTTCGAAGCGAGACCTCCAGGTAGCGCTTACGAATGAGGGCGATCACCCCGAGCTCAACGGCGACCACGATGGCCGCGAGCACCAATGCGCCCGTCCGGTCCGGGATCAAGAACGGTAAGGCATGAAACACACCGCCCACCGTGGTCATCACACCGGTGATCGATCCGCGGGTGATGGCCGAGCCCCGACCGGTCTGCCCGCCATCGTCGGAGAGCGCCTCCGAGAGCCCCATGCTGATGCCGGCTCCCAGCGCGGTGGCCAGTCCGACCAGCAGGGCAGCGTGCGAACTCGACAGCAAGGCCACCGCGAAGATGGGGGCGAGTGTCGAGAGTGTTCCGTCGATGAGGCCCACCAGCCCAGGCTGGACGTACCGGAGTACGAAGGCCTGCTCATCTGCTTCGACGCGACGTAGCAGGGTATCGGCGAAGCCCGCGCCCAGCGGCAGTGCTGGGCTGGGTGAGGTGATCGTCGAGGTCCTGAAGGGAGCCATCGTGGCAGTTGCGCCGCCGGTGGCGCCCACCATGCGAGTGTCCAGCGCATGCGCGCTAGGTCGGTAACGAGGCGTGGAGTAGCGGTGCGACGGCAACGCGCCCGTCCTTTCGTTGACGGCCTGGGACAGCGGGATCGAGCGGCATCTCACCCCGGCTGCTGGCGGAACCCTAAGGAATCGATCCGGGTCTCCTCCGAACCTGAGAGCCCTGGTTACGTCACAGCGCCCATAGGTCAGCGCCGCGCGACGAGAGACGCAACGATTACGCCGTTCAGCGGTGGCTACTGCGCCATTTGGCGGCTGCGATGCTCAGGGGCGTCACTCGGCTGCGGTCGTCCGCGAAGCACGACCACGGGGATCCATCGACGCCGCGGGCTCGCTTGCCGCGCAACCTGGCACACTCGGTACTGCACAACTGACGGTGATCGGAGAACCCATGGAGGCCCTACTTCCGCTGCTGTTCATCGCCGCGCTCGCGGTGCCGTTGATCTTCAGCACCCGCCGGCAGAAGCGAGCGATGGCTGAGGCGCAACGACTGCAGAGCTCCCTGACCAACGGCGACCAGGTGATAACCACCTCCGGCCTGCACGGAACCGTTGTCGACAGCGGGGACGAGACGACGGTCGATCTGGAGATTGCTCCCGGCGTGCGCACCACGTGGTTGCGAGCCGCGATCCGGGAGAAGGTCTCTGAGACTGGTGCCGAGGTGGACGGTGACGGGACACCCAGGGCCAGCGCACCTCAGGCTGCTGACTGACGTGGTGCGAGGCGCTACGATCCCGCACCCGAGCCCCAAGGCCTGCGTCCTTTGCGGCGCTGGCACAGTAGAGCCGGCCGTCGATGCAGGCGGCAGGGTTAGTGCGCCGTGAACGAGGAGAACCACCCCTGTGGCACCACCAGCCGGGCATTTCCGCCCCTGGCGCAACCTGGCGATCTTCGCTGGGATCGTTGCTGTCTTGTACTCATTGGTCTTTCTCACCGGTGGCGGGCAGCCCACTCCCAAGCTGGGTATCGACCTGAAAGGCGGCACTCGGGTAACTCTGACCGCCCGAACCCTCGACGGTCGGCCACCATCGAAGGAGTCTCTCGACCAGGCTCGTCAGATCATCGAGCAACGGGTCAACGGCATCGGGGTGTCGGGCGCCGAGGTCGTACTCGACGGAACCAATTTGATCATTACGGTACCCGGTGAAAATGGGGACCAGGCCCGCACCCTTGGACAGACGGCCAGGCTGTACTTCCGCTCGGTGAACTCCGAGGTGGCGGCCGGGACCCCTGCGCCGGTTCCCGGCAGCACACCTCCGGGCAACGGCACTCCCGGCACGCCATCGGGCTCGCCGCAACCGCCGCCATCAGGTGCACCAGCACCTGCCCATCCTCAGCTCCTCGAGCCGCCGGCGGGTGAGCCGACCCCACCACCTCCGGCACCGCCCAGCAGTACACCGGCGCCTCCTACCACGACACCAGCGCCGGTCGGCAGCGTCCCGGCGGATTCGGTGGATCCTCAGGTCGCCGAGCAGATCCGGCAGGCTCGGGCGCAGCGGCAGAGCCAGGACCCAGCGGTGCAGCAACAGGCGCTGGCGGCCCTGAACTGCGCGGCTCCCGACCCATTGCGCGGCAATGACGATCCGAACCTGCCACTGGTTACCTGCGACCAGCACGACACCGCAAAGTACGTGCTAGGGCCCGCTTTCCTCTCTGGAGAGCAGATCTCCAACGCCTCAGCGGGCTTCAACCCGGATGGCACCGGATACGAGGTACTGCTGAGATTCAAACGCCAGGGAGAGGACATCTGGGCCCAGTACACCTCGAACAACATCGGCAAGCAGGCCGCCTTCGTCCTGGATAGTGAGGTCGTCTCGGCACCGCAGATCCGGGCTGCGATCTTGCCCGGTCAGCAGACCACCATCAGCGGCAACTTCAGCCAGGCCGAGGCCCAGAACTTGGCCAACGTGCTCAAATACGGCTCGCTGCCGCTGTCGTTCCAGTCCTCGGAGTCAGAGACGGTCTCCGCCACTCTGGGCCTGGCCTCGCTGCGCGCGGGACTACTCGCCGGGGCGCTCGGGTTGATCGTGGTGTTCGTCTACTGCCTGTTCTACTACCGGGCGCTCGGTGTTCTGACGATCTTGTCTCTGGCGTTGTCCGGGCTCATCGTCTATGCAGTCCTGGTGCTGCTCGGGCGGTGGATCGGGTTCACCCTGGACCTGGCCGGTGTGGCTGGGTTCATTGTCGCGATCGGCATCACCGCCGATTCATTTGTGATCTACTTCGAGCGCCTCAAGGATGAGGTGCGGGACGGCCGAACCTTCCGCTCTGCGGTGCCTCGGGCCTGGCTCCGGGCCCGCCGCACCATCCTGTCGGCGGATGCGGTGAGCTTCCTGGCCGCCGCGGTGCTCTACATTCTGGCGGTGGGACAGGTGCGGGGCTTCGCCTTCACCCTCGGCCTGTCGACGGTGCTCGATCTGGTGGTGGTGTTCCTCGCCACGCACCCGCTGGTGGCACTGGCCGCACAGTCGCCGTTGTTGTCTCAACCCAGGCTGTCCGGGCTTGGGGCGGCGCAGCGTGCCGGGGCCGCCAGCCGGTCGGAGCTGACCACGGCGGGAGAGGTGTCCTGAGATGGCAGGCATGGTAGGGCGCCTCTACAGCGGGACCGGGGCGTTCGACGTCGTCGGGCTGCGACGCATCTGGTACTCGCTATCCGGCGTGCTCGTGGTGATCTGCCTCGCATCTATCCTGTTGCGCGGGTTCAACCTCGGCATTGACTTCGAGGGTGGCACCCGGGTACAGCTTCCGTCCCAGGGTGCGGCCGGAGTCATCAGCACCCAACAGGCCGAGCGCGTCTTCACCGACACCGTGGGGCACCCTCCGGAATCGGTGCAGACTGTCGGTACCGGCGACGCGGCGAGCATCTTGATCCGTTCCACAACCCTGGACACGCGCACGTCGTTTGTCCTGAAGAAGGCCCTGTTCGAGCAGCTGCGCCCGCTGGGCAAGGATGGGCGCCCCAGCGAACGGGCGATCAGCGACAGCGCGGTGAGCGCCACGTGGGGTGGCGAGATCAGCCGGCAGGCGTTGATCGCATTGCTGGTATTCCTGGCCCTGGTGAGTGCGTTCCTCGCGGTATATTTCGAGCCCCGGATGGCGCTGGCCGCGCTGATCGCACTGGTGCACGACGTGCTGGTAACGGCAGGCGTATATTCGTTGGTCGGCTTCGAGGTGACGCCGGCGTCGGTCATCGGCCTGCTTACCATTCTCGGTTTCTCGCTGTACGACACCGTTGTCGTGTTCGACAAGGTCCAGGAGAACACCCGTGGCCTGCTTGGACTGACCCGGCGGACCTATGCTGAGGCTGCCAATCTCGCGGTCAATCAGACTCTCATGCGTTCGATCAACACATCGTTGATCGCGGTACTCCCCGTGCTCGGCCTGCTCGTGGTCGGGGTAGGTCTGCTAGGTGTCGGAACACTCAAGGACCTCGCCTTGGTGCAGATTGTGGGCATCATGACCGGCGCCTTGTCCTCGATTCTGCTGGCGACCCCCTTGGTGGTCGACCTCACCATGCGCCGGCCGGCCTACCGGCAGCAAGCCGAACGGGTCGCCCAGCGCAGGGAGAAGTTGTCCCGTAAGGCCAGTGCGAGTGCTGAGGCCGACACACCACACCAGCAGTCCCATACTGGAGACGGGGCTAACGCTCCCGGACTACCTGCCAAAGGTGGCAAGAGCGCGCCCGCAGGACGGCGGCGCGGGCACCCGGCGGGCAAGGCGAGTAGACCATCGGGCAAGGCTGGCCGGTTCTCAGGTCGTTAACGCGGATCGGAGCGGGTGATTACGCAGCGTTGCTATGGTTGCTGAGAGTAACAGCTAGCCAACGAGCCGCTACGGACTTTCTCACTCAGCATCACCTATGTGGTGCGTTGTCCCGCTGACACCTTGCTTCGACGCCCATTTGGTAGAACGCTCTGTAGTCAGGTGCTGGATGTCGCTCCGGCGAGTGACAGCAGGGGGCAGCACCGTGAGGGCTACCAGAGAGGATCTGGGATGGTGGGGTGGTCCGTTCCGGGTGTGGTGCATCTCCGGCAGGTGCGTGAGGACCCGGTGGGCCGACGAGTCCTCGCTCGTCACCGCGTCACCCGTAAGCCGCTCACAATTACCTACCTCGCGCCCGAATTCCTCGCCGATAGCGAGTTTCGCACTCGTTTCCGCGATGAGTTCGCGCGGCTGGCGCAGGTTCGGGACGTCCGAGTCGCTCGGGCCCACCGTTACGTTGAAGACGACCACGGTGCTGCGGTCATCAGCGAGCACATCACTGGGACTTCGTTGCGTGCCCTGTTATTGGCCCAGGGTGCTGTCAGTACAGCGGCGGCATTGGTCGTGCTCAAGGACGCGTTACTCGCGCTGATCGCTTGTCACAAGGCAGGCCTGGCGCATGGCGACATCAAGCCCGAGGGCATGATCCTCACCCATACTGGCCGGATTCGGCTGGTCGATTTTGGGCTCTGGACAGCGCAGAGCCGGCAGCTGCTCGCCCGGTCGACGCCCTTCTACTTGGCACCCGAGCAGTGGAACGGACCTTCGGTAGGCCCAGCGGGGGATATCTATGCAGCCACGGTCACCTTCTTCGAGTGCCTGCTAGGCGCGCCGCCGTTCTATGCCGATGGCGTAGCTGAGCTCTCGGCCAAGCACCAAGACGGCGTTGCTCCGGTTGAGGCGGCCCCTGAACCGGTGCGGGGATTGGTGGAGCGAGGCCTCACGAAGGACCCGCGCAACCGACCGGAGGCGCGAGACCTGCTCGCCCTTGTCGATGACGTAGCTGCCCAAGCAGTCCGCCCGGGCTGGGAACGACGGGGTCGCCGGGAGCTGGCGGCGCTTCTCGCCAGCCGCTCAGCGTTACCCGACGTGCCTGTGCCCAGCTGGCACAGCCGTGCCGGCGCGGGATACGGCAAGCCGGTTCGGTTGGCCGCCGTCATAGGTGGGGCGTTGGCATTGGCCGCGGGCTTGTCCAGCCCGCCCCTAGCCGTCCTCCCGGGTATCAGCATCTTCGGCTCGGGCGGGAGACCGCCGGTGCTGGCATTCCCGGAACCCGACCGCGGCACTGTTGCGGTGCGTGCCGCAACCAACGGTCCCCTGGCGGATCGCGCTGCTACCGGGACCGGCGGCAGGCCGCTGGTGCGGTCGCTGCCCGCACCGAACACCCAGGCCGCTCCCTACGAAGGAGCCGGACCGGGCGCGCGCCATCCAGGCGCTGCCTATCCGGATGGCGTGTCAACCGATCGGCCCGCACCGGGCCATGTGACCTCCGCAACGCCAGCGTGCACCCAGTCACTCGTCGACGATCACAAGCCGTGTACAGCAGTGAAACCGGTGCCGCCGGGTTCCGCCGGATCAACGACGGATCCGTCTGAGGTGTCGATCCCGGTATCGTTGCCGGTCCAGCTGCCAGTGCCGGTTCCGGTGCCTGCAGCGGTGGAGATTCCGGTCGAATTGCCGGTGCAGGTTCCGGTCCAGCTGCCCGCGCCGGTCCGGCCGCCGGCGCAAGTCCCTCAGTCGGTTCCTCGATCCGACCAGGCCGTGCCTGGCAGGGACAATCGTTTCTCGAAGGATTTCCGAGCTCAGCCGGATCGGCAAGGATCAAGAACGATGACTCGTCCTGAGCGGTCGGAAACCACAAGGGATTCGGGTCGGCAGCAGGAGAGCCACCACCAGGGAGGTTTTGGAAACTCCAGCGGAGCACGGAACTCGGGAAACCGGTAGATCCAGATCGAGTGTGGATGACCTGGCCGCTGTGGTGTTGCCGCTGATTCGTGAGGTGGCGGACTTTCCGCAGCCTGGTGTACTTTTCCGCGACCTGGCACCCGTGTTCGCCGATGCGACGGTGTTCCGGGCTGTGGTGGACGGGTTGATCACGAATGCAGGCCAGATCGACACCGTGATCGGGGTGGAGGCCCGTGGCTTCCTGCTCGGCGCCGCTGCGGCCTACGCACTCGGCGCTGGCGTGGTCGGGGTCCGCAAACCCGGCAAATTACCGGTGGTCTCCGATCGTGAGAGCTACGCTTTGGAGTACGGCGTCGCGTCCTTGGAATTGGCCCACAGCGTGCTGCGGCCTGGTCAACGAGCGCTGGTGGTCGACGACGTTCTGGCGACAGGTGGTACGGCCGCCGCGACCTGCGCACTGGTCGAGCGGGCCGGAGCCTCGGTCAGCGGCATAGCGGTCCTATTGGAAATCGCGTCGCTGCGTGGCCGTGACCGGCTGCGAGGCCGTCCGGTGCACGCCCTACTCACGGTCTGATGTCCGCCCAGAACCGAGCAGTCTCATCTTCTGGAGGCACAATGCTGAGCGGCGTGTAGGGGGATCTGCTGCGAGAGCGTGGGCGGTAGGCTCAAAGATCTGATTGCCATCATGTGCCGGGAGAGTGCGGTGTGAGCCAGGACCTGCAGCGTAGCGAGGCGCCGCTGGTCGGCTCGGATGTAGCCGCGGTCCCTCAGCGGCTGCCCTCGGCGACCCGGCGGGTTCGGGCCCGACTTGCCCGGCGGATCACCGCGCAGCGTCCCGGTCCGGTAAGGCAGGTACTCGAGCCGCTCGTAGCTGTGCACCGGGAGCTGCATCCCAAGGCCGATCTGGCCTTGCTGCAGCGCGCCTACGATGTCGCCGAGGAGAAGCATTCGCACCAGAAGCGCAAATCTGGTGATCCTTACATCACCCATCCGTTGGCAGTCTCGACGATCCTGGCCGAGTTGGGCATGGACACCACCACGTTGGTGGCCGCGCTGTTGCACGACACCGTCGAGGACACCGACTACTCGCTGGGCCATCTCTCCGCGGACTTCGGCGAGGTGGTCGGGCACCTCGTCGACGGCGTCACCAAGCTGGACAAGGTCAAGCTCGGTGAAGCAGCCGAGGCCGAGACCATCCGTAAGATGGTCATCGCGATGGCCCGTGACCCTCGCGTGCTGGTGATCAAACTTGCGGACCGGTTGCACAACATGCGGACCATGCGCTTCTTGCCGCCGGAGCAGCAGGCCCGTAAGGCCAGGGAAACTCTGGAAGTCTTTGCCCCGCTGGCGCACCGGTTAGGCATGGCGACCATCAAGTGGGAGCTGGAGGACCTGTCCTTCGCCATCCTGCACCCGAAGAAATACGACGAGATCGTGCGATTGGTGGCCAACCGGGCCCCGTCCCGCGACACCTACCTGCGCACGGTGATCGACGAGGTGTCCGGGCAGCTGGGCGGCGCGCGGATCGTCGCCACTGTTGAGGGCAGGCCCAAACACTATTACTCGATCTACCAGAAGATGATCGTCCGCGGTCGTGACTTCGACGACATTCACGATCTGGTCGGGGTGCGGATCATGGTCGAGGACGATCGCGACTGCTACGCCGCGATCGGGGTGGTGCACTCGGTCTGGCAGCCGATGCCCGGTCGATTCAAGGATTATGTCGCGCAACCCAGGTTCGGGGTCTACCAGTCGCTGCACACAACTGTGATCGGGCCGGATGGCAAACCGCTGGAGGTGCAGATCCGCACCCGCGGCATGCACCGGACCGCGGAGTACGGCATCGCTGCGCACTGGCGGTACAAGGAGACCCGCGGTACCTACAACGGGACCCACAACGGAGCCGTCGATATCGACGAGATGGCCTGGATGCGCCAGCTGCTGGACTGGCAGCGGGAGGCCGCCGACCCCAGCGAGTTCCTGGAGTCGCTGCGCTACGACCTGGCTACCCGCGAGATCTTCGTCTTCACCCCCAAGGGCGAGGTCATCACGCTGCCGACGGGCTCGACTCCAGTGGATTTCGCATATGCGGTGCACACCGAGGTCGGTAACCGCTGCATCGGTGCGCGGGTCAACGGCCAGCTCGTCGCGCTGGAGCGGCAGCTGGAAAACGGCGAGGTCGTCGAGATCTTCACGTCCAAGGCCGGAGGGGCCGGCCCCAGCCGGGACTGGTTGTCGTTCGTCGCCTCACCCCGGGCCCGCGCCAAGATCAGGCAATGGTTCGCCAAGGAGCGCCGCGAAGAGGCCATCGAGTCGGGTAAGAGCGCCATCGCCAAGGAGCTACGCCGGGTTGGGCTACCGGTGCAGCGATTGGTCTCTGCTGAGTCGATGGTCGCGGTCTCCCGGGAACTGCGCTATCCCGACGTCAGCGGCCTCTACGCCGCGGTCGGTGAACACCACGCCTCGCCTCGTCATGTGGTACAGCGCCTGGTTGCGTTGCTGGGTGGCGAAGAGGGCGCGGAGGACGTACTAGCCGAGCGGGCCACCCCCTCCACCGTCCAGCGCCGTCGGCCGACCGGCGAATCCGGCGTGCGGGTGCATGGCGGCGGGGACATCTACGCCAAGCTTGCCCGGTGCTGCACCCCAGTGCCCGGTGACGAGATTCTGGGTTTCGTCACTCGGGGTAGCGGAGTCAGCGTGCACCGCACCGACTGCACGAACGCCGAGTCGTTGCGGGCGCAGCCCGAGCGATTGGTCGGTGTGGACTGGGCGCCTTCATCGTCGTCGGTGTTCCTGGTAGCGATCCAGGTCGAGGCGCTGGATCGGCACCGCCTGCTCTCCGATGTCACCAAGGTGCTCGCGGATGGCAAGGTCAACATCTTGTCCGCCTCGGTCACCACGACTCGGGATCGGGTGGCGGTGAGCCGTTTCTCCTTCGAGATGGGGGACCCGAAGCACCTTGGTCACGTGCTACGTGCGGTGCGCAGTATCGAGGGCGTGTACGACGTGTACCGCGTCACCTCATCCAACTGAGCGGCGCTCGGGGGCGTGTCAGGTCGCCGGGACGTCGACAGAGGTGATCGTGACCGGTTGTTTGGGCTTGCCGCCACCGGGAGATGGCTCCAGTGACCCGTCGTCGCCTGCCTTGGCGATCTGGTCGAGAACGGTGAGGCCCGCTGGAGAGATCGTGGCGAAAACGGTGTATTGAGGTGGCAGCTGGGTTTGGCCGTAGATCAGGAAGAACTGGCTGCCGCCGCTGTCGGGTTGGCCGGTGTTAGCCATCGCAACGTAACCGCGCCCGTAGGTCAGCTCGGGGAACACCTCGTCCGGGATGGTGTACCCCGGGCCGCCGGTACCCGACCCGGTCGGATCACCACATTGCAGAACATGCAAGCCGGGGTTGGTGACCAGCCGGTGGCAGGGGCCATTGGCGTAGAAGCCCTGCTTAGCAAGGCTGAGGAAGCTGTTGACGGTGCACGGGGCCAGCGCCCGGTCAAGGGTGAGACCGATCGCGCCAGCCGAAGTCTGCATGGTTGCCGGCACGGTGCCCTTGGCGGAGGTGTCGCCGGCCAATGGTGGCCGCACCGGCCTGGCCGGAGGCTGCTGGGCCGCCGGGTACTGGCAGTCGACTGAGGCCGGTAGTGGCTTAGGCCGGACGGGCGGGGCGGCTACCTTGTTATCGGCGGGAGGGGCGGGGCTGGTAGGTGTCCTGGTTGGTAAGGCCGGTGTGGACGGCGTTGCGGCGGTGTTGGCGGTCTTGTTACCGCCGCTCAGCGTCACGATCAGCACCACGATGCCGGCCACCAGCACCACGGCGCCCACACCGCCGGCCACTGCGTAGCGGCGGCGCGTTTTCGCTCGTTCCGCGCGACGGGCGAGCTGGCGATCCAGTTTGCGCTTCGCGGCTTCGCGACGCTGCTCGTTCGTGGGCACCCTGGACTCCTGTGGCTAGACGACGATCGTCGCGAAGTCTAAGTGGCCCATAGGTGAGCCAGACGGCAGCCTCACCTATGGGCCCTAGGCTGGACCCGTGCTCGTCGCGGGTTTCCCCACAGGGTCGTTCCAAGCGAATTGCTTCGTGCTGGCCCCGGAGCCAGGCGGCCCCTGCGTGGTGGTCGATCCAGGAGAGGGCTCAGAGCAGCCGCTAGACGAGCTGCTGCGCAAGCACCGGCTCGATCCGGTCGCGGTGCTGCTCACCCATGGGCATTTCGACCACATCTTCGCGGTGACCCCGGTCTGCGATGGCAATGACATCCCGGCTTGGATCCACCCAGAGGACCGGGTGCTGCTGTCCGACCCGATGCGCGCGTTCTCCGCCGATGCGCGGCAGTTCTTCGGCGGCCGAGTTCAGCTGCGTGAGCCACGTGAGGTACGTGAGCTGGCCGACGGGACGTCCATGGACCTGGCCGGTCTGAGCTTCACGGTGGACCACACCCCGGGCCATACCCGCGGGTCGGTGACCTTCCGTTCGGTGACGATGGCCGGGCAGCCCGTGTTGGTCTCCGGGGATACCTTGTTCGCCGGTTCCATCGGACGAACCGACCTTCCCGGTGGCGATCACCAGCAGCTGCTCTCCTCGCTGCGGGACAAGATCCTCGTGTTGGACGACCAGACCACCGTTCTGCCCGGCCACGGCCCGGCCACCACCATCGGCCAGGAACGGGCCGGCAACCCGTTCCTGCACGGCTTGGCCACACCGGGTAGACCCCGAGGCCTGTAACCAGCCCAGCACAGCGCTCGGCTGTAACGACAAGCCGCTTCAAGCAATCGTCATGAAGATTCCCAGCCCACACCTTGCGAGATGGGTTCGATCTTGTCTTGGCAGGCGACCAGGGCGGCGATCGTCGTGGTGATCGGGACAGCGGCGACCAGTCCGATGCTGCCGACCAGGGTGCGCACCACCTCCTGGGCGATGTCTTGGGTGGTCACCATCGTGCCGAAACCCTGCCCGGACAGGGAGAAGATCAGCAGAATAGGCAACGCGGCGCCGGTGTAGGCCAGCACCAGAGTGTTCACCGCTGAGGAGATGTGATCTCGACCGATCCGCAACGCGGCGGTGTAGAGCGCTCGCACACCAAGTTCCGGATTCGCCCGGCGCAACTCCCAGACCGCACTGGTCTGGGTGACCGTGACGTCGTCGAGCACACCGAGAGCACCGATCACCATCCCGGCGAGCAGTAACCCCCGGGCGTCGATCCCGTGGCCGAGGAATCCGATGAGTTTGGCGGTGTCGTCATTGAGCCCGGTCAGCTGGGTGGCCGCGGAGAAGGCGGTGCCCAACACGCCGATCAGCCCAAGGCTCAACACTGTGCCGAGCACCGCGCTGGAGGTCTGCGCGGAGAAGCCATGGGTGAGATACAGCACCCCGAACATGATCACGCTCGCGGCGAGCACGCCGGTGATCACTGGGCTGGCGCCGGTCAGGATCGCCGGGAATAGGTACACGACCAGCACCAGGAAGCTGAAGCCCAGCGCGACCAGCGAGGCGAGACCTCTCCACCGGCCGAGCAACAGCACCGCGGCCGCGAACAGCGCGACCAGCCACAGCATCGACGTACCCCGCTGGAAATCCTGGATCTGGTAGGACTCTGACTCGGAAGGGTTTCCGCCGGTATAGGCGAGCACGACGTGGTCGTTGACGCTGAACCGCGGTGTGCTCGGTTCGTCGGGTAACACCTGCTGGATCATCACTCCAGGTGAGTCGCCGTTGGTGAGCAACACGTTGAGCGAGATGCATTTCTTGGCCTGCCCAGCGGGGGCCGCGCTGCCGCTCGTGCACGGGGCGGAGGACGTCGCAAGCACTTGGCCTTGCACCGGCCGCTGCCCGAAGCCGACGTCGATATCGCGGCTCGGTGAGTCTCCCGGCCAGGTTAGCCACAGCCCGACCAGGGTGGCCAGCACGACGGGTATGAGTACCGCCGCCAGTAGCCTGCGGACCCGGTGTGAGGCCGGCGGTCCCGGTTCATGCCCGTGACCATGCCCATGGACGGCGACGGCGACGGCCTCGGCCGGCGGGGCGGGACCGCGGTGACGGTGCCGCCCGGTCCTGTTGTCCACTGCACTCATCGGTGGCGAGCTTCCTGGCGTCTCGAACGTCAGTTCGATAGGATGGGCCGATGCGATGGGACAACCTGACGCTGTCCGACGAGTCCGCCCAAGGTGCGCTGTTCGAGGCGGGCGACGTCATCATGCGCACCTACGACACCCCGGAGTTTCGCGGGATGACGTTCTATGAGGTACGGGCCCGTTCGGTCTTGAACAAGGTACCCGGTGGTTCCAGGATGCCGTTCGAGTGGACCGTCAACCCGTATCGGGGCTGCAGCCACGCTTGTGTCTACTGCTTCGCACGGCGTACGCACGAGTACCTCGATCTTGACAGCGGTCTCGATTTCAACTCCAAGATCGTGGTGAAGGTCAACGCGCCGGATCGGCTACGCAAGCAGCTGAACTCCCCACGCTGGGCCGGGCAGCACATCGCAATGGGCACCAATGTCGATCCTTATCAGCGAGTGGAAGGCCGCTATCGCTTGATGCCCGGCATCGTCGAAGCGCTACGCGATGCGCGCAACCCTTTCTCGATCCTCACCAAGGGCACCCTGGTGCTGCGCGACCTGCACCTGCTCCGCGAGGCCGCGGAGGTCACCGGGGTGTCGGTCAACGTCTCGGTGGGGTTCGTTGACAACGGGTTATGGCGGCAGGTCGAGCCCGGTACCCCCGCGCCGCGGGCCCGGCTCGGTGTGTGTCGCACCCTCACTGATGCAGGCATCGGATGCGGGGTTCTGATGGCGCCGATCCTCCCGTACCTGACCGATTCGCCCAGCCAGCTCGAGGCGACGGTCCGGGCCATCGCCGAGGCGGGTGCTCGCAGCGTCTCCCCGATCGTGCTCCACCTGCGCCCAGGTGCGAGGGAGTGGTACTTCGCCTGGCTGGAACGCGAGCACCCCGAGCTGGTGGCTCGCTATCACGAGCTCTACCGGCGGGGCGCGTACGCGCCCAAGAGCTACCAGCGCGGTGTCTGTGCCCAGGTAGCCGATTTGACCCGGCGTTATGGCCTCGGCGGTGCGTCATCGGGGCAGGCGCGCCGGCTCCCGGCCCGACGCGCTGCGGTTCGGCCGGGGTCTACGTCGGTCAGCGTGGAACCCCGGACCGTTGAACCGGCGGACCAGCTCAGCCTGCTGTGATGAGGGAGGGGGCGGGCGGCGAGGTCCGGGCGCGGCTAGCCTCTGCAGATCTGAGTCTGCCATCAGAGATCTAGGAGCACTCCCCGTGATGCGTACCCACCCTGCCGGCACGCTGCGCACCGAGCACGCAGGGCACACTGTCACCCTCGCCGGCTGGGTCGCCCGCCGACGCGACCATGGCGGAGTGATCTTCATCGACCTGCGGGACTCTTCAGGGATGACGCAGGTGGTGTTCCGCGAGGGCGAGATGGCGCAGCGAGCTCACCGGTTGCGCGCTGAGTTCTGCCTTCAGGTCACCGGCACCGTGGCCCTCCGTCCCGAGGGCAATGAGAACCCGGACATCCCCACGGGAGGCATCGAACTCATCGCAGGGGAACTGGCGGTGCTCAGCGAGTCGGCGCCGTTGCCTTTCCCCCTTGATGAGCACCTGGAGGTCGGCGAAGAGATCCGGCTGCGGTACCGCTACCTCGATCTGCGCCGTGCCAGCCAGGCCGCCGCATTACGCCTGCGTAGTGAGGCCAACCGGATCGCTCGCAGCGTGCTGCACACGGAGCGCTTTGTCGAGGTGGAGACTCCTACCCTGACCCGGTCCACCCCGGAAGGAGCGCGAGACTTCCTGGTGCCGGCGCGGCTTCAACCCGGCTGCTGGTACGCGCTGCCGCAGTCTCCCCAGCTGTTCAAGCAACTCCTCATGGTCGCCGGTGTGGAGCGGTACTACCAGATCGCCCGCTGCTACCGGGATGAAGACTTCCGAGCCGACCGGCAGCCCGAGTTCACCCAGCTCGACATCGAGATGAGCTTCGCCCAGCAGGATGACGTGATGCTGCTGGGGGAGAAAGTGATCGCCGCATTGTGGTCGGAGCTGGCGGGACACCAGATCGAGCTGCCCATCGGTCGGCTGAGCTACCTCGACGCGATGGCTCGCTACGGAACCGATAAACCTGACCTCCGCTTCGGCCTTGAGCTGACCGGGCTCACCGACTATTTCCAGGACACCCCGTTCCGGGTGTTCCAGGCGTCTTATGTGGGCGCGGTCGTCATGCCGGGCGGGGCAGCCCAGTCGCGCCGGGAGCTGGACGCCTGGCAGGAATGGGCCAGACAGCGGGGCCACAGGGGCCTGGCGTACGTGCTGGTTGGTGCGGAAGGTGAGTTGTCCGGTCCGGTGGCCCGTAATCTTGCTGAACACGAGCGAGAAGGCCTGGCCAAAGCGGTCGGCGCAAACCCCGGTGACTGCGTCTTCTTCGCGGCCGGCGATCCCCGTGGCGCGCGTGCCTTGCTCGGCGCCGCTCGGGTGGAGATCGGCAGGCGTTGTGGACTGATCGATGAATCGGCGTGGTCGTTTGTCTGGGTGGTCGACGCGCCAATGTTCGAACCAGTCGAGCACAGCGGTGATGTCGCAGCGGGACACAGCGGCTGGACCGCCGTGCATCATCCGTTCACCGCACCCACCCCGCAGTGGGCAGATCGGTTCGAACAGGATCCGGGTGCCGCGCTGGCCTACGCCTATGACCTGGTCTGCAACGGCAACGAGATCGGCGGCGGCTCCATTCGTATCCACCAGCCCGATGTGCAGCAGCGGGTGTTCCGGGTGCTGGGGATCTCCGACGAGGAGGCTAGGGAGAAGTTCGGGTTCCTGCTCGATGCCTTTAGTTACGGTCCGCCGCCGCACGGCGGGATTGCCTTCGGCTGGGACCGGATCTGCATGCTCCTCACGGGTGCCGATTCACTGCGCGAAGTCATCGCGTTCCCCAAATCCGGCGGCGGCCTCGATCCCCTCACCGGTGCTCCGGCCCCGATTACGGCTGAGCAGCGTCGCGAAGCGGGAGTGGATGCCAAGCCTGTCGTGAAGGGATAGGTGTGCTGCATCTGCGCATCATCTGCCCGGCGGAAGCCACAGATGCGGTGCTCGACGCGCTGCGCAGCAATCCCGGCGCGGTTCACCTGAATGTCCTGCGAGGAGCCGCGGTCGATCCGCCAGGTGACCTGGTGCAGGCGGATGTGGTCGCGAGGCTGCCGACGGGCTGCTGTCCGATCTGCGTGCACTCGGCGTCCACCACGCTGGCGGGATCACTCTCGAATCGCTGGATACAGTGCTCTCAGATGCGGCTGACGCCGCCGCGGTGGCTGCGCCAGGGGATCCCGCCGATGCGGTGGTGTGGGACGAGCTTATCGCGATCACGGGGGGCGATTCGCAGCTGAGCTTCACCTACCTGGCCTTCCTCACCCTGACCTGATCCGCAGGGCGGCGCTGGCGCTGGGAGTGGGCTTCCCGCTCGCGATGCTGGTTGTGGCAGGGGGCGCTTTACTGGGCGAATGGACCGGGCTCATCGACGTGGGAGTCGTCGGTTCACTCAAGCAAATGGATTTCATCTACCAAGTCGGCCGCACCGAGGACGGCCGCAGCACGGATCGTTCGCTAAGCCGTCCTCGACACGTCATCAGTTGCTCACCGGCAGTGAGCCCCAACGGGTGATCATCGGCGCGTGGCTGTGGAAACGTTCTCTGCTCTCCCCGCTATCGCTGTCCTTCCTATTGGTCGACCCGTAGCGAGCCTGGCCGTGCTCGGTGATTCGACCGCGGTCGGGCTGGGCGACCGGTTGCCCTCGGGCGGCTGGCGTGGCTTCGGTCCGCTGCTGGCAGCAGCCCTCGGTGCGCCAGGCGCGGTCAAGTACCTGAACCTGTCCGTCATCGGTGCACGGATGGCCGAACTCCGGCACCGGCAGCTGCCCCGAGCGCTGGCGATGCGGCCCGACGTCACGGTGATTCTGGCCGGAATGAATGACACGCTGCGCTCCGACTTCGATTCCGGTGAGATCAGCGAGGATCTGGATGCCACGGTGGCCGCGCTGCAAGCTCGCGGCTCCATCGTGTTGATCACGCGTTATCACGAGCACGGCCGGGTCTTCCGGTTGCCTGGACCTTTGCGCCGCGCGTTGCACCACCGGATCGATCAGCTCAACCATGCCGCGGATCAGGTGGTGGCGCAGCGGGGCGCGCTGTGCCTGGACTTGCACCTGATCCCCGGTACCTATGACAACGCGATGTGGAGCGTGGACCGGCTGCATCCCTCTGAGCTCGGGCACCGGATACTCGCCTCCGGATACGCCGACCAGCTGTCTCGGGCAGGCATCGCGGTGCCCCATCCGGTTGGCCGGACCTGCTCGGGGGGGCAGGAATTGACTGCCGCCCACCATGTTGCCTGGCTGGTCTGCCGGGGCCTGCCGTGGTTGGTGCGGCGTAGCCGGGACCTTGTGCCGCACGCGGCCGGGTTAGTGCTGCGGGACCTGCTTGGTCGGTCCGCGGCGGTACCGTCGCGGTGTGTCCGGTAACAGCTGGGAAAGCGATGATGCGCTCTTCGATGGGGGGTTATTTGCTGCTCAAGCCGAGCGTGTCGCCGAGCAGCGGTTGTCCACCTCGGCGCCGCTGGCGGTGCGGATGCGGCCGGTCACGCTGGAGGAGGTCGTCGGGCAGGACCACCTGCTGGCTTCCGGTAGCCCCCTACGCAGGTTGGTCGAGGGCAGCTCCGCGGCATCGGTGATTCTGTACGGCCCGCCGGGTACCGGGAAGACGACGCTGGCCCGGCTGGTCTCGCAGGCGGCGGGTCGGCGTTTCGAGGCGATGTCGGCGCTGTCGGCGGGGGTCAAGGAAGTCCGTGCCGTCATCGACGCCGCCCGTCGGCGATTGGGTCGGGAGGCAGGGGAGGCCACGGTACTGTTCATCGACGAGGTGCACCGCTTCTCCCGCACCCAGCAGGACGCGCTGCTCGGCGCGGTTGAGGACCGGGTCATCCTGCTGGTGGCGGCGACCACCGAGAACCCCTTCTTCTCTTTGGTGTCACCGCTGCTGTCCCGATCGCTGGTGCTGGAGTTGCACCCGTTGTCCGATGACGACGTGCGGACGTTGATCCGGCGTGCTCTGGCGGACCCGCGCGGCTTGGAAGGATCGATCACGCTGGAGCCAGCAGCCGAGGACCATCTCGTGCGGTTGGCTGCTGGCGACGCCCGGCGGGCCTTGACTGCGCTGGAGACTGCCGCCGAGGCGGTGATCTCCCGGGGCAGGACTTCCCAAGGCGGGATTTCGCAGCGTGGCTCTGTGGTGAGCCTGGCCCACGTCGAGTCCGTGGTGGATCGGGCCGCGGTGCGCTACGACCGGGTCGGGGATCAGCACTACGACGTGATCAGTGCATTCATCAAGGCGATCCGCGGGTCCGATGTGGACGCCGCGCTGCACTATCTGGCGCGCATGGTGGAGGCCGGTGAGGACCCCCGGTTCATCGCCCGCCGGCTGGTGGTACACGCCAGCGAGGACATCGGGATGGCCGACCCGACGGCGTTGCAAACCGCGGTGGCCGCTGCCCACGCGGTGCAGTTCATCGGGATGCCCGAGGGCCGGTTGGCGTTGGCGCAGGCTACCGTGCACCTGGCCACTGCGCCGAAGTCCAACGCAGTGATCAGCGCCATCGACACAGCGCTGTCTGATGTCCGTGCCGGTGCCACCGGGCCGGTGCCGGCCCATCTTCGCGACGGGCATTACGCGGGCGCCGCCCGGCTTGGGCACGCGCAGGGTTACCGCTACCCGCACGACGCTTCCGAAGGTGTGCTGACCCAGCAGTACTCCCCGGACGCGCTGGTCGGCCGGAACTACTACGAACCCAGCAACCACGGCGCGGAACGCGCGCTCGTTGAGCGGATGATCCGGCTTCGCCGGATCATCCGCGGCCAGTGATCCGCAACAGGGGGAGTCGAGTGTGGGGAGCATCCAGCTCGGCGACGAGACGAGGGCGGAACAGGCCGGGCTCGAGGCGTTGCGGAGAGCTCGCCCCGAGCTCGCCGCCGGCTACGGCGTGGCCGTAGGGCAAGCTCGTGCGGTGGCGCTGGGCAAGCTGTGGGTTGCGCTGTCCCGGGAGCGGATCGAGGGCCTGATCCCGCTGGCAAGCAACGGCCGCGCGAGGATCCTGCTGCCTGATGGCACCCAGCTCTCCGCGCCACCCGCGATCGCAGCTGCCTTCGCCGAGCATTCGGCTGGACTGGCCGTCACCCGGCATGGGACTCACCCGCAGCTGATCGACCATCCGGTCGCCCTGCTCAGGGCGGTGCTAGTGGCCCGGTCGACCGGCGTCGAAACCGACCGATGGCTCCACTTGTCCGCCGAGCTTGGCCAGAGCGTCGCCAATCATGCGCTGGCGCTCGTCGGCGAGTCGTGGCGACGCGAACAGCTCACCAGAGACGGGATCCCGGAGGAAAACGTGCTGCGCTGGGCGGCCCGGCGGACCGTCACCAACTCGGCGTTCAGCCCGCTCGTCGTGTTCGAGCAAGCGGTCGTCGACGGGCATCCGCTACACCCGTGCGCCCGTGTCCGCGGCGGGATGACCACGCAGGAGCTGTTCAGCTACGCCCCGGAATGGGCCGAGGAGGTAGCACTCCGGATCGTGGCCATTGTCAGATCCTCGTTCGCCCAGTATTCCTCGACGCGGCCAACGCTGACCTCGGAACTGCGCCAATGGCACCCGGAGGCCGCTGACGCTGCCGGCGCGCACCTGCTTGGCGCTCGGCGAGATCCGGCGGACTACGAGTTACTGCCGGTCCACCCCTGGCAGCTGCGGAGGATACTGCCGGACCGCTACGCCGACGCGCTGGCCCGCGGGCGGCTCATCGCCATCCCGGGAGCGCAAATCCGCGCCCGGCCGCTGCTATCGCTGCGGACGCTGGCTCCCGCGGCGAACCGGCGAGCTGCCCACATCAAGACCTCGGTCGACATCAGGCTCACTACCGCGACCCGCGTCATCTCCCCGGCAACGGCGCACAACGGCTCGATCATGTCGGGATTATTGGCTGAGATTGGCCGGCGCGAGCGCAGCTTCGGCGGGCGGCTGGTCATCCTATCCGAGCTGGCCAGCGGAAGTTACCGGCCTGCGCCGGGCGAAAGTGTCGACGGGGCGGCCAGCCTCGCTGCCACGATCCGGGAGTCCCCGGAATGCCACACCAGTGCTGGTGAGGTCGCACTTCCGGTCGCCGCGCTGGCTGCCCGCTCCCCACTGAACGGTCGGCCGTTGCTTGCCGATGTACTCGACGAGCTGGCATCCACCCAGGGCTGCCTGCGTTCCGCGGCCGTCGGGCAGTTCCTCACCCGCTATTGCGATTGTCTGTTTCCGGCGTTGTTTGCCCTGCTGTCCAGGTGGGGGATTGCGCTTGAGCCACACGGGCAGAACGTAGTTGTGGTGCTACGGGACGGCCTGCCGTCTCGCGTCCTCTACCGCGATTTCGGCAGCATCCGGGTCAGTCCAATCCGGTTGGCGCGCAGCGGGGTGCGGCTGCCGGCGCTGATCGGGGCACTACCCACGGACGACGAGGACGAGCTGCGCGCCGCCTTGTTCTTTCCCCTACTCGACACCAACCTCGGTCAGGTCGTTGCCGCGCTCGCCAGGGCGGGGGAGATCGACGCGAGCCGGTTGTGGCAGCTGGTGGCCCAGCGCTGCCGCTCGGCCTACACCGCCCTCACCGCGGACCCTGCCATCGCGGCTGCGGCCAGCCGGGACGAGGCCGCCATGTTCGGCCCAACGTTACCGGCCAAGTCCCTGCTGCGGGTCCAACTCTCCGCCAACCCCCACGCCTCACAGTGGGTGGCAGTGCCTAACCCATTGGCGGTCGCCGGATGATCCACGCCCACGACGACACCCCAGCTGAAGTCCAGCTCCGCACGCCCGAGGAGCTGAGAATGCACGAGACTCTGCGGGTGAACGCGCCGCAGTACGCGTCAGCATTCCTCAAGCAGCTGCCGAGAGCGCGGACCGTGGTGTTGCACCGCTTGCTCGCAGCTTTGTGGCGAGAAGACATCGGCGAGATCCGGACGGCCAGCCGCCGCCTCGACCTCATGCCACGCGTCCCCGACCGCGCCGATCTTTCTGCGCTCGAGTCGCAGCTGCGCGCTATTCGACCGGGCAGCTGGTTCGTCCTCCAGCTCGAGGCCGCGGTAGTACTGGCCTTCCCGGTCCGCGCCGAGCACGCCTTCGACAATGTCAAACCGGGCTACCCAGTGCTGTGCCTACGCGCTGGCGAGGCGAACGCGATGCGGTCCCCGGATGACCTCGTCGAGCTCCTGGCCGAATTCGCCCCGGCGCCGGCCTGGCGATCGTTCGCCGCTGAGCTCGCCGACACCGTGGCCAACCTCACGTTGGCCTACACCCGAACTGAGGAGCAGCGGCTGGTGCTGCGCCAGATTGCGCTCCAACTGAACGCGCCGGACACCGTGGGCCTTGCGCAGCGCCTCGCCGCAGGCGAGGCCCCCGAGGACATCATGGTTTTCTTCGAGAGGCTCAACACCGAGGGGCACAACCTGCATCCATGCGGACGCGGCCGGCTGGGAATGCAACCTGCTGACCTGTTGCGTCACGACCTGGAGTCCGGGACGTCGACCTATCTGAGCCTCGTGGCCATCCGCCGGGAACGCATCGAGTCCACACCCGATGAGCTAGGCCGTGACGTCGGGGAGCTCCTGTGGGCGGAGTACCCGAAACTCAACGCAGCCGTCCGGGAGCATTTCCGCGTTGATCAGCTCGATCCGGCTGCTTACGTGTTCGTGCCTGTGCACCCCTGGCAGCTCGAACAGGTGGTCCGCCCCCTGCTCGCTGAGGAGATCGCGGATCGCACAGTGGTGCCCGTACCCGCCGCCCGGTTGGCCGGCGTGCCGACGTCGAGCGTGCGGACCCTGCTCACCGAGCGCTCACCCAGGGGCCGCCGCCTGCTGGTCAAGACGGCCCTGGACACCTTGATCGGCTCTACCCGGCGCTCGATCTCGGCCCATACAACCAACAACGGGCCGGTGTACAGCCGGCTGCTCCGGCAGATCATCGACCGGGAACCCGCTCTGATCGATCGAATCGTTCTGCTCGACGAGCTCGCCGGTGCCAGCTACCGGCCGCTGCCACACGATCCGGATCCCGACCGGCGCTCCCGTGCGCTGTCGGCACTCATCCGTCGCGACGTCAGCGCTTACCTCCGTCCCGAGGAGCTGCCCGTACCGGGATGTGCCTTGCCGGCTCGGGCGCCGGTGACGGACTCAAGCCTCCTGGTCGAGCTTGTGACACGCTACGCCGTGACGCGCGGCGAAGCAGACCTCGGCGCCGCTGGGCTGCGCTTCGCCGAGGAATACGCCGCCCTGCTGTTACCCGTGTCGGTGATCCTGATGACCAAGTACGGCATCGCGGTGGAGGCTCACCTGCAGAATTGCATCTTCACCTTCGTTGAAGCCATGCCCACCCGGTTGGTGTTGCGCGACTGGGGTGGGATGCGCATTTATCCGGGACGGCTGCGCCGGCAGGGGTTGGCGCTTGATCCCCGGCCGGGAACGGTCACGGTGACCGACGATGTCCAGGTGATGCGGGCCAAAGTTCTCTATACCGTGCTGTCGAACCACCTCGGGGAGATCGTTGCTCACCTGGTCACCCGGTGTGGCGTCGATTCGGGCCAGGCATGGCAGCGGGTCAGGACGGTGGTGGGAGCGACCCTCACCAGCTTGGCGGCTGACCCGGCATTGCGGGAGGACGTCGCCACCGACCGCGCCGTCCTGTTCGGGCCGACGTTGCCGATCAAGGCATTCGCCCGGATGCGACTGGATCCGGCCGGCGGTGACCAGTACGTCCAGGTGCGCAACCCGCTGCATGAGGTGAGCCATTGACGGCCGTTCGGGCCCAGCAGCCCGAGGGCGCCGCCTGGGAGCGAGTGAGCGGGGCGCTGAGAGGGCAGGGGACCGGCGCCGAGCCGGTGTGCGCCTACGTCTACGACCTGGGCACGCTGCTCGCCAAGCTCGACGCGGTCCGCGCCGCGCTGACCGGGCGCTGTGAGCTGTACTACGCGATCAAGGCGAACAGCCATCCCGCGGTGCTCAGTACGGTGGCTGCGCATGTCGAGGGGTTTGAAGTGGCGTCGCTGGGGGAGGTCGGCAAGGCGGTCGCCGCAGGCGCCTTGCGGCTGGCCTTCAGTGGTCCGGCCAAGACCGACGCGCAGATTGCCGGTGCGTTGGAGGCCGGCCTGGACCTCCTCAATGTGGAAAGCATGCTCGAGCTGCGCAGAGCGGGAATGATCGCGGCCGAGGTCGGTGTCCGCGTGCCGGTGACGCTGCGGGTCAACCGACGCGCCAGCGGGCTACCGGGGCAGCTGAGGATGGCCGGTACCGCGACCCAGTTCGGTATCGACGAGGCGATGCTGGCGGGGGCGATCGAGCTGGCCGGCCGTCTTCCCACGGTCGCGTTGCGAGGCTTTCACCTGCATGCGGCGTCGAACAACCTCGACGCGGACGCGCACGCGCGCTTTGTCGCCGAGACTGTGGCGTGGTGCACGGAGCAGGCGGCCCGGCACCGGATCGATCTGGACGTCATCGACGTCGGCGGCGGCATCGGAGTGCCCTACACCGGCGGTGACGGCTTCGACCTGGCGAGGTTCTCCCATGGGATCGGCGCGACGGTCGGCGGGCTGCCGCCCGGGGTACGGTTGATCTTCGAGTTGGGCCGGTTCCTGGTGGCCGAGGCCGGCTGGTACGCCGCTGAGGTGCTCGACCTCAAGTGCACTCACGGCCGTTGTTTCGCGGTGCTGCGCGGTGGAACCCATCATTTCCGGCTGCCGGCTGCCTGGGGGTACAGCCACCCGTTCGCGGTGCTGAAGATCGAGGAGTGGCGCTACCCATTCGATCGCCCAGAGGTACGCGCGATGTGCGTAGATGTGGTCGGCGAGCTGTGCACACCACGCGACGTGCTCGCTCGTGGCGTCTGGGTCGAGCGGCTGCGCGTGGGTGACGTCCTGGTGTTCCCCCTCGCCGGCGCGTATGGCTGGGAGATCTCCCACCACGATTTCCTCAGCCATCCCCACCCAGCGCAGCTCGTCGTCGGCCCACCATGACGGCGCGTGAACGGGCCCGGTAACCTCATCGCCCATCACCGGTCGCCGTCGGCGAGGAGGGCACGTGCACGTGTCGGCAGGTCAGATCGCCTCCCTGGTTGCCGCGGGTGCGTTCGTCGTGCTGGTGGGGTTACTGGCTGTGCCACTCATCAAGCTCGGCCGCACACTCGATGAGGCGACACAGGCGATCCGCAAGGCCAGCGCGGAAGCCGATCCCCTGTTCACCGGCGCGAACACAACCGTCACCCAGGTCAATGCCCAGCTGGAGCGGCTGGACGGGATCACCGCGAATGCTCAGGCGGTGACCGGTAACGTCTCCGCGCTGACCTCGCTGTTCACCGCCACGCTGGGTGGCCCGTTGGTGCGGGTTGCGGCGCTATCCTATGGCGTGAGCAAGGCGATGGGTCGTCGTAAGCGCAAGGACCATGCATCTCGCCGCCGGCCACGCGGGCGCTGACGGAACGGGGACAAGCGGTGAGGCGGACGCTCTGGTTCGGGCTGGGAATTGCTGCCGGCGTTGCGGCCAGCCGTAGGGCGCGGGCGCGCGTCCGGCAATTGACTCCAGCGGGTGCTGCCGAGAACATCGGCGATGCGATGCGGGAACTGGCCACGGCGGTGGGTTCCTTCGGTGCCGACGTCCGGGCCGGGATGGTCGAGCGGGAAGCGCAGCTGCACGCCGCCGTCGCCGATCGCACAGGCATCGACACCGCACATGCCGGTTCCGGAGCGAGCCGATCAGGTGTGACCCGCGCGCGGGTCTAGTCACCGTGCTGCTCCGCAATAGTAATAATTGTGTGGTCTACGGCGCGCAACCATCTGGCTACGAGGAAGACCCGTGCAAACCCACGAGATCCGCCAACGGTTCCTGAACCATTTCCAGCGATCCCGGCATACGGTGGTGCCCAGCGCCTCCCTGCTGGTTGATGACCCGAACCTGCTGTTCGTCAACGCAGGCATGGTGCCCTTCAAACCGTACTTTCTCGGCCAGGCGACGCCTCCCTTCAGCCGAGCGGCCTCCATCCAGAAATGTGTGCGCACCCCGGATATCGATGAGGTGGGCAAGACCACCCGGCACAACACGTTCTTCCAGATGGCCGGCAACTTCTCCTTCGGGGACTACTTCAAGCAAGGGGCCATCGAGCACGCATGGCGTTTGGTGACCGGCTCTGTGGATGCCGGTGGCTACGGCTTTGATCCAGACCGCGTCTGGGTCACGGTTTACACCGACGACGACGAGGCCGAGCAGTTGTGGCGTACGGTCGCCGGAATACCCGCCGAGCACATCCAGCGCCGCGGCATGGACGACAACTTCTGGTCCATGGGTGTGCCCGGCCCGTGCGGCCCCAGCTCGGAGATCTACATCGACCGGGGCCCGGAGTTCGGCCGTCCCGGTGGCCCGATCGTCGATGAGGATCGGTTCCTGGAGATCTGGAATCTCGTCTTCATGCAGGCTGAGCGGGGCGAGTCCACCGGCCCGGGGAAGAGCGATTTCTCGATCCTCGAGCCACTGCCCGCCAAGAACATCGACACCGGCATGGGCGTCGAGCGGGTGGCGCTGTTGCTCCAGGGCGTGCCGAATGTCTACGAGACCGACCTGCTACGGCCGGTGATCACCCTCGCCGAGCAGCTCTCCGGCCGGCGCTACGGCGCCGATCCGGTCGATGACGTGCGCTTTCGAGTGATCGCTGACCACGCGCGCACCGGCGTCATGCTCATCGGCGACGGCGTGACCCCGAGTAATGAGGCACGCGGCTATGTACTGCGCCGGTTGCTGCGTCGCACCGTCCGGTCGTTGCGGCTGCTTGGTGTCGCCCAACCGGTGCTCAGCGACATCACCGCGGTGGTGCGGGACACGATGGGTCCGTCCTACCCGGAGATCGTCACGGATTACCACCGGATCGAGGCGGTGGCTGCGGCCGAGGAGGAGGCGTTCCTGACCACGTTGTCCGCCGGGTCGCGAATCTTCGACTTGGCGGCGGCGCGAACCCGCCAGGCCGGTGGCGCCCAGCTGGCCGGAGACCAGGTCTTCCAGTTGCACGACACATACGGGTTCCCGATCGACCTCACCTTGGAGATGGCCACCGAGGCCGGCCTGTCGGTCGACGAGGCTGGATTCCGGGCGTTGATGGCGCAGCAGCGCCAGCGAGCCAAGGCCGATGCCGCTGCCCGCCGCTCCGGTCACGGGGACCTCAGCCAGTACCGCACTGTGCTCGACGCGCACGGCCGTACCGACTTCTTGGGCTATACCGATCTCTCCGCCGAGGCCCGGGTGATCGGTCTTCTCGTCAACGGCGCAGGCGTCCCCGCGGCAGGTGCAGGCAGTACCGTGGAGGTCGTGCTGGACCGCACCCCGTTCTACGCTGAGGGCGGTGGCCAGCAATCTGATACCGGCACCCTGGTCGGTGACGGGTTCGCCATTGAGGTGGCCGATGTGCAGTCCCCGGTGGAGGGCCTGTCGGTGCACCGGGGGACGGTCGTCTCCGGCGAGGTGCAGCTCGACGCTCCGGTCTTGGCGCAGGTCGACATCACCCGCAGGCGTGCGGTGGCCCGGGCACATTCCGCGACGCACCTGGTGCATGCCGGCATCCGCCGGGCATTGGGCACCAGCGCCGCGCAGGCCGGCTCCCTTAACGCTCCGGGTCGGCTGCGTTTCGACTTCACCTCGCCGGGCGGTGCGGTGGCGCCCAGCGTGCTGACCGACGTCGAGGACGAGGTCAACGAGGTGCTGTTGCGCTCGCTTCCGGTTACCGCCGACGTGATGTCCAGGCAGGATGCCCGCAATGCCGGTGCCGTCGCGATGTTCGGCGAGAAATACGGGGACGCGGTCCGGGTAGTGGCCATCGGCGACTACTCCAAGGAGCTCTGCGGCGGGACGCACGTCCGCAACTCGGCTGACATCGGCCTGATCAAGCTGCTCTCCGAGGCGTCTATCGGAGCCGGGGTGCGGCGGGTGGAGGCGCTGGTCGGCTTGGATGCGTTCCGCTTCCTGGCCCGTGAGCACGTGCTGGTGGCGCAACTGGCTGAGCAATTCAAGGCCCGGCCGGAGGAGTTGCCCGAGCGCATCGGCGCGGTGACGGAGCGGCTGCGTGCTGCCGAACGGGAGCTGGAGCGGCTACGCGCCGGCGCGGTGCTGTCCTCGGCCGGCGCCCTGGCGCAGAGCGCCGAGCAGATCGGCGCGACCGCGCTGGTGGCTGCCGAAACGGGCAACGGGGTGAGCGGTGCCGACTTGCGGGCACTTGCCACCGAGGTGCGTGGCCGGCTCGGTGAACGGTCCGGGGTAGTCGCGCTGTTCAGCGTCGACCAGGCAAGCAGCAAGGTGTCCTTCGTGGTGGCTACCACCGCCGCCGCTCGGGCGCAGGGGATAGCGGCGGGCGCGCTGGTGCCCGTGTTCGGACCTGCCGTGAGCGGTCGCGGTGGGGGCAAGCCGGATCTTGCCCAAGGCGGCGGTACCGAGCCGGAGGGGATCCCCGCCGCGTTGACGGCCCTGCGGACCGAGCTCGCGGGGCGCAACGGCAGGTGAGCGGGTCTGACCCCGGGTCACCTGGTCGCGCTCGTGCCGGACCCGGACGTCGCCTCGGGGTGGACGTCGGCGAGGTACGGGTGGGGGTCGCGCTGTCTGATCCCGGCGGAATCCTTGCGACGCCGCTGGTTACGCTGGCCCGCGACCGGTCGGGGGGCAGGGACCTCGATGCACTGGCGGCGATGGTGGCTGAGCACGAGGTGGTCGAGGTGGTGGTGGGGCTCCCGCGCACATTGGCCGGGCGGCACGGCGTCGCGGCGGGTGCGGCGACCGACTATGCCAGCGCGCTGGCCACCCGACTTGGCGAGAGTGTCCCGGTACAGCTGACCGACGAGCGCCTCACCACCGTCTCAGCGACCAGGATGCTTGCCGAGCGGGGAGTTCGCGGCCGCAAACAGCGGGCCGTGGTCGATCAAGCTGCCGCCGTGGAAATTCTGCAAGGCTGGCTCGACGCTCAGCGCCTCGACCCCCAGCGCCTCGACCCCACCCGGGGCGTCCACCCCACGCCAAGTGCCAGCCACCCCCCGGGCACCCCCCCGTGACGCCCCGCGCCTGGCACACCCGGCACGCCCGGCGTGTCATCACCCCATGCCCGGCGTGTCGTTCGTCAGCGTCCGGTGTGTCGGGCCCCCGTGCCGGGTATGTTGACTCTCGGTGCACGACGGAGGCGGCGGGATGACCGACGACCTTGGGCTGTTCAGGGACGCTGCCGGCGAAGCAGAGCAGCCGCGCACGGTGCGGCGGATCGAGGACCGGAGGCGCCGGCGTCGAGCCCGACAGCAGCGCCGTCGACGGGTGGTGCTCGGCATCGTCTTGGCGGTGCTGGTGCTGGCGTTCGGCGGTGTCTACGCCGGGGTGCGCGAGCTACGGGCCTTGCGGGAGGTTCCTGATTTTCCCGGAGCGGGTGATGCGCAGGCCATCGTGCAGGTCGAGGACGGCCAGAGCCTCACCGCAATCGGCGCCACCCTGGCCCGATCCAATGTGGTAGCCAGCGTCCGGGCCTTCACCCTCGCCGCTGATGCGGATCCTCGGGTACGGAGCGTGCAACCTGGTTATTACCAATTGCGGGAGCGGATGTCAGGCGCCGTCGCAGTGGCGACGCTACAAGAATCGAACGCTCGGGTCGGGCGCCTGGAGATCCGCGGTGGCGAGCAGCTCGACAACGTTGAGCTCCCTGATGGGAAGACCGTACCGGGACTGCTCGCGGAGATCTCTCGAGCCAGCTGCGCGAAGATCGGTGAAACCAGCACGTGTGTGAGTCCGGACGAGCTCCGTACGGCGATGGACCAGCCTGATCTTCGCCAGCTGGCGGTACCTGGCTGGGCCCTCGATCCGGCCTCACGCGTCGAACCTCGTCGACGTTTGGAGGGGTTGCTGGTCCCCGGGGACTACGACGTGCGCCCCGGCAGCACCGCGAGAGAGCTGTTGCAGCAAGTCATCGCCACGTCCGTGGCCCGGCTATTGGCTAGTGGATTTCCCCCGCCTAGTGCGGACCCCGGTTACAGCAGCTACGAGCTGCTGGTGATCGCATCGGTGATCGAGCGGGAGGCGATCACCCCGGACTTTCGACGAGTTTCCCGGGTCATTCACAACCGGCTCGCGGCTGGGATGCCCTTGCAGATGGACTCCACCATCAATTACCCGCTCGACCGGCAGGAGGTGAATACATCGGATGCCGACAGGAGCCGACCTGGCCCGTACAACACCTACCTCAACGTCGGGTTGCCAGCCTCACCCATTGGATCGCCGAGCGCAGCGGCCATCTCCGCCGCGCTGAACCCAGAGCCAGGAACCTGGCGCTACTTCGTGAAGTGCCAGAAAGACGGTGCGTCGTGCTTCTCCGTGACGCGTGAGGAGCACGACGCGGCGGTGCGTGATGCTGCTGCTCGCGGCGTGTTCTGATCTTCGGTAGCGGGGAATCCTGGAGTTGTCCACACGCACCCCGCAATCCACAGCTTGAGCCGGCATTGGCCCGTCGCCCCGTTGCGCGCGACAAGCTAGCGGGTGTGAACAGCGTGTGGACCGCCGTGGCAGGAGCCGCTGCAGGTGCCGGGGGAGCGAGGATGCTGCGCTTGACACCTCGGGGTGTGCGGGTGCCGATGCCGGTTTGTGCCGCCCTGGTAGCTGTGCTGTGGGTGGTGGTCGTGCAACAAGCTGACGTAGGCCTACCGCTGTGGTGGTGGCCGGTGCCGCTGGTGCTCGGCTGGGCCGGTGTGCTGTTGGCGGGCGCCGACCTGGTCGCCCGGCGATTGCCAGACGTGGTTACCCTGCCGGCCTATCCGCTGGTGGCTGTCATGCTGACACTTGCAGCGATCGGAGCCGCGAACGGTGGGCTATTGCTGCGCGCGGTAGCTGGTGCACTGTTGTGGGCCGGTGGCTACGCCATGGTGCGATTGCTCGCACCGGGGGCCCTTGGAGGTGGCGACGTCAAGCTTGCGGGCAGCCTGGGCGGGCTCACTGCTGCGACGTCTTGGTCAGGGCTGTTGCTGGCAGTGCTTGCGGCAAGCGTGTTAACCGCAGTTGTGGCGGCGCCAGCGCGGATGTTTGGTTACCGTGAGGTACCCCATGGCCCGGCGATGCTGGCCGCAGCGTGGCTGGTGGTGCTACACCCACCCGTGTGATCGGCCTTGGATTATTCGAGGCGTCAAGCGAGATCAGGTCACCTATAGTGACTTCATAATCACCCAAAATAGTGATACGTAACAGTGTCGACTCAAATTAGAAATCTGTCTGTCACATCTCGTTCTTACGGTGCAGCGCAGGCATCCAGTCGTTTACCTGCCATTGTTTCGGTCCCGGCGAGCAGCAGTCATATAGGGCTAGGAATCTGGCGGTAGCGCGGAACGGCCGACCCCGGCGTGGAGAGGAGTCGCAAAATGAGCAGACTACGGGCGAAAAATCGGCTGTTGAGTGCGGCCGCCGTCTTGATGGTTGTAGGGCTCGTGTCGGCCGGTTGCGGTAGCCGGGTCGGCGCCGCTGGGGCGGGTGGTTCGTCGTCGAGCACTTGTGCCGATACCTCCGGCAGTTCGGTGAAGATCGGGTTCTTGAACTCGCTGTCCGGCACCATGGCGATCAGCGAGAAGACGGTGCACGATTCGCTCGTACTGGCCGCCGAGCAGATCAACTCCAGTGGCGGCGTGCTCGGCAAGCAGCTCAGCGTCGTCAGCGAGGACGGTGCCTCGGAGCCGACGATCTTCGCCGAGAAGGCTGGCAAGCTGATTAGTTCGGACTGCGTGGCGGCGGTGTTCGGTGGCTGGACCTCGGCTTCCCGCAAGGCGATGCTCCCGGTGTTCGAAGGTGCCAACTCGCTGCTGTTCTACCCGGTGCAGTACGAGGGCCTCGAGGCCTCGCCGAACATCTTCTACACCGGGGCAACCACCAACCAGCAGATTGTGCCGGCGTTGGACTACCTGAAGCAGAAGGGCGTCAAGTCTCTGTTCCTGGTGGGTTCTGACTACGTCTTCCCGCGTACCGCCAACAAGGAGATCAAGGCGTACGCTAAAGCCAACGGTATCGAGATTAAGGGTGAGGAATACGCACCGCTGGGGCACACCGACTTCGCGACGATCGTCAACAAGGTGAAAGGAGCAGGGGCGGCTGCGGTGTTCAACACGCTGAACGGTGATTCGAATGTTGCGTTCTTCAAAGAATACCGCAACGCCGGCCTGACCGCGGCCACGATGCCAGTGGTGTCGGTGTCGATCGCCGAGGAGGAGATCGGCGGAATCGGCCTGGACAACGTGGTGGATCAGCTGACCGCGTGGAATTACTATCAGACAATCGATTCCCCCAAGAATGCCGCTTTCGTGCAGCAGTTCAAGGCCAAGTACGGTCAGAACCGGGTGACCTCCGACCCGATGGAGGCGGCCTACACATCCCTGTTCTTGTGGAAGGCGATGGTGGAGAAGGCGAAGTCGTTCACGACCAACGACGTCCGCAACGCCGCAGACGGTGTGAGCTACGACGCCCCGGAGGGGACGGTGACGGTCAACGGCGAGAACCACCACATCACCAAGACAGCGCTGATCGGAAAGGTCGGTCCCGACGCGCTAATCCACACTGAGTGGAGTTCCGGTTCCCCGGTGCAGCCCGATCCCTTCCTCAAGAGCTATGACTGGGCCAAGGGCCTGACCGGCTAAGGGGCAAGATCATGCAAGCCCTGTTCAGCCAACTGGTGGCCGGCGTCTCGCTGGGCTCGGTGCTGTTGCTCGCCGCGCTCGGGCTGGCTCTGACCTTCGGGCAAATGGGCGTGATCAACATGGCGCACGGCGAATTCATGATGGCGGGCGCCTACACGGCCTTCGTGGTTCAGCATGGGATAGCCGACGCAGGGACCTCGCTTCTCCTGGCTATTCCGCTCGGGTTCCTCGTGGGTGGTGTCATGGGCCTGATCCTGGAGGCCACCCTGATCCGCCGGATGTACCACCGCCCACTGGACACCCTGCTCGTAACCTGGGGAGTGTCACTGATCTTGCAACAGACGGCCCGTGACATCTTCGGTGCACCGAACGTCGACGTCCGCGCTCCCGGCTGGTTATCAGGCAGCATCGACATCGGGTTCACCCAAGTGCCCGCGGCCCGCCTGTTCATCTTTGCCCTCGCAGTGGCCGCCGTCGTTGGGCTGTCCTTGCTGTTGAAGACGACGCCACTGGGACGCCGGATCCGGGGTGTGGTGCAGAATCGCGACCTGGCTGAGACGGTTGGCATCTCCACCCGGAACACCGACCGGCTCACGTTCTTCATCGGCTCCGGTCTTGCAGGGATCGCCGGGGTAGCGCTCACCCTGCTCGGTTCGACCGGCCCCACCCTGGGCACCAGCTACATCGTCGACGCCTTCCTGGTCGTCGTAGCGGGTGGCATCGGCCAGATCAAGGGCGCCGTGATCGCGGCATTCGGGCTCGGTCTGCTGCAGGCGACATTCGAGTACTCCACTACTGCCAATATTGCGAAGGTCATGGTCTTCGTCGTGGTCGTAGTCTTCTTGCAGATCCGACCGCAGGGCATCTTCAGCATCCGGACCAGGAGCCTGGCGTGACCGCCACCAGTGCGAAAGTCACCGGAAAGCTCAAACGCAATTACGGCACCCTATCTGTTTTCGTGCTGGGCGCCGTAGCGTTGCTGGTGGTGGCGCCTACGGTGCTCTCGGATTTTCGGCTGTCGCTGTTGGGTCGGTTCATCTGCTACGGGATCGTGGCAGTCGGGATCGGCGTGGCATGGGGTCGGGGCGGCATGCTGACGCTAGGGCAGGGTGTGTTCTTCGGTTTGGGCGGCTACGTGATGGCCATGCACCTCAAGCTCGCCGACGCCGGAACGTCCGGGGTGCCCGATTTCATGCGGCTCTACGGCGCCGGTTGGCTTCCCTTCTGGTGGGAACCATTCCGGTCTCCGGTGGTGACCCTGCTCGGAGTGGTGCTGATCCCATCGCTGGTGGCTTTCGGGCTCGGCGCCGCGATCTTTCGCAGGGGGGTGCGCGGTGCGTATTTCGCTATCCTGTCTCAGGCGCTGGCGGCGGCCTTCGCGATCCTGCTGGTCGGCCAGGTCGACACCATCGGTGGATTCAACGGACTCAACGGGTTCCGATCGTTCTTCGGCTTCAACCTGTTCGACCCAGTGAACAAGAGGATGCTGTTCTACATCGCAGCACTCATCCTGCTGGTAATGCTGGCTATTGTTTGGCAGCTCTACCGTTCACGATATGGAGAGCTACTCATCGCGGTCCGTGACCAGGAGGAACGGGTCCGGTTCCTGGGCTACGACCCGGCCAATATCAAGGTCGTGGCTTATGTGCTTGCGGCGGCGATGGCTGGCATCGCCGGCGCGTTGTTCGTGCCCATCGTAGGAATCATCTCTCCGGCCAACGTTGGAGTTGTGCCCTCGATCGCTTTCCTGATCGGCGTGGCGATCGGCGGTCGGGCTACGCTGTTCGGGCCGGCGCTCGGGGCCATCGCCGTAGCCTGGGCGCAGACTGCCCTCTCGGAGAGTTTTCCCTCGTTCTGGACCTACTTCCAAGGCGCATTGTTCGTGCTGGTGATCGCCTTCCTGCCTGCCGGGTTCTCGTCAGTAAATCTCTTGCGGAACCCGTTACGGCGTGCGGGTACCCGGGCCGGCGCCACGAGGTCCCTCCAGCCTTCCGATGCGGCGAGCCCACCACCCCCAGAGCCTGGCCTTTCCGGGGTCAGCGCTGGATCGGAGGTCGGCCGATGACGATGGAGGCCGACTACCTGGAGCTATCCGACGTGCGGGTGGTGTTCGACGGGTTCGTCGCTGTCGACGGGGTCTCAATGACAGTGCTACAGCGCGACCTGCGGTTCCTGATCGGCCCTAACGGCGCGGGCAAGACCACTCTGATTGACGCGATCACCGGGCTGGCTCCGGCCACCGGGTCAGTCCGGTACGGTCGGACCGAACTGATCGGCAAGAAGGTGCACCGGATCGCCCGGCTGGGTGTCGGGCGTACATTTCAGACCGCCAGCGTGTTCGAGAAACTAAGCGTCCTGCAGAATCTCGACATCGCGGCCGGGGCAGGGCGCTCGCCGCTGTCACTCCTGCGCTGCAGATCGTCGGTGCCGCCGGAGGTCGAAGCGGCCATGGAAACCGTCGGTCTGACCGCATTGCGGGACCGCGAAGCAGGAGCACTGGCGCACGGTCAGAAGCAGTGGCTGGAGATCGGCATGCTACTGGTGCAGAACGCGAGGGTACTGCTGCTGGACGAGCCGGTGGCCGGGATGAGTGCGGACGAGCGAGCACAGACAGGCGAGCTGCTGCGGAGGATCGGCGCCGAACGCACCGTCGTCGTGGTGGAGCACGACATGGATTTCATGCGCTCGTTTGCCACCTCTGTCACCGTGCTGCACGCCGGACAGATCTTGAGCGAGGGCACGGTGGCGCAGGTCCAGGCCGATCCCAGGGTTCAGGAGGTCTACCTCGGCCGGGCGGAGGTCACATCCTGATGCTGACCATGACCGGCATCCACGTCGGATACGGACGGACTACCGTCGTGCACGGCGTGACCGTGGAGGTACCAGCAGGTGGGGTCGCCGCGGTGATGGGACACAACGGTGCCGGAAAGACGACCCTGTTGCGTGCTGCGGTCGGGCTGCTCCAGCCGCGAGCTGGGCGCATCCTGTTGGATGGCGAAGACATCACCCGGATGCGGCCCAGCGAGAGAGTCAAGCGGGGCCTGGGCTACGTGCCGCAGGGACAGCAGTGCTTCCCTCAATTGACCACCGCGGAAAACCTTCAGCTGGTAGCCGACACCAAGCGAGACGGAAAAAAGCTGATCGCCGACATGCTCGACCTGTTCCCCGCGCTGAATGGGCTACTGGCGCGCAGGGCCGGCCTTCTCTCCGGTGGTCAGCGGCAGCAACTGGCCATTGCGCGTGCCTTGATCACCCAGCCGAGAGTCCTGATCCTGGACGAGCCGACCGAGGGAATCCAGCCATCGGTGGTGGCGGAGATCGAGCGAACTATCCTGTCATTGACCTCCCGTGGGGAGTTGTCAACGTTGTTGGTCGAGCAACACGTTGGGTTCGCCCTCGCCGCGGCGAGCCGTTACTACGTCATGGAAGCGGGCCGGATCACTTCGGCGGGTACCGGTGGCGACGACGCCCACGACCAGGTCCGTGCGGCCATGGCGATCTGAACACTCGTCCTCTCGGCGCATTCAGAGGCTCAGCGTACTTACAGGCACTTCGTTACCCGTTGAGCGGGCAGAATGCGTGGCGTGGTCGCTGTGCCTGGGTAGATCGGCGTGTCGAACCGTCGGGCTCGCGGTTGCGGCCAGTGCGACCAGGGTCAAACCGGCGCCGAGCACGATGGCAGTACTCGAGGGGCCGACCATGGATAGCAACCACCCGGTCAGCAGCAACCCGCACGGTGCTGTGCTGCTGCTGATCAGCGCTCCGACGCTGGAGACACGACCTAGCAATTGCCGGGGAACCGGCCTGTGGCGTGCCAAAACTCGGTTTGAGGCTTGGCCAGGTGTTTTCTGGTCGGGTCAGGCTGCGGCCCGGTACTCGTTAATCAGTCCGTCGAGGACTCGGTGGCGTTGATCGGGGTGTCGAAGGGGATCGGGGTGGCTGGGTCGTGGGTTGGCGGGTGTTGATCCAGGCTCTGGTGCGGGCGGTGGTCATTGAAATGGCGCACGTAGCGGTCAAGAACAGCTCGGGCGTGTCGCTCGTGGTAGATCAGCAGTCGGTCGGTGCACTCGGCGCGGACGCTGCCGATGAACCGTTCCGCATAGCAGTTCGCCTGGGGTGTGCGGGGAGGGATCTGAACGGTGGTGATGCCTTCGGAGCCGAAGACGGCGTCGAAAGCGGCGGTGAATTTGGAGTCCCGGTCGCGGATCAGGAAGCGGAAAGCGCTGATCTGATCACCGA